>JBDGQM010000072.1:6366-8905 GCA_042219065.1 Salinibacter sp. | reverse complement strand
ACGACGTGGTACTTCAGGATGGCCTGCAGCTGCGCCTTGTTTTCGGGCTTGAGGAGCGTCTCGAGCTGGCCCTCCGGCAGGGCCTCAAAAGCGGCGTCCGTGGGCGCGAAGACGGTAAACGGCCCGTCGCCCTGGAGGGCGCCGGCAAGGTCGGCCGCCTTCAGGGCCTGCGCAAGAATGGTAAAGTCGTCCGCCTGGACCGCGGTTTCAACGACGGTGGGCCCGTCGTCGGCCATGTCGCTTTGCTGGGCCGACACCGGGGCGGTCAGCACGGCAAGGCCGACGAGCATGAAGAGGAAAATGCGGGAGAGGAAAGTGGTCATTGGTCAGTCTGGGACTGCGTGTCTGAAAACAATGTGCGGGTAGAATCTCCGGTCCCCGCACAATGTCCCCGTGCAGTCCCAGATCGACGCCATCGTTACAGCCCCCTCCGTCCCTTACGGGTTCGTCGTAAGTCCCACCGCCGTGTGCAAGCGACTTTTAGAAGGAGACAGATCGCCTCACCCGAAGGGTGTCTGTCGTGTCGACTGTTACAGTCACCTCCCCTCGGGTAAGAGACCCAAAGAACCCCTGTCCATTGTTGATCTGGTTGTTCTCAACATACTTAATGAAGCTGGTAGGATCGGAAGCATCTATGTCGAAGTTATGCCAGTTCGAGCTTGCGTAGACGTAGCTGACCGTGAGCGTATCACTGGCAAGCTCTAAGCAGCGAGGGGGCAAAAGATTGGGCCCAAAGGGGATCTCAATAAGCTCCTTGCCGGGAATTCTGGTATCGAGGAGGTCGTTTTCCGGAACGAATTTGAGGGAGGGATCCTCGCCCTCAGGAGCGGTCACCGTAGCGTCGATGGGGACTCGCTGGCGTTTTCCGTCGTACTCAAATTCACCACGCAGACGAATCGGGGCCCGCACTGCTTCATTGAATTGGACCTCAAACTGCGTAAGGCAATTCCCCTTCCGCGGACTCGCCGTCGCGGGCACACCAGTAGGGGTTGTCGTCTCGGCCGTCGTGACAACTCCATCCTTTCCCTCAACTGACAACTGGTACGTCGTCTCAGGCTGAATGTCAGCGTCGGTCCAGAAGTTGTGCGTGACGAGGCTGTCCCCCTCGTCTACGAACACAATGACCGAGTCGCGAAGCGGAAGCGTCTTTCCCGTATTCACATTTTGAAGCGTCACCGTCACGTCCAGAGTGCGATTCGCGTCCGCGCGAAGCGGCTCCTCGAGAGGCTTTACCCGAATGAACTGCCGGTCAGCAGAGGGGGAGATGTACCCGTACACCGAGTACGTATCTTTACGGATGGGGTCGATGGTCGCGTCGCATCCGACGAATAGGAAAAGAAGCAAAAGAACGTACGCACAGGTCCTCATATGACACGTACCGACTATTTAGTTTACGGACACCGTTATTGATACGTACGGATAAATGGGAATCTGGTCGACGATATTGTTTCTACTTATGTCGTAGTAAAATATATTCCTGCGATCGTAGAGGTTTATGGCCCCAACTTTCGCCTCCAGCGTGGTCTGGGGAGAGAGCTCGAACGGTCGGCTCACCGATGCGTCGAGCCGGTGGTAAGAAGGGAGGCGCCCCCCGTACGGCTCATCGAAGAGAACAAGGGCCTGGCCGGATTTGTCCACTGGCGACGTGAGTTGGCTGACAACATCGGGCGCAAGGTCAAAGCCATACGCTTTCGTGTAGGGACGCCCGGACCCGAACTCCCAGCTGAGATTCGCGGACACATCCCCAACCTGAAACTCCGAGACGACATTGACCTGATGCCGCTGGTCATGAGAAGGAGAAAACTCGAACACGCTTCCCTCAATCCATGCGCCGAGGTCGTCCTGCGCGGCCTTGTAGGTGACACGGGACCATCCATACCCTGCGTAAAGGTAAAACGAGTTCATCGTCAACTCGACCCTCGCGTCCAGCCCGTACGTCATCCCCTCCGCCGACGTGAGTTCGGTTTGGAAGCGGTTGAGGACGCTCCACTTTGGAACTGCAATATTCGCGATGTCCTTGACGTAACCCTCCACGTTCACATTCAGATTGTCGGCGATCTGTTGCTGATATCCCAGAATGCCGTGCAGTGCCCGTGGGGGCGTGTCTGTTACCGGTTCAGGGGTCCAGATCGTAAACTGGGTGCCCGCGTCCTGAGTGTCGGTGATGCCCTGCGACATTTGGTGATACTTGCCGAGGGCCAAGCTCACCTCCTGCTGATCCGTGCCGTCCGGCCGATATGTGAGGCGGAGCCGTGGTTCATAGGTAGGGGGAAACGTGCGGGAATGGATTTGAAAGCCAAGGCTCGGCGCAAACGTGAAGTGCTCTCCCAGATTTGTCTCCAAAGCTCCAAACGCATTCAGCGCTCCCCCAAATGGCTGTCCCGACTGGGAAAACGTGAACTTCTGATCGACCATAAACCTGTACGTTGTAAACTGGGTGCGCATGCCAAACCGAACCGTTCCCCACGAGGTCTCCCGTTCCTGCTCCAGGTCGAAAAACCCCTTTTGCAAGCCCGCCGTGCGTTCGGCATTGCTGGCC
>JBDGQM010000072.1:0-6266 GCA_042219065.1 Salinibacter sp. | reverse complement strand
AAGGGGCCCCGTTTCCTCCACCGTCGACCGACGCACAATGGCCAGGAAAGACCGTCGTCCCTTCTCAACCGGTCCCTCGATGCGTGCAGAGCTGACAAACGGACTCACTGAGGCACTTCCTGCGTATTCCTGCATGTTTCCTTTGCGCAGGGTCACATCTACCACCGCAGAAATCTTTCCCATGTACTCTGCCCCAAACCCTCCCGCGTACACATCTGCCCCCTTGACAGCCCCCTCCGGAAACGCTGAGTAAAAACTCGAAATATGAAGGGGCTTGACGATCGGAATGTTATCGACGAGGAAAAGGTTTTGGCTCGTCTTTCCCCCCCGAATATTGAGGCCGCCCCCCCGGTCCCCGCCCGCAACGACGCCGGGCAGGGTCTGGAGATAGGAGGCAAGGTCTCCACCGGGTCCAGGGGTCGGGATCCGACCAAGATCCTGAGCACCAACGGTTTGAAGACCAGCCTTTCGCTGAGTCGCCCCCCGCTCCACTTCAACCCGCACCTCATCAAGTCGTTGGGCCGTCGAGCGCAGGGTAACATTGTAGCTTCGTCGTCCTGCTGATACGTTGATGGTATCCTGATGGGTGTCAAAACCCACATAGCTTATCCGTACCCGATAACGGGCAGGCTCGACATCGCGGACTGCGTAGAATCCATCCCCGTCCGTAACTGCAGTTCGCCGCACGTCCGCGTCAATGCCGATAAAGATAACGTTGGCTCCCTGCAGTACCTCTCCATTTTCAGCGGACGTGACGATTCCACGAACAACTCCATCTGTTTGGGCGGCGGCAGGTCCGCACAGAAAGATCGCGGCTAGAACAAGGAACGTACTTCTGCTCAGCATTCCGCTGTTCACGTGTATCAGGTGCGACGACTAATTTTTTCTCACCGAACAATGTAGCGCCCGAGCTCTCCCTCTACGTGGACCCGAGAAGGGGCGTTGTCCTTCTCGCATCCGAAAACCCCTTCGTGAGCACGTCTCTCGACGGCGGACAGGATCAAGATCTTTTCGACCGTGAGCACCGCCTGAGGCAGAACGATCACCGACGGCGGTCGGCGTGCGGGATGGTTTTCAGGCACACGGGCAGCCCCGTACGACACATTGTAGGGCCAATGAAAAAGGCCAGGAGCTGTTACGCTCCTGGCCTCGAGGAATGCATCCCACACCGGTTCTATGTGAGACTATTGTGTGTTGGCGCGCGCAGGCTGAACTCCTCCATCACCCTGGTTTGCCTCAAGGGCGTTTCCACTTGGTACGCTGTATGGACCGGTACATCCATTGGGGGAGACGTTGCCCGTGGACGTGACATTCCCGTTGACCGGCTTACACCAAGCCTGGTCTCCAGAGGCAGTCCCAGGCTCGCCCGAGAAGCCAGTTCCGCCGAACGTGTAAAGGTCGGCCTGCACGGTCTGAAGCTCGCTTGCCGGAACCGGAAGGTGCAGGGGCGTGCCGGCCTGCATCGCTCCACGGCGTCGCAGGTCGTAGTAGCTCTGCCCGTGTACCATCCGATAAAGTTCGAGGTCGCGCTCGTAGAAGATCGCGTTCAGCACTTCTTCTTGATTGGCCCCACTGAGAGGGTCCAATCCGCCGTTCTCTACACGCGTCCCATTGTTGATGACCGATTGGGCACCACTTACGTCACCATTTGCCCGAATCATGGCCTCCGCCATCATGGTGTTGTTCTCTACAGGAAGGAAGAATGGACGGGGGCCGGCACCAAAGGGTGTCGTAGAACCACTTCCCTGAGGCAGGGCGAAGGGCCGGGCCCACCAGTAGTTGCTAAACAGGCGCGGACCTCGCGACACGGTGTAGAAGCTCAGGTCGGTGACATGCGCGAAGTAACATCCCTCCGGCTTGTAGTCTGCGTCGGGAGGGGGCGGTCCCGTGCCCGTAGTCTGAGTAGTACAGAGACGCTGGTCATTCGACTCCGCCATCGGCAAGACTGTGCCATTTTCAGCCGCCGTCTTCGGGTATTTCACAGGATAGCTCGAGTCCATCAGGTTGATGAGCCGATTATCCACCCGGTAGTACCATTTCACACGCACACTCAGGTACTGGTACGAGTCAACCCAGTCGCCAGCGAACCCATCGAGGGTGAGCGAAATGGTCTGATCCACGCCGTTCTGCGTGAAGGACAAGACATCTCCCCAACTGTATCCCTCAACACTGCTGAGGTCTGAGTTCTCCGACGCAGTTCGGCTGTTGCTTACCATGACACGAGCCGCCAGCGTATTTGCGATCTCAGAGAACTCTGCACTGCTGACTCCACTGGTCCAGGGCAAGAACTGGTTCAGCGTGAAGCTATTGTTGTTCGCAATCTCTATCGCTCGCTCGAAGTCCTTCACGGCTCGATTGGCCACGGCTGGATACTTCGAGAACTGTAGATTTGCAACATCCGCGTCCTTCGTCAGGATGTATGACTTATTAAATATGTTGGCCAATCGCCCATGCGACCATCCCCGGAGAAGGTAAGCGGCCGCCAAGACTTTCTGAGTCTGGTCACTGCCATCGACGCGAATCTTGAGGCCCTGGTCCTCGATCTGGATAATCACATCGTTCGCTGTCGAGAGGGACGAGTTTAAAGGCCCCCAAACTGGCTCAATCAGGTCCGACACAACAGAGCTCGAAAGGGTGTTCTGAATGCGAACTTTCGGCTCTTTGGAGGGCGTCCACAGACTGGCGAACGCATTCGTCATCGTCTGAGCATCCGCAAATCCATCAAGGTGGGGGCCAGGGGCATAGAACGAGCGGTTGCCTCCCGAGCTTCCGTATATCGCTTGGTAAAAAGTGCGGTATCCTCCCGAGAGAAGAGAAACTACATCACCCGGGTTTGCGAGTGCTTCGGAACGATTCGGGGCGTTCTTGTTGTCGACGTTCAGGTCGGCGAGCCCATCACACCCTGGTACAATCAGGGCAAAAGCGAGGATTAGAACTGGAGAAATCCATCGAATCCCCGTCTGTGTAGCAGAGGAATTCATAATACAAGTGTTTTTGGTCTGGAGCAGATCAAGGAAACAAGTGACCATTGCCGCACGCAGGCAGGGCTGCGTGCGGCTGGTCACACAGGCGTTCTATCTAAAACTTGAACTCGAGTGAGAAGGTGTAATTCCGGAAGTTGGGATATCCGAAGTCGTCGACCTTGAAGTTGGTTGGCTGCGTGTCGCCATCGCCACTCTGCACCGACACCTCAGGATCGTACCCGCTGTATGGGGTGATCGTGAAGAGGTTACGGCCACTCACGTTGAGTTCCGCAGTCTGGAGTTGATCTCCGATTCCAATCCTCTGCAGGAGATCGTTGCTGAACGTGTATCCAACCGACACCTCACGGAGCTTCAGGTACGATCCGTTCTCCACGAAGTAACTGGAAGGGTTGGATTGGTTGTAGGGTCCACTGAGGTAGTAGCTCAGGTTGTGGCGTTTTCCCTCTGGTTTGTCTGCCTGGTCAACGACGCCTGCTCGCTCGTTGAAGATGAGGAGCTGTTTGGTGTAGTTGTAAACGTCCCCACCTTTCTCCCAGTCGGCCAGTGCATACAGCGACCAGTTGCCGTAGCTGAGGGATGTGTTGAGCCCCATGGAGAAGTCCGGGATGGAGTTACCAATTTTCTTGGTAACCCGCTGCCCATTCGAGTTGGTGACGTAGAAGGCCGTCTCCTTCGACGTGTACTGCGTTCCACGCTCGATGACGTACCCTTCGTCATTGATCATCAGGTCATCGCGGGTAAGCACGTCGTCGGTTCCCGAAACCTGGGATTCGTACCCGTTCAGACCTCCGTCTTCGCCGAACCGGAGCTGGTCGATGGACGTCGCCAGCTGATTTCCGTAAATCGCCCCCACCGGCACGCCTTCTCCAATCCGGAAGAGATCAATGGCAGAACCAATGTTCCTCGTGAACGGCGGTCGGCCAAGCTCTGTCACCTCCTGACTTGTAGAGCTGAACGTGAGTCCTGCGTCCAGCGTCAGCTTTTCCCGGTCAAGGATCGTCCCCCGCAGGTTCATCTCTATGCTACTAGACTCAATGGTTCCTGCGTTCTGGAACTGTGTGTTAAAGCCAGCAGCGGCCGAAAGCGGCACCTCGAGTACCTGGTTGGAGGACTTAGAATCTGAGTACGTCGCTGAAAATTGAAACCGGTTCAGGAAGGCAACGTCTACGCCTGCAGTCCACTCGGTCAGGTTTACGGGCTCAATGTCTTCGTTCCCCAGCCGCTGCTTGGAAATTCCCGACTGCGTTACCTGAAAGGTCTCGTACTGAGCCGCGAAGGGAGGGCGGTCTCCTGCAGTCCCATAGTTACCACGCAGCTTAAGCTGTCCCACACCAGGAATGTCGAAATCCTGTGTCAGCCGGTAGGTACCAGTGAGACGAAAGTACGTCTGGTAGCGTGCTTCTTCTCCAAACAACGACAATCCGTCCCGTCGCACCACAGCATCGAGAATATATCGATCTTTGTAGTCCAGAACGAGGTTGGCGCTGATGTTCTCCGCCCTGATTGTCCGAGAGAACGATCCCGCGTTGAGGGTACTCGGGTCCGAGTTATCGAGTTGCGGAACGTCCTTTGCGAAGAACTGCGATCCAGACGCATTGAACCCCTGTTGCTCGCGCTCTTCGTAGAAATACGTTCCGGTAAGCTCAGTGGTTAGGTCACTGAACTCTTGACTCAGCAGAACCCGTCCCCGAGCCGTCTTCAGCACTTCCGTTGAAGTATTCTGGGAAATGAATCCCTGTGAGGGCGATCCCGTCGGGGACGCCGGCAGCGTACCAACTCGGGTGGAGTTGGAGAAGGTATTCTCCTCGCGGTCGTATCCGAACTGCCCGTCAACCGTCAGCCAGTCGGTGAGATCAAACGTCGTGCTGATGTTGCCCAGAATCCGCTCGTCTTGAAAGTCATCGTTGTTCGTCGCCAGAGTGTAGAGCGGGTTCGAGGCATTGCTCGAGTTGACGAACGGATTTACTGGGGCGTCAATGCTATCCGGAGCAGACGCGTCCAGGTCGAGATCCGGAGCAGCAAGCAGAGTTCCGTAAAACACATTGTCTCCCTGACCTTGCTCGTCAATGTCAAGCCCAGATTGTCGGCTGTAGAGTGACGATACATTGACGTTCCACCAGTCTGTGACTTGGTTCCCTACGTTCACACGGAAGTTTCGCCGCTTGTACCCTTCCGCTCGCTCTATGACTCCTCCCTGATTGAGATTCTCGAATGAAACGAGGTAGTTAAGATCTTCCTGGCTCCCCGAAAAGGAGACGTAGTTGGTGTAGAAGGGCTGCGGCGTGTAGAGCTCTTCCTGCTGATCGAAGGTCTGACTGAATGCGTTGTCCACAACATTCAGCGATCCCGGAAGTGGGGAATAGGGCGTGCAGGGAGCCGCCGTGCAGCTTTCTGACTGACTGGGGTCCGGACGATACTGATTGACCACCTCTCCCTGATCGTTGATGAATCCACGGTTGTGGTGCGTCGCAAGATCAAGCTTGTTCGCCAGCTGCGAGAAGCCAACCTCGTTTCGGACGGTCACACGCGTTCCCCCTCCTGTTTTCCCCTTCTCAGTGATGATCTGAACGACTCCGTTCGCCCCGAGCGATCCGTAAAGCGATGCGGCCGCAGCGCCCTTGACCACCTCGATGGACTTCACGTTCTGCATGTCGATGTCTTCCAGCGACCCCTGCGTAATGGCTCCATCGACCACAATTAAGGGATCCTGACTCCCCGTGATCGACACTGTGCCCCGAAGGCGGATTCGAGGAGTTGAACCCGGCTCACCGGACGGTTGAACGATCCGAACCCCTGAAATCGTCCCGCGAAGTGAGTTCGCGGGATTCGTAGCAGGCACCTCCTCAAGCTGGTCGGCGTCCACCTTCGAAACCGCATAGCCAAGCTTCTGCGTTTCGGTTCCCTGCGAGACCCCCGTCACAACGACCTCTTCGAGTTCCGCCTCTGTCGCCTGAAGTTGAAAGTTGGCCCGGACCGTGCCTCCTGCCGGAACGTTGAGGGTTCGCTCCTCCGACTGGTAACCGACGAAGGAAACCTGAACAGTTTGCTGTCCCGACGGAACGCCTGAGATGTTGTATTGTCCGTTGGCATCGGTGGCGGCGCCAGTTCCCTCACCAACAATCTGAACGGTAGCACCCGGCAGTGGATTGCCGGTCTCCGCCTCCGTCACCGTTCCGGTCACTGTCCCCTGTTGCGCCCAAGCAAGGCCTGGAAGCAATAGGAGCGCCAGCCCAAAAACAACACTTGGTATCAGTCGCTTCATTACTTTAGTCAGTCTGGTTC
>JBDGQM010000071.1:5099-8023 GCA_042219065.1 Salinibacter sp. | reverse complement strand
GATCGGTACGCCGGGCAAGCAGCGCGGGGCCGACGCCGTACTACGATGTCGGCGCCCAGGAGTCACAGTATCCCTGCGCATTGACGGGCCCGGGGAAGAGCTGGCAGCCTCCGCAACCAGAGCCATGCTTCTCCTGCTGATAGAGCGAACAGTTCGCACAGTTCTTATCCGGCTTTGTGGATTCCTCTACGTAGTTGAGGGAGCCCACCATCTGTTTGCGCTGTTTCTGCTTCGCGTCGGAGAGGCCCGAAAGGTCCGAGCAGTCTGCCGAGGCCGTCGCGCTGCTGGCTTCTCCCTCGGCGGGTGAGCCGCCATCCCCAGACTGATCGGAACCGCCCCCACACGCCGTGAGGAGCGACCCGCCCGCTCCTACGACCCCGGCGATGCCCAGAGAGTGAAGAAAGCGTCTCCGTGATACACGATTTCGGTCGTCAGATGCAGAGCTCATGGGCTAAACAATCTGTGTGGCGAGAAACGTGAGACATACAGGTCGTCCGGTACGATGCACAGGGTACGGAACGTGTTGCGGAGAGCCATGAGCAAAAATCTCTGCGGGCTCGTGGGGGAATCCCCCAATCCCGCTGTAGGTCCTTCGCCGGCCCTTCACTCGCATAGTCTCCGCTGTGAAAAAATGGCGGGGCGGACCCGAAGGACGCAGGAAGGAGGGCGACCCTCACGGTTCTCAACAAGGTTACATGAAAGAGGGGGGGATCAGGGAAAAGCGCACAGTTTCCCTAAACATGTTGCGTCTAGGATGCTAAATAAGTTGAGTCGTTGGGACAGAGGGAATCGAGGTCGGCCTACTCTCTTGACCGCTGCACTCACTACCAATGAATGAGAAAGACTGCATGTCATGTCTGTCATTGAGGTAGAAGGGCTTTGGAAAATCTTTGGTGGTGATCCGGACCGGGCGCGCACGCTGGCTCAAGAGGGAGCGTCGAAGGCTGAGGTGAAGGAGGAAACCGACTCCGTGATCGCGGTCGACGACGCAACCTTCGAGGTCCAGGCGCAGGAGATCTTCGTGGTAATGGGGCTGTCGGGCAGCGGGAAATCCACGCTCCTCCGGTGCGTCAATCGGCTGATTGATCCGACCTTCGGAAGCGTGCGCGTTCACGACGAAGATGTCACGGAGCTCGACGACGAGAGTCTCCGCCAGCTTCGGCGCACCAAGATGTCGATGGTCTTCCAGAACTTTGGCCTTTTCCCCCACCGCAGCGTGCTCGGCAACGTCGAGTACGGGTTGGAGGTGAGTGGCATGGACATGGAGCAGCGCCGAGACAAGGCGCGCCGCACCCTCGACCTCGTGGGGCTGGAGGGGTATGAGGACAGCAACCCGAGCGAGCTGAGCGGAGGGATGCAGCAACGCGTGGGACTGGCCCGGGCTCTCGTGAACGATCCCGAGATCTTGCTGATGGACGAGGCGTTCAGCGCACTCGACCCGCTGATTCGGGAAGAAATGCAGAACGAGCTCCTCGACCTGCAGGACATGTGGGAGCAGGCCGCCACCATCCTCTTCATCACGCACGACCTCGACGAGGCGCTGAAGATGGGCGACCGAATCGCCATCATGAAGGACGGTCGCATTGCCCAGATTGGTACCCCCACCGAGATTCTCACCGAGCCGGCCGACGACTACGTCCGTTCCTTCGTCGAGAACGTGGACCGCACGAAGATCATCCCGGCGCGTACGGTCATGCGCAACCTCCAGGACGGAGAAGCGACAGCGTCGGGTGCATCTGTCTCTCCCCACACGCCCCTCGCCGAGATCCTTCCGCTTGTTTTGGGGACCGATGCGCCCGTACCGGTCCACGACAGCGGCGACAACCTGGAGGGCGTCGTGGACCGGGAGGCTGTGATGGAGGAGGTCACCCGGAACGCCGAAGCCGTAAGCGAAGCGCGGGAGGCCGCTCGCGGGGAGAAAGCAATGGAGGCTGCCTAAGCGTCGCTCGTCCCGCTTCGCCTGGCAGCTCCGCTCAACCAGTCTCTTGAGAATAGAGCAATCCGTATCACACCATGGAATTTGATATTGGTGGTGCATTTGAGGCGCTCATTCAATGGCTGCAGAACAACTTTGAGCCGTTTTTTGACGCCGTCACCACAGTCATCGGCGCGACCACTGGGGCGCTGGAGCAGGCCCTTCTCTTTCTGCCAAGCTGGGCCATGATTCTGGTGCTCACGGGGCTGGCGTGGTGGGTGGCCTCGCGGGGGGTGGGGCTCTTTACGCTCGTAGGCATGGGGCTGCTCTCAGACCTTGAGTTTACCCTGTTCGGGGTCACGTTTGGCATTGGCATGGGCTACTGGGAGGTCACGATGGCCACCCTGGCGCTCATTCTCACAGCCTCCCTCTTTTCCCTCCTGGTGGGCATCCCCATGGGCATCTGGGCGGCCAAAAGCGAGACGGTCGACACGATCGTGCGGCCCGTCCTCGACTTCATGCAGACGATGCCTCCCTTCGTTTACCTCATTCCGGCCGTGGTGCTCTTCGGTCTGGGCACGGTGCCGGGGGTGATCGCTACCTTCATTTTCGCGACTCCCCCCTGCGTGCGACTCACAAACCTGGGCATCCGGCAGGTGTCCGAGGAAGCCGTCGAGGCGGCCCAATCGTTTGGGTCCACGCCCCGGCAGCTGCTGTTTAAGGTGGAGCTGCCCATGGCCCTCCCCACCATCCTGGCAGGGGTCAATCAGACGGTGATGCTGGCCCTGTCGATGGTCGTGATCGCCGCGCTTATTGGATCCAGCGGCCTCGGTCAGCCTGTGGTGGCCGGTCTCCAGCAGCTCCAGATCGGGAAGGGATTTGAGGGCGGGCTGGGTATCGTCATTCTTGCCATCTTTCTGGACCGCGTCACACAAGCGGCCGGCGAAAGGGCTGGGGGCACCGGCGGACAGGCTCGATAACGGATCCGGTCCCTGGAACGAGTTGTCAT
>JBDGQM010000071.1:0-4999 GCA_042219065.1 Salinibacter sp. | reverse complement strand
ACAATGAAGCAATCTTCTTCGGTACGATCGCTCCTTGCCATGCTCGTAACCCTCGGACTCCTTGCTCCCGGCCTCTCTGGCTGTGGTGGAGGGTCCGGAGACCAGGGCGTGTCGCGGGACATGCAGATGGTGACTGTCAACTGGATCGAAGGGATGGCCATGACCTACATGCAGGAGGCCATCCTGGAGGACAGCCTGAACATGGACGTGAAAGTCAATGAGGTGCAGGGCGGGGGCATTGCGTTCTCGTCCGTGGCTCAGGGCGACGCCGACTTCTTTAACGAGGCGTGGCTCCCCACCACCCACCAGGACCCCTGGAACCAGAACAAGGACCAGTCCCAGAAGCTCGGGTACACCTACAAGGGCACATCGGTCGGGGTCGTGGTGCCGTCGTACGTTGAGGCCGACACCTTCCCGGACCTGATGGACTATCGTCAGGAACTGGATGGTACGCTCAACGGCATTGAGTCCGGCGCAGCCATCAACGGGCAGATGAAGAATACGCTTGAGCTCTATAACGCAGACGACGAATTCAGCGTTACGGCAGCCAGCGGCCCGGCCAACTGGCAGGCCCTGAAGACCGCGATCAGCAACAAGGAGCCGATCGCCGTCGCGGGCTGGAAGCCGCACTGGAAGTGGAACGTCTACGATATCAAATACGTCGACGGCGCGAGAACGGGCCACAACGTGGACATCTGGGGCCAGCCCGAAGACATCTTCACGATCGTCGATAACCAGTTCATCGACGAGTTTCCGAAAAAGGTGGTCTGCTTCCTCAAGGAATTTGAGGCCAACGACCGGCAGGTCGGAAGCCTGATGAACGCGTTCCGGAACCGCGGCGAGACAAGCAAGCGCGACGCGGCCCGGCAGTGGATTAAGAACCACCCGGACGACGTCAATCAGTGGATGAAGAAGGCCGAAGAGTGTGCTGCGTCCGACCAGGCGGTGGAGCCGCTGCCGGACGACGCCACGTTCTCCTCGAGTCAGGACAGTGCCTGAAGCATTTCCTGCCCACAGGTTGTCCCCCGGTCGCCCCGCAGCGACCGGGGGTTTCGTACGGGGAAAGATCTTGCAAGCCACACTGCGGTCCAAGAAATTGTCGTCATCTCTTGCCCCAATTTACACGGCCAATTGGAATCAACTCAAGGCTAAATTAGAAGGAGGTGACGCTCTACACACTTTTCCTCACAAGTTTTGTCTACTACGTATGAAACGACTGCTCACAACTCTTCTCGCGCTTTTTCTTACCGCCGGTCTTCTGCTTCCCAGCCAGACTGCTCACGCACAGGCCACTACAGACGGGGCCGGGACAGCCTCCCCTGACGATGCCGACGGCATTGTCGTCGTGGGCGAGGACGAAGAAACCGATGAGGAAGACGATGCGGACGCCAGCACCGACGCGGCCCCACAGGAAGAGGATCCGTCCCTCAGTGTCAGCGTTGGCGGCTCGCTCCGCTTCAATGCGCTCTTTCGCAGCTACGGCGCCGATGCGGGCAGCTTTCAGGGCTTCGAAGATAAAGCAGACCGCAAGCTCGGCGACGGGGGCTTTACGTTTGACACCTTCCGGATCAACGCCAGCGGCTCCTACGGCGGCCTGATCTTCGACACGGAGTACGCCATTTACCCTGATGCCTTCGGCGGCCTTTACATTCACCACGGCTGGGTCGGATACGAATTCAGCGACGCGTTTCAGACCCAGGTGGGCGTAAGCCAAGTGCCGTTCGGCATTCAGCCGTACGCCTCCAGCAGCTGGTTCTTCAACAACACGTACTACGTCGGCCTCGAGGACGACTACGACGCTGGCATCAAGTTCATGTACCAGACCGGTCCGTGGGACGTACAGGCTGCCTATTACATGAATCCGGAGGGCACGACCTTCTACGGAAGCAGCAACGCTGCCCGATACTCCTACGACGTCGTGCCGCAGGGCCGTAGTCTGAGTGAAGAGAACCAGTTCAACGGGAAGGTGGCCTACTCCTTCGACCACGGCGACCTTGGATTCACCAAGGTGGGGGTGTCCGGACAGTACGGCCAGCTGCTGAATGAAAGCACCGGCGACACGGACTCACACTCTGCGTACGCGGGCCACGTGCAGGGTCGCTACGGCGGCTTCGGCGCGAAGCTCGAGGTTGCGCAGCAGGAGCTCAACCCGCCCGTGGACGGAAACACGGACTTCGTGACGATGGGCGCCTACGGCGGTACGTACAGCGTCGCCAGTGAGCACACCGTGTTCTCATCCAGTCTGTCCTACCGGATTCCGGTCGATGCGGGCCCGATCTCGCAGATTAAGCCCTACTACGACTACAGTCTGGTCACGAAAAACGTAGATGGATGGGAGGATAACGAATCCCACATTGTTGGCTTCCTCACGTCGGCCGGGCCGCTGTTCGTCTACACGGATCTCATTATTAGCAAGAATCACCCGTTCAACGCCCCCTTCGCGGAGAACTACGGGGATGTGATGGCACAGGGAATCTCTGGTGAGTTCCGCACGGCCTTCAACATCAACATTGGTCTCTACTTCTAATCGGGTCGCCGGTCAGTTACCGGGCCGGTCCACAGGAAAACGCTCGATTACTGGGACGCAGGCGGCACCGGAGCACTCCGGTCGGCCTGCGTCCCTTTTCTGATTGGGGGCGTTCGGGGATTGGACGGAGGCCTGTGTCGTGCTTACCTTCGGGGCACGTTCGTTCTATGTTCTTTCCCCCCGACGGCATGGCCCTTCGATTGGTCGAGATTTATCATCCCAATGAAGATGCCCCTCTCGAGGTGCCCGGCGACACGTACGACGTGCTCGGGCACTGGACCTACGCGATCGACGACGAGCAGCGCGTGGACCGCGTGCTCCTGGAGGTGGAGGAGACTGAGTCCTTTCTCGACTGGGTGGACCAGCACGTGGCGACGGAGTACCGGGTCGTGCTCCAGTCCGTAGAGGCGACCTTGCCCCAGCCGGAGGTTGAGGACGAGGGCGATGAAGCGAAGACGGACGAAGAGGGGGCGGACGTATCCGTGGGCCGCATCGGGCGGGCCGAACTGTACGAATACGCCCGGGACGCCGCGGACATCTCTGCCTACTACTACGCAATGACAGCCCTGTCCGTCGTCGTGGCGGCCGGGGGCATGCTGCGGGACCAGACCGCCGTCGTGATCGGGGCCATGGTGATTGCGCCGCTCATCGGGCCCAACCTGGCCCTCGCCCTCGGCACTACCCTCGGGGACCCGGAGTTGCTAAGCCGGGCCGCTGTGGCCAACCTGGCGGGGGTTGGAGTGGCCTTTCTGGGCGCCCTTGGGCTGGGGGCGGTCGTGCCCGTCGATCCCGCGGCCGGGGAGCTCGCGGCGCGCACCGTCATCGGCACGGTCGACATTGCCCTGGCGGGGGCGGCCGGGGCCGCCGGGGCGCTCGCCGTCACGCGGGGTGGCGCGACGGGACTGGTGGGGGTCATGGTGGCCGTCGCGCTGCTCCCGCCCCTCGTGGCGACGGGCCTGTTTCTGGGGGCCGGATACACCGTGGAGGCGACGCAGGCGGGCCTGCTCACCGTCACCAACGTCGTGTCCCTCAATCTGGCCGCCGTGTGCACCTTTCTGGGGCTCGGCGTATGGCCCCGTGACTGGCGCGACGTGGCGCAGGCGCGCACCTCCACCCGCATCGCCCTGGCGCTCTGGGGCGGGGCCGCGCTCGTCCTTGCCGCCATCATCTGGTTCTTCTTCGGCTGAGCGGGCCGCGCGGCCGTCGTCCGCTACTTTGCTTCGGCGACGCTCGCAGGCTCCGACGAGTGAGGATCGGAAGAGGAGCCGTCGGGCGAGGCGTCGTCCATCGACGAGAGGGAGGGCTCGGGGAGGCCCCAGTGCACGAGGCCCGCCATGCCGATCATCGCGAGGGCCCCGCCGATGGCGTTGCTGAGGAAGCCGTAGGGGCCGTACGTGATGCTGGCCACGAAGCTGCCGAACCCGAACCCGGCCTGGCCCACGCTCATGGCGAGGCCCATCAGCAGGCCGCGCTGCCGGTCCGGCACGAGGGCCGTGATGAGCGACTGCAGTGGACCGATCCGAATCCCGATGAGGCCCATGGCCAGGAAAAACAGCACGGCTGCGATCAGAAAGCCCGTGATGTAAAACGGAGCAAAGGCCATGAGGAGGCCGAGGGCCAGCGACGCCCACACCACGATGGGCTTCCGCCCGATCTGGTCGGAGACGCGGCCCCCGAGCGGGGAGGCGAGGATGTTGGCGGTGCCCCCGATGGCGAAGAGGAGGGCGATCTCGTAGCTGGATACGCCCACCGTGGATTCGAGCCAGCTGGGGAGGAACGACGTGAAGAGGCCGAAGCCGGCGAACAGGAGGAGATACGACGCCACGGCGTTCACCGCGTCGGAGCCCTCAAGGACGGCCCGGTACTTTTCGACGAACCGGGACGGGGTGAGGCGCTGTTCGTCGAGGTCGGCGTCGGGCTGCGGGACGTAGCGCCAGATGAGCGCGGCGGAGAGGGCCATCGGAATCGCAAACATGAGAAAGGGCCACCGATAGCCGAAGCCGGTGGCCAGCACCTTGCCGATGGGGATGCCGGCCACCTGTCCGAAGGCCGTGCCGCTCATCACCCAGCCGTTGGCCCATCCCCGCTGTTCGTAGGGAAAGTAGTCGCCCACGTACGCCACCGAGCCGCTGGTGAGCATGCCGCCTCCTATGCCCGCCAGCAGGCGCATCGAGAAGAGCAAGATGTAGCTCTCCGCCACGGTGTGGAGCACCAGGGTGACGGCCATGAGGATCGTCCCGTACAGCAGGATGAGACGGCGCCCGATGCGGTCGGAGGCCGGGCCCGTGATGAGGGCCGACACGCCCAGCGATAGGGCGTAGGCCGTCAGCAGCATGCCCTGCCAGAAGGCGTTCACGTCCAGGCTCGCCGCAATCTCCGGCAGGATCGGCACCATGATGATCAACTGGCTGCTGGCCGAAAACATCATCAGCCAGAGCGCAAAGAGGATCAGATACGGGTTTGAGGTTTTCG
>JBDGQM010000070.1:7292-9689 GCA_042219065.1 Salinibacter sp. | reverse complement strand
GTCATCTTCAGGGATTTCTGCACGGGTCGGTAACATGCGAGTGCCTGGGCGTCGGGCCACGTGACTTTCGATTCAACCCACCACAACCAATACGTCGGCATGGGACGCGTGATCAAGAACGACGAGCAATCGGAAGTCACGTCTGCGTCGCTCGATGAAGAGTTGCGTGATGAGATTCCTCCGGGCCCCTCGTCGTCCCGCATTCCGGCGGAGAAGGTGGAGGCCCCGGACGAACCGGGCGGCTCCCGCGACGAGTCTACGTCCAGGGGACGTGTTCTGGGGCGCGATGAGACCCAGGCCTCTTCCGACTCGGTTCTCGTCGAACCTGTCGCGCCGGACCCGGGCTCCTCTTCGCCCGATGCGCCCGCCGATGCGGACGAGGACGACGACACGGAGCCGGCGGCGGACCAGGGGGAGGACGAGGAGGCCGACCCTCCGCCCGAGCGTACCGATGCGGAGTGGCGCGAGCACATGGAGGCGGCCGTGGAGGAGGCGCGCGCCGAGGGCTACGACGCAGGCCGGGAGGACGGCTACCAGACCGGGTACGATGAGGGCTACGAAGACGCTGAAACGACGCTGCGGGCCGAGTGGGAGGACGAGCGAGAGACCCTGATCGCGGACATCACCCAGTTCGAGGACGCCTGGACGCAGTACATCGATGAAAATGAGTCGCGGCTCGTCGAGCTTGCCCTCCAACTGGCGGAGACCATCGTCGATGCCCCCATTGCCGACTCGCTTCGCGAGGCCTCCGAGGAGGCCCTCACCGAGGCGGTGGCGGAGCTTGCGGGGACACCGCCGATCACGGTTACCGTCCATCCGGTCGACTACCAGCGCCTTCAGGAGTCGGGCCTCGCCGACCACCTCACGGACAAGTACGACGACCTGCAACTGGAGTCCGACCCGGAGCGGGCCGAGGGAGACTGGACGGTCGCCTCCCCGGCCGGGGCCATCCGCCGGCGCCGCCGCGAGGTGATCGACACGCTTCGCGGCCGCCTGAGCCTGTCCGACTCGGACTCGAGCGAGACGTAAGGGAATCTGCTCTGTTTGTCTTCTCAATCGTTCAGCGGGATGCCGTCAGTCGCCGAAGCCCTCGACATCGTGGACGATCAGACAGTCCCCCCGCGCCACTACGGGCGGGTGACCTCCGTCGTGGGCCTGCTGGTGAAGGCGAACGAACTGGACGCGGCGGTGGGGGAGATGTGCCACATTCACGTAAACGGCGGCACCAGCACGCGCACGGTGCGGGCCGAGGTGGTGGGGGTGCAGGAGGGCACCACGGTACTCATGCCGATGGAGGAGACGCACGGCCTCCAGGCCGGGTGCCTCGTGCGCCGGTCCGACCAGGGCATGACCGTGCCCGCCGGGCCGGGGCTTCTGGGCCGCGTCATCGACGCCGGAGGGCGTCCTATCGACGGAAACGGGCCCCTGGAGCGGACCGAGCCGAAGCCGATCCACCGAGACCCCCCGTCGCCCCTCGATCGGCCGCTCATCGATACGCCCCTCAACACTGGGATTCGGGCGATCGATGCCTTCCTGAAGATGGGAAAGGGACAGCGCACGGGCATCTTCTCAGGGTCCGGCGTCGGGAAGAGCACGCTCCTGGGCATGATCGCCCGCCGGGCCGAGGCCGACGTCAACGTGATTGCTCTCATCGGGGAGCGGGGCCGCGAGGTGCGCGAGTTTATCACCGACAACCTGGGCGACGAGGGCCTCCAGCGCACGGCCCTCCTCACAGTGACCGGCGACGAGGCCGCGATGAGCCGCGTGAAGGGGGCCAGCGCCGCGATGGCCATCGCGGAGCACTTCCGCGATCAGGGAAAAGATGTCCTCTTCATGATGGACTCGCTCACGCGGGTCGCCCGGGCACAGCGCGAGATCGGGCTGGCGGTGGGCGAGCCTCCCACCACCCGGGGCTATCCGCCGAGCGTGTTCGCGCTCCTGCCGCGCCTGCTGGAGCGGGCCGGCCCCGCGGAGGCCGGTACCATCACGGGGATCTTCACCGTGCTGGTGGAAGGGGACGACATGAACGAACCGATCAGCGACGCCGCCCGGGGCATCCTGGACGGACACATCGTGCTCTCCCGCGACCTTGCCGAGGCGGGCCATTACCCGGCCATCGACGTGCTCCAGAGCGTCAGCCGCGTCATGCCGCGCGTGGCCGACGAGAAGGCCCAGGACGCGGCCCGCGAGGCGCGCCAGCTTCTGTCCGCCTACGAGGAGGTGGAAGACCTGATCAACGTGGGCGCCTACGAGCCGGGCAGTGATCCAGAGACGGATCGAGCGGTGGAGGCGAATCCGTCCCTGACGGACTTTCTGCAGCAGGACGTTCACGCGCCTCCGCTGGACACCGATGCGTCGACACAGCTCCAACAGGTGCTGAGTCAGATCTCCGACTAG
>JBDGQM010000070.1:0-7192 GCA_042219065.1 Salinibacter sp. | reverse complement strand
GGACACCGATGCGTCGACACAGCTCCAACAGGTGCTGAGTCAGATCTCCGACTAGTAGCGGACTGTTACACGTTATTTTGTGCTTGAAAGCGATCTCAAAATCCCCAAGGTGCGGCACGTCATTTCGAGCATCGTCGAGAAATCTCCCGGATTGGGGCTTCCCACTTCTAGGAGGCTTCTCGACTTCGCTCGAAGCGACTTGCTCAGGGAATTTTGAGACCGACAGTAGTCGAGTCCTCGATCGCCATCGGGATCGCAACTCCGATCCAATAAATCAGATGTAACGCACCACTATCGGTGGCAAGGACTTTGATCTATACAATGGGTGCGATGGATGGGCGATGACGGCCGATCTTATCGCGGGCGCAGACCTGTCCCGAACTGCCGGTACAGACGCGCAGGCGGCACTTGCGCCCCTCCCATTACGATCTTTGCCACCGTTTCCCTCAGCGCAATGCCAGGAAAGAAATTCCGCTTCTCCCTGCAGAAAGTGCTGGAGCTTCGTCGGCATGAGACGGAGCGGGCGCGCCAGGCGCTGGCCGACGCGGAGCGGGCGCTCGAGCAGAAAGAGGAACAGCTGAAGCAGGCCCGCCAGCGCCTCGCCAAGTGCCAGCGCGTGGTGGAGGAAGGGACGGGTCTGTGCTCGGCGGACCTCCAGCAGGCCGGGGCGTACCGTGAAGACGCGCGCCAGTCGGTCACCGAGGCGCGGGCCGCCGTCGAAGAGGCGCAGCAGCAGGTCGAAGAGACGCGGGCCGAGCTTCAAGAGGCGCGCCAGACCGAAGAGGCGTTCGAAGAACTGCGCGACCAGGAGAAAAGCACGTTCGATCGGGAGCAGACGAAGGCTGAGATTGCCTTCTTCGACGAGCAGGCGGTATTGCGCCACGCCCGAGGCAACCGCTCATCGCTCATGCAGGGCCTATGAGGACAGGCACCATAACGTCCATTTCGATCATCGCCGGTGCAGCGCTGGGAACGGCGCTCGTCGGCTTCCTGGGGGCGTATTTTGCCCTGCCGGCGATTGCCCCGAGCATCGCGCCCGACGATCCGTCGGAAGAAGTTGCGGCGACGGACTCGACGGGCGGCCCGACCCCTTCGTCCGACACGACCGGTACGGTTCAGGCGGCTGCTGGGAACCAGAACTCAAGGGCCGGGGGGGACACGACGGCGATGCAACCCCGGCAAGGCGATCGTGCGCAGGATGGAGGTGAACCGTCCACGGATGCTTCCGCAACGAGCACCCCGGACGACTCATCGAGCGCTGGGAGGATTCAGGCGCTCCGAGACTCCATCGACGCCCTCCGCCGTCGCCTTCAAGAGACGAAAGCGACGGCCGATACGCTCCGCAACGAGACAGAAACCCTCCGCGAAAAGCTGGCCGCCGCCGAGACAGAGCGCGCAAAGGTCGATGAGCTCAGCAGTGCCCTCATGGACATGCGACGGCGAAACCTCAGCAATCTCTTACAGGGAGTCGACATGAGCGTACTCAAAAAACTGTACCAGGAGACCACCGGCCAGGCCCGGACGAATCTTCTGCAAGCCATGGCTCCGGATCAGGCCGCCCAGTTCGTCAACCAGGTCGTGGAGAAGGACGGGGAACCCTCCCCCCTCGTCGCTCCGGATTCGGCCTCCTCAACTGAATAATCGCACACGCCTCCCAACGGGCTGCTCACC
Source organism: Salinibacter sp. (assembly GCA_042219065.1). Lineage (GTDB taxonomy): Bacteria > Bacteroidota > Rhodothermia > Rhodothermales > Salinibacteraceae > Salinibacter. Next base: position 5,521 of record JBDGQM010000070.1, on the reverse strand, counting down.
TCATGCAGTCGTTTTCTCTCTCCTTATCGGGCGATGCGGCCGCTGCTTCCGACGCGGCCCTGAGCGCGTCGGACGCCGGCTCCGCGCAGTCCTTTGCGTCGGCCCTTGAGGGAGCTGAGGTCGCGCGTGGTAAGCAGTCGTCCCCCTCTTTGATGCCGCTGGGCGGCACGACGGGCGAACCAGTCCGGGTGCTGGGGGGCGCTGGGGACGAGACAGCCACGAACCGGGAGGGGGCATCACTTGTGGCGACCATCGAAGGCCTCAACGCCTCGGCCGAAACGGGCGGAGAACCGCCCGGCCACCAAAGAGGCGGCTCCAACGAGTCGTCGAAGGGAAGCGGCAAGGCCGGGGAGGGTGCACAGTCCAACCCCAAAGGCGGAACGACGGCGGAATCTGGCGGAAAGCTCCAGGGTGAGGGACAGAAGAAGAACACGCAATCGAATGCCGCTCCGAACGGGGCGTCGTCGGGCGAGGCGGGACGCTCGTCCGGCAAATCGCCGCAGAAGCAGGCGGCCCAGAAGCAGTCGGGGTCAGGAAAAAGGGCGTCTGGCACTGCAGGGTCGACCGGGTCTACGGACGGCACGGCCTCGAAGGTGAAAGGCGGTTCGAAGGAGATGAGCGACGCGAAGTCCTCCGGTAAGGACAAATCTTCCTCGGCGTCGAAGGCGCAAGGAGAGAGCCGGAAGGGCGTGTCCACGTCATCCAAGTCGTCGACGGAGAGAAGAGGCAAGCAGGGCTCCCCGAAAAAAGCTTCGAAGGGAGGGAAGACGTCTAGCAGGAAACAGGGCACGGGCAAGCCTGCGTCGTCTCAGGCCACTGGATCCCAGAAGGCCTCGGGCGGCAAGGGAAATGCTTCTGCTCAGTCTGCGAAGCAGACGGTTCAGAAGCAGTCGGGGGCAGGAAAAACGGCGTCCGGCACGGCGGAGTCGACCGGAGCGAAGGGACGCACGGCCTCGAAGACGAAAGGAGAGCCGAAGACCTCCGCTAAGAACCAATCCTCCTCGACGTCGAACGCGCAGGGACAGAGCGGGAAGGGCGCATCCAAATCGTCGGCAGAGGGAACGGGCAAGCAGGGCTCCGCAGAGAAGGCCGCGACGGGGCGGCAGACGTCCGGTAGCGGCAAGCAAAGCAACGGCAAGTCTGCAGCCTCCCAGGCCACTGGATCCCAGAAGGCCTCGGGCGGCAAGGGAAATGCTTCTGCTCCGTCTGGAAACCAGGCGTCCCAGAAACAGTCGGGAGCAGGCAAAACGGCGTCCGGCACCGCGGAGTCGACCGGAGCGAAGGGACGCACGGCCTCGAAGACGAAAGGAGAGCCGAAGACCTCCGCTAAGAACCAATCCTCCTCGACGTCGAACGCGCAGGGACAGAGCGGGAAGGGCGCATCCAAATCGTCGGCAGAGGGAACGGGCAAGCAGGGCTCCGCAGAGAAGGCCGCGACGGGGCGGCAGACGTCCGGTAGCGGCAAGCAAAGCAACGGCAAGTCTGCAGCCTCCCAGGCCACTGGATCCCAGAAGGCCTCGGGCGGCAAGGGAAATGCTTCTGCTCCGTCTGGAAAGAAGACGGCCCAGAAGCAGTCGGGGGCGGGGAAAAACAGCGCATCGGGCAACGCTTCGGAGAAGAAGGCACAGACGTCCGCCAAGCACACGGCCGAGGACAAGAAGTCTGGTACGCAAGCCAAGTCCGGCAGGCAGGGGAAGGCCTCGACCCCTGCAATCCGCCGAAGACCTGCCGACCTGAGGACCCGGATCCTTCAGCGAGGCCCCATCGACGCAGAGATCGTTCGGGTGAACGGAGATGGCGCATCGAAATCCAGCACGCAAACCACGAGCACTCAGACGGACGGCCGCAAAGCCTCATCGTCCAGGGAGTCCTCCCCGACCCAATCGCAGGGAGGTTCGTCGCGTGCCGCGCGCCCCTCGGCAGACGACTCCATAAAGCGCGTCGTGCCATCGGACGGCGGATCTTCAGACAAGCAGTCCCGAAAGGCGAGCGCGAAATCACAGGCCAAGAACGGATCGTCCGCGAAGTCGAAGACGAACACAGGCCAGTCGGGCAATCAATCGAGCAATCAAAATAATCGCGGCACGGGGTCGCAGTCTGGCGGCCAATCGAAACAGGCTCCCAGCGGTCGCAAAGGGTCGGGACAAAAGCAGGGGCGGCCCGGCACCGTCCGGGCTGGGACCCTCGGCTCCTTTTCGCGCCGAGGCGAACAGACTTCCCTCGGGCGCTCTGCATCGCCGAGCGATCTGTTTTCGGGGAGCGGGGCGGGGGCGAAACGAGGCGGAGCGGGCTGGACCTCGGCCCTTTCCGACCTCGGGACGGGGCGTGCGTCCGGCGAGGGAAGCCGTTCCGGCTCAGCCTCAGGTCCCCCCCGCACGCTCCCGACCGCCTGGCTAGCGACGGCCACGAACGGTCCCGTAAAGGCGACGGAGCTCGCCAGCGGGTGGAAGTCTATGGAAATGGCGCTTGGGGACGGAGATGGCAAAGTGACCGTCCAGACCCGCTCCGACCCGGACCGCATGAACGTGTCGGTGCGCTTTAGCGAAGGGCGCCTGCGCGCCCAGATGGCGGCCAATGCGCGGCAGATCCAGGATACCATGCAGGCGCAGTACGGAAGCGACGTGGACCTTTCCTTCACGGGGGGCGACGCCGACGAGTCGGGCGGACAGGCCTCGGACGGATCGGTCCCCGAACGACGCTCATCGCCGGCCTCCACCGTAGAGTCGTCCGACGGGGACCCCGACACCGGCGGAATCACGCACAGGCGGGGGGCGAACGGAGAGCACGAGTGGATTGGATGAGACGCCGAGCATCCCCGCGACCTAATATTTCTCACGATCACTACCCAGACCTTCATGCTTGAACCGCCTTCCTCCCCGGCCTCCGCCGGTGCAGCACAATCCTCCGGCGGGGGAGGAGCCCTTTCCCAGGCCACCTCCCAACAGGTGGGCAAGGATGGGTTCCTCAAAATGCTCGTCACACAGCTCAAGAATCAGAACCCCACAGATCCCATGAAGGGGCGCGACTTTGCGTCCCAGCTCGCCCAATTCAGCTCCGTGGAGCAACTCACGAGCATTGGGGACCAGCTTGAGGCGCAGAAAAGTGGCAACAAGGCGCTCATGCGGAGCGTGAACAGCGGCGTGGCCACCGACCTGATTGGGCGCACGGTCGAGGCCAAGGGCAACCAGTTTTCCTGGAACGGAGAGGGGGAAACCACGCTCGGCATGGACCTGAACAGCTCTGCCTCGGAGGTGACCGTAACCATTCGGGACGACGCAGGCAACGCGGTCCGCACCCGCACGCTCGAAAATGTGCAGGCAGGCAGTAAAGAGATTACCTGGGACGGGACGAGCGATGCTGGAAATCAGGTCCCGAACGGAGACTACTCCTTCGAGATTGAGGCGACGAATCCACAGGGGGAGTCGGTGGAGGCGAGTCCGTACCTCAAGGGCAGTGTCGACCGGATCAGCTTTGGAAAGGACGGCACGAAGCTCTGGGTCAACGGGGCGAAGATCTCGATGGACCGCGTCCGCAGCGTCGCCGCGCCCTGAGCGAAGCGAGGAAGTAGTCTCCGGGCTGCGCCCTGAGCGAAGCGAGGAAGTAGTCTCCGGGCTGCGCCCTGAGCGAAGCGAGGAAGTAGTCTCCGGGCTGCGTCCTGAGCGAAGGGAGAAGTCTCCCGAACGCCTTCGAGCATGCACCGTGACCACTGTTCTGATTCAGGCAATTTCTGGGCCCCATGACGATTCAGCAACGCAGTGGCCGGGTCTCCCCCAATCCCAGCCAACAACCGACGCAGAACGATCCGTCGTCGGACGCGCCGGCCCAGGAGACAGACGGGGCCTCGTTCGAGGACCACCTGAAAGAGGCCGGCAAGGAGACGGAGGACATCGAGCTCTCCGGCCACGCGAAGCAACGAATTGCACAACGCAACATCTCACTCGACACTGCCGAACGCCAGGCACTCACCGACGCCGTGGACACCCTCGACGACAAAGGCGCCCAGGACGCCGCCGTACTCCGCGACGATGCGGCCTTCGTGGTAAACGTCCCGAACCGCACCGTCGTCACGGCCCTCGACCAGTCCGAAATGCAACAACGCGTATTCACGCAAATCGACAGCGCCATGAAGCTCTAACCCTAATAGACTAGTGCGGTGTTAATCATGATTGTACGGATAGACACGCGATCTCAAAATCCCAGGGCAGGTCGCTCCGAGCGTAGTCGAGGAGCCTCCCCGAAATCGGCGGCTTTGCCAGGAAGATTTCTCGACTGCGCTCGAAGCGTGTCCCGACCACTGTCGGGATGACGTGCTGCAAAATGGATTTTGAGATCGCTCAGGCATACCAACATTCAAGGTTGACAAACCACTAGAAGCGTTCACCCTCATCGTACTCTTTCGAATCGAGCATCGAATCCGGCAGGCCCCACGTTCCGGAGCCATTCGGGACACGGGACGCCGGTGCGCAGCTGACCGACCGAGGCTGCGCGGTTTTCATCACTCCACTCGCACCAACCACACAGCGCATTATGAGTATTCAGTCGCTTCGCATCGGCGTGTCTGGGCTCAACGCGAATCAGACGCGTCTCAACACCATCAGTAACAACATTTCGAATTCCAGTACGGTCGCCTTCAAGAAGGGGCGGGCCGCCTTCAGTGAGGTGCTCGGCCAGGAAGTGTTGAGCGCCGATCGTTCCGCTGCGGGAAACAATGTGAATCCCTCCAAGGTCGGACGAGGCGTCTCTATCGCTTCCATCGATAGGAACTTCTCGCAGGGCTCCCTCGACCAGACGGGCGTAAAAACCGACCTCGCATTGAGCGGGGATGGCTTCTTCGTCGCAAGTCCCGGCGAGGGTGCTGGCTCCGAAGAGAATCGTCTCACTCGGGCGGGGAACTTCAACTTCAATAAAGATGGAGAGCTCGTCACGAGCGGGGGCCTGAACGTGCAGGGCTGGGATGTAGGCGAAGACGGAAGGGCACAGACGGGAAAGCTCAAGAACGTACAGTTTGACCCGAATGCGCAATCCCCTGCGAAATTTACCAGTGAAGCTACTCTCGGCGGGAATCTTTCAGCCGACGCCGATGTGGGTGACAGGACTTCAATATCGAATGTCGTTTATGACGAGCAGGGAGAGGCCCAAAACGTAGTCGTTAAGTTCGAAAAGACGGCTCAAGATGAGTGGAGCTACTGGGTGGAGCCGGAGAATCCTGCAAACTTTCAAGCTGGGTATCCAACTGCACCCCCACCTCCAGCTAATACCAATTCGCTTGAGTTCAATCCTGACGGGACAGTCGACCCTGCAAACTCCGACGAAATCTTGAGGTCGCTCAACTGGGATCCGAACCAGGTGACTAACGGTCCACAGCTGACGATCAATCTGGAGGGAATTACACAAAACAGCGGCTCCACCACTGCTAAATATCAGAGCCAGAACGGACACGCGGCCGGCGAGCTCGCGGACTTCGGAATCACCTCGAAGGGGCAGCTGCAGCTCAACTTCACCAACGGCGAGCAGAGGAAGG
>JBDGQM010000007.1:13487-23126 GCA_042219065.1 Salinibacter sp. | reverse complement strand
AAGGCACGTCGTTTCGAGCGAAGTCGAGAAACCTCCCCAAAACGAGCAGTCAGTCCGAGGGAGATTCCTCGACTCCGCTCGGAATGACGGCTGTAAATCGGGGTTTGAGATCGTGTCATAGATACGAAAATCAGGATTGACACTGCACTAGATTCCCGCGTCACGAGTTGGTTCCCTATTTCGCCGTTGTGACGGAAATGCGTACCTCACCTCTCACTCCGTCCGCGTGTGGATCCTTCCGCTCGTGGGCTTTCGGCATCGAGGCCGCGCCGTAGCCGGCCGTAGCCAGTCTCCCGGTCTTCCGGCCAGAGGGCTCTGCCCCGCTGGGGCTGCCCCAGGAGCGCATTGAGGGCCTGGTTTGGGGGCGAGGCGGCCGCGTTCCGCTCCGTGGCGAGGGAGGACAAGTATTCTCGCACCTCCGGTCTCCCGAACGCCCGCGGATGCTGCGTGCCGTGATGCTTAACGTAGCGGACAATCCAGCGGAGGTACGTCTTCTCGGCCCGATATGTATAGCCCTTTCGGCGACAGGCGGCCCGGACGCGACCTAAGAACGGAGATGCGCCGTCCCAGGAGGACGTTGAATCAGGCATGGTCGACGCAGAAGGAAAGTCGGGGCGTTGGGGTTGATGTGTATAGCGCGAATCTGTATGGCATAGACCCATGCATGCCGGTCGGCATGCCGTTGATACGGGGAGCGGGTTGGCGTAATGTAAGATGACGGCATGGATCGGCATAAGATATGTTACACGGCCCCAAACTTTCCGCCGCGGCATAGGGTTGAAATAGCACAATCTATTTTCTTCGTCCGGCGAGCCAACTTCCATGCTTCGAACGTACGAAGGCATTCTGCAAGGCGACCGCGTCTGATGGGCGGGAGAAGAGATGCCTGCCACTGATCGGCCGCTTCGCGTACACGTCACTGTGCTTGAAGAGGAAACCGAAAAGGAGAACCGGGGGCATCAGATGGCCGATGCGCTCTCCAAGCTGGCGGAATCCGATGCCTTCAGTACGGTTAACGATCCGAACGCGTGGCAGCGTGACATTCGGCAAGATCGCACGCTTCCCGGTCGTGATCGGTAGGGCACATGCTCTTCGACAGTAACCTGATTAGTTACGCATCTCGACCCGGACACGGGGCGTTGCGGACCTTCATCGCCCGTGAGGTCCCGTCCGTATCGGCGATCAGCGAGCTGGACGTCATCGATCCGCCTGCCAACGAGCAGTAATGGGCTGTACAACCCCGCGCTGGAGGCGATGAGCCGCCCCGCGACCTCGCTGGTTTCGATTGATGACGCTTTCTTCGTTTTATCTGTACGGGAAACCCGACTCGCGCCTGAGCTATCACGCCATGCAACACGAGAACATGTTCCAGTGGCTCGCGCTTGCGATCCTAATGGGATCGATTTCGATCTCGGCCTTTCACCGGCGCCGGGCGCGCAGTCAGGGTGGAGTGATACACCGAAGCCGTGAAGGGGTGTGGCTTATTGTTGGTCGCACCCTCGTTGCACTTCCCCTCTTTGGCGGAACTGTGATGTTCATCGTCTATCCCTCCTGGATGGCCTGGGCATCATTTGTAGTCCCCGACTGGGTGCGGTGGTTTGGGGTTGGATTGGGGTTGTGCACAGTACCCTCCGTGCATTGGATACTGCGAACACTGGGACGGAACGTAAGCGAGACGGTGCTAACAAAAGACCAGCACGAACTTGTGAAAAGCGGTCCCTATCGCTGGATTCGGCATCCGCTCTACACCACGGGTGTCGTGCTGTTCGTGGCGCTGGGACTGATCGCCGCCAATTGGCTCATCCTCGCCTTCACACTCCTTGCGTTTGTTTTGATCCGGTTTGTGGTGGTCCCCCGGGAAGAGCAAGAGTTGCTTGCCCGGTTTGGGTCGGAGTATAAACGATACATGCGGCGCACGGGAACCATGCTCCCTTGCTTCCGAAGTGAGCGTTAATTTCTTGACGTGCCCCATCCCCCTTCATTGCAACTGGCGATGGGCGATTGCCCAATGCTGGGGTTGGCGTCTCCTGGGGTCGGTTCGCACCTTTTCGTGTCCGTCGCAGTTGAATTTCTACGTTGATGTCCTACGTTGATGTCGGGGTGGCCCCCGGCGGCGCCGGGGACGTCATGGGCTTTGGGGCAATCCTCTCTTGGCGGCGCCGGACGAAGACAACCCACGAGATCCTGGCGGTAATGGCCGATCCGGAGCATGACCCGAGGCGTCCCTGAGACTGGAGCAGCCGGGGTCCGGCTGCCCCCGGCGATGAGCCGAGGTCTCCCGCAGATGTCCGCTTCTCCGAAACGGCCCTTCAACCCGTTTCCGACAGCGTGTCGGTAGAACTCGTGCTGTGCGGGCCCTGATGGACAATTTTGGGCTCCTCCCTGTTTACGAAAGATCTTTTCGCCCAACCGAAACCGTGCTGATGTCGTCGTCCTGCTCCCGTCCGGCTTCCAAGCGCGCCCTCGATGTCGTCGGGGCGAGTCTGCTGCTGGTGGGGCTGGCCCCGGTGCTCGGCCTGGTGGCCCTGTGCATCTGGCTCGACGACGGGCGGCCTCTGCTCTTTACGCAAACCCGGGCCGGATGCCAGGGAGACCCGTTCCGGATCTTCAAGTTTCGCACGCTAACGCACGAGCCGGAGGACCCCACCCGGCCCTCGGCCCACACCACCCGGATCGGCGGCCGTCTCCGCCGCTGGGCCCTCGACGAACTGCCTCAGCTCTGGAACGTCCTCCGCGGCGAGATGAGCCTCGTGGGCCCCCGTCCCACAGTGCCCCGACACGTTGAGCAGTATGGGGGGTACGAGCGCACGCGCCTGCAAGTACCGCCCGGGATTACGGGGTGGGCCCAGATTCACGGGCGCAACGCGCTCTCGTGGCCGGAGCGGATTGACCTGGACGTGTGGTACGTCCAAAATCAAAACATCCTTCTCGACCTCCGGATCTTGCTCCACACTCCGCTCACTCTGATCCGTGGGACTGGGGTCGACGGCCCCGACGGTCGCAACCCCTCGTTCTCGTCGTCTCCACGCTCTCATGCCTGACCCTCCGCCTCTCATTCTGGTCGGTGCAGGTGGATTCGGGCGCGAAGTCGCAGCGCTCGTGGGGGCCATCAACGAACAGACCCCGACGTGGGACCTCGTCGGATTTGTGGACGACGACCCCGATCTCCAGGACGCCTCCGTGCTCGGGTATCCCGTCCGCGGAACGACGAACTGGCTAGCTCGCCAGACCGGTCTGCACTTCGCCCTCACGATTGGGAACGGGACGACGCGCCGAACAATCGCCGATCGCCTCGCCCCCACCGACGTTCAGCCGGCCACCCTTATTCACCCAAGCGTATCCGTTCATCGAACGACCACGCTCGGATCAGGGGCCATCCTTTGCAACGGAGCCGCCCCGACCGTCGACCTCCATATTGGGGCGCACGCCGTCCTCGACCAGCAATGCACCGTGGGGCATGACGCCGTGCTCGACCCATTTGTCTCCGTCCGCCCCGGCGCCCATGTCTCAGGATCGGTTCACCTAAAACCGGAAGCAACCCTGGGAGCCGGCGCGACGGTACTCCCCGGTGTGACGGTAGGCGCACGAGCAATGGTGGGCGCAGGAGCAGTCGTCACGGATGACCTTCCGGCCGACTGCACGGCCGTAGGCGTCCCTGCGCGTCCACACTCTTAATCCTGCCGGTCCATGCCCCACGACATTCCTCCCTCCGATGCACGCCAAAAACTGGCGTTCAGGCGACCCTGATACCTGGGTGCAACCGGTTCCTCCCGTGCTAAACCACTGCCCTCGCACCCCCTAACTGCACTGTGGACATCGCAATTTTCCTCCAGTACTACCATACGCCCGACTGTCCCACCGCGGCACGGCCCTACGCGCTCGTCGAACGGCTGGGACAGGATCACGACGTGACCGTGATCACCACCCGGGCGTGGGAGGAAAAGCGACAGGCGCACCAATTTCCATGGGCCCCGCCCGGCGTCGATCTCGTGCGGTTCGACGTGCCCTACGACAATACCATGTCGGCCGCACGGCGGCTTGCCTCATTTCTCAACTACGCCGCCCGGGCCGTCCGGTACGGCCTCCAGATGCCACGGCCGGACCTGATTCTCGGGTCGTCGACCCCGCTGACGGCGGCGGCAGCGGCGGCGACGGTGGCCCAACTGCGAGACATTCCGTGGCTCTTCGAGGTGCGCGACCTGTGGCCCGCCTTTCCGATCCAGATGGGGGCAGTACCGAACTACGGGCTTCATGGCCTGCTGCGATGGGGCGAAGCGGCCCTGTACCGGAGTGCAGCCCAGGTCGTGACACTGTCGACGGACATGGAGCAGCACGTCCGGATCCGGGCCCCCTCCGCCCCAGTGGCGACCCTGGAGTACGGCCCCGACTTCGACCTCGTCGATGCGATTGGCCCGGAGGAGCAGGCCGAGATCAAGGACCGATTTGATCTGGACCGCCGCTTCCTCGTGCTCTACGCGGGCTCCTTCGGTCGGGCTAACGCGATTCCGACCTTGTTGGACGCTGCCCGGCGGCTCACCGCCGACCGCTCCGATGTCCTCGTTGCCCTTGCGGGCCAGGGCCACCACGAACCCGCGGTGGCGCAGGCCGCCCGCCGGCACGACGCCATCCGGCGGCTCCCGCCCCTCCCCTACCCCAAGACGCTCGCCCTCTTCAAACTCGCCGACCTCTCGCTCGTCTCGTTCATCGATCGGCCCGTGCTGGCGTCGAACTCTCCGGGCAAGTTTTTTGATAGTCTCGCAACAGGAACCCCCGTTGTGGTGACGAACCCTGGCTGGACACAGCGGTTTGTGGAGCGGCACGCGTGCGGATGGTACGTCCCACCCGAGTCGCCGGAGGCCCTTGCGGGCCGCGTGCAGACCGTTCTTGCCCATCCCGACCGCCTCACTGCGGCGGGGCAGAGCGCCCGACACGTAGCCCAGCGGTCTTTCGACCGGAGCGAGATGATGGATCGGTACGCACAACTCGCCGAGCGTACAGGACGGGCCCTGGCAGGTTGACCCGTGGCGCAACCACGGGCCGCCCGCACCGGACGCATCATTCGGTGCTTGAGTGTTGAACCGTTCAATTCTCGAACCATGACGTCTCCTCTTTCTGACGCGGAGGATTCCTCCTTCTGGACCTGGCTCCGGGGGCGGACTCCCCTGCTGCTCGTGCTTCCGGACCTGCTGGTCCTATGCGGCGGCCTCCTCCTCGGCTATCGGATCCGTTTCGAGGAGTGGCTTCTGCCCCACACCACAGAATGGGGCATCGCGTCCCTCCTCGTCCTGGGCGTCTACGGGGCCGCCCTGGTGGCAAGCGGCGTGTATCGCCTGTCGCCCCGCCTCATGCACCTATCGGAGTTCATGCGGGTGGGGACCTGGCTGATCGGCGCGTGGTTCCTCTCGGTGACCCTCACCTACACGGTCGACCCCGCCGACGTGCCGCCCCGTAGCGTGATGGCGGTGCTCGGGCTCGTCGCCCTGGTTGGGATTCTGAGCGTCCGGGCGGGGGCGCGCCGCTTGCTGGAGCACCTGTCGACCTCGCCCGACGAGCCAGCCTCCGGCATGGCCTCAACGACCCTGCGGCTGGACGACCTCGTGCCCCGCGATCCGGTCGAGATCGACCGCTCGGCCCTGCGCGATTTTCTGTCCGACCGCACGGTCCTCGTGACGGGGGCGGGCGGGTCCATCGGCTCCGAACTGACGCGCCAGCTGGTGGATCTGCAGCCGTTCCGGCTCGCCCTGGTGGACGTGAGCGAACACAACCTGTATCGTCTGGAGACCGCCCTCCGCAGCACGCCCTACGACGGAGACCTGGAGTTCTGCATCGCGGACGTGCGCGACTCCGCCCTGATGGACGACCTCTTCGCCCGCCTCCAGCCCGACGTGGTGCTCCACACCGCCGCCTACAAACACGTCCCCCTCATGGAGCGCCACCCTGCCGAGGCCTTCCGCAACAACACCGGAGCCTCGGTCAACCTCCTGTCCCTCTGCGAGCAGCACGCCGTGGACCAGTTCGTCTATGTGTCGACCGACAAGGCCGTGAACCCATCGAGCGTGCTCGGGGCGACCAAGCAGTTGGCGGAATGGTACGTGCGCACCGGCACCGGACCCACCCAGTGCCGGACAGTGCGCTTCGGGAACGTCTTCGGCACGCAGGGAAGCGTCGTGCCCCGGTTCGAGGAAAAGCTTGCCGACGGCGAACCGCTGCCCATCACGCACCCGGACATGGAGCGCTACTTCATGAGCCCGGAGGAGGCCTGCGGCCTGATCCTGCAGACGCTTCTCCTCGACGCCTATCCCACCTATATCTTCCGAATGGGCGACCCCATCCGCATCCAGTGGCTGGCCGAGCGCCTGATCCACCACTGGTACCCAAACGTCGACCCGGAGACGATGATCGAGTACGTGGGCCGTCGTCCCGGAGAAAAGATGAGCGAGCAGCTCATGACGGACGCCGAGACGGTACATCCCACCGACCACTCCAGCATTGTAGGCCTGCAGGCACCCGCGCCGTACACCCGTGCCGAACTCGATACTCATCTTCAGCGGCTCCAGTCGGTGTCGTCCCCCACGCGTGAATCGCGGGAGCAACTGCGGAAACTGCTCCTTGAGGCGCACCCCGACGGTCGGGAAACGATGAAGGCATCGCCGTCCTCGATTGGCGACTCGTGAGGCGTGATTCGTGACGCGTGAAATTCTGTACGGCCTCTCTCTTCGATCACGCATCCCGAATCGCGCATCCCTCTCCCCATGCACGTCCTCGTGGTTCCATCCTGGTATCCCACCACCGAGGCACCGCTGCAGGGCATCTACTTCGCCGAGCAGGCCCGTCTTCTCCAGGACGAGGGGCTCAGTGTGGGCGTCGTGTATCCCGAGCAGCAGAGCCTGCGCCGCTGCTCCTGGCAGGCCCTGCGACGAAAGCATTTCCAGACGGCGTGGACGACGGACCACGGAATCCCCACGCTCCGCCGGTACGGCTGGAACGTGTGGTGGCGCTTCCCGCCCGGTGTACGACTCCGTGTCCGGAGTGCCGCGCGCCTCGCGCGTCGGTACGTGGACCGGCACGGCGTCCCGGACCTCATTCACGCACACAGCGCCCGCTGGGCCGGCGCGGCAGCGGCCCGGATCAGCAATATATTCTCTACACCGTATGTCCTCACGGAACACTTTACCGGTTTCCAGCGAGACAAAATTTTTCCCTGGCGGTGGCCCCTGGTTGAAACGGGCTTCCAGCAAGCTAGTGCGATCGCGGCCGTGAGTACGCCGCTTAAGGACACGATCATTTCCCAAGATCTTGCAGAACCTTCAGAGGTGATCGTCTCTCCCAACCTTGTCCGTGCTTCACTCTTCACACCTCCTCCAGACGGACGTCCCGAGCCTCCCCCTTTCCAATTTGTAACCATCGCGAATCTAAGTTCACGAAAGAATATCTCGGGCCTGTTGGACGCCTTTGCCAAGGCCTTTGATAAGTCATCGCGAGTGTCCCTCGCCATCGTCGGGGACGGACCAGAACGAAAAACCCTGGAGACGAAAACCCAACAGCTTGGTATTGCTCCCCAGATTTCCTTCCTCGGCTCGTTGGGTCGTGAAGCCGTACGAGATGCGCTACGGAATGCTCACGCCTTCGTCTTGCCAAGCCATCAGGAAACCTTCGGGGTGGTTGTCGTTGAGGCGATGGCCACCGGGCTGCCGGTCGTGGCCACCCGGTGCGGCGGGCCCGAGGACATTGTCACCGAAGAGACGGGCCGCCTCGTCCCCGCAACCGACCCCGAAGCCCTCGCCGAAGCCCTCCGCACCATGCGGGCGGACTGGGCTGCTTACGACCCCGACCGCATCCGCGAACACGTGCTCGATCGGTACGGACCGGAACCATTCGTCCAGCGCACGCGATCATTCTATCGTCGAGCCGGTGCGGTTTGACCGGACGATCGTCTCCCTGCGTCGTCCTACTGGCCCTGTTGCGCCCAGACGCATCCAGTCCTGTGGTATGAACGACCGTTCCCTCCCATTCTGGTGGACACTCGTGTGCGGGTTCGTGCTCACGGTCCCCATCCCAACCGCGGCCCAGTCCAGTGCCGACTTCGATCCGTCGTGGTACAACCCGGACGCCCCGCACGTCCAGATCGGCGTGACCAGCGACGGGGTGTACCGCGTGGCGGGCAGTGCCCTGGAAGACGCACTGCCGGACGGAACAACACTCTCCGACATTTCCCCCGAGACCATCCGTCTGCTCGAAAACGGTGAGGAAATCCCCATCCACGTCGAGGATGCGGACGGCGGATCGCTCGACGGCGCCTCCACCATCACGTTCGTGGGCCAGCGAAATCGCGGGACCGACGAGCTCTGGGCCTACAACGGCGACACCTCGGCGCAGAGTAGCACACACCGGAGTCTGTACAGCGATACGACCTACTACTGGATGACCTGGGGCGGAGAGGACGGTGTCCGCTACGAACCAAACTCCCCGTCTTCATCTTCCACGACGAGCGCCCTCCGCGACACGACCCACATTGAGCAGGATCAGTACTACTACTTCGGCCGTCCCGGACGCACGGGGAATCCCCTCTACACCGAGTCGGAAGGCTATTACTGGCGTCGCTTCCGACACAACAACACCGACCCGATTTCCGACACGTATACACTCCCTGTCGGGCGCCGGGCCGACACGGACGCTTCCCTTGACCTCACCCTTCGCTTCGACGCCGAAACGGCCTCGTGCCACCGCGTCGAGATTGAGGGGGAACTGCGTCAGTCCGGCGGGTCCGTGGCCTTCGAGTCGCTTACGACGGCGGAGTGGCAGAATGCCGACCGGGCCACGGTCGAGACCTCGCTGTCCCAAAACCAGATTCCTGAATCGGGACTGCGGCTGCGCATTACGTCCTACAACAGTGGGTTCGCAGACGACAGCTGTCCCGACCCCAACGAGACTCCGAACCACGTGCTGTTCGACTGGGCCGAGGCGGCCTACACTCGCTCCCTGTCTGCGCGAGACAGCGACTGGCAGCGCTTCGTCGCCCCCACGACCGACCCCGAGACGTTCGCCCTCACGGGCCACACGGGCGACTCGGTCCGCGTCTACAGTCCCGCCGACGCTCAGCGGTACACCGCGCCGATTGACGGCGATACAGCCCTCGTCTCCGCCTCGCCCACGACGGCCCCGGCGCCCCACTGGGCCGTGGGGAGCAGCGGGTTCAAGGATCCCGTCGCCATCGAGCCAGACGCCCCGAGCAACTGGTCGAATCCCGACGCCCACGGGGCCGACTACCTTCTCCTGACCACCGAGGCGCTGCTGCCGGCCGCCCAGCAGCTTGCCGACTACCGCCGGTCGCACGACGGCTACGAGGTGGAGGTGGCCCTTGTGCAAAACGTCTTCGACGAGTTCGACTACGGGCGCCCCACCCCCATCGCCATCCGGCGGTTCGTGCACGCCACGCAGGCGTGGGACCGCGCTCCGAAGTTCCTCTCCATCTTTGCCGACGCCCAGTATCCCATCCGCGACGGCTCGGTCGATACGCTCTACCCGGAATGGAGCGTTCCCTCGTTCGGCTATTCCCCCTCGGACGGATGGTTCGCCATGCAGAGCGACGGGCCGAACGACTGGTCCGAACTCCTGGCCGTGGGCCGCATCCCGGTCCGC
>JBDGQM010000007.1:0-13387 GCA_042219065.1 Salinibacter sp. | reverse complement strand
CGACGGGCCGAACGACTGGTCCGAACTCCTGGCCGTGGGCCGCATCCCGGTCCGCACCGTCGCCCAGGGCGAACTCTTCGTGGACAAGCTCCAGACCTACGAATCGGCCCCCCTCGAACGCTGGCAGAAGCGGATGCTCCTCCTGGCCGGGGGGACGAGCCAGGCCGAACAGAATCAGCTGCAGTCTTACACGAACTGTTGGGGGACAATTGCCTCACAGGATACAATTACCGCTGGAGACGTCCCTTCATACTGCTCCTATCGCGGCCCAGGGTACACGGGCGCGGACACTCTTCGCTACTACAAGAAGGTCGACGACGCCCTCGACGACACCTTCCAAGACTCGCTCACCGTCGACCTCAAGCGAGGTGCCGGCTGGCTCAACTACTTTGGCCACTCCGCCGCCCAGACATGGGAGATTGTGACAGATCCCCCCTCGGAGTTCGACAATGCTGGACGCCTGCCCATCGTCGTCTCCCTCGGCTGCCGCACTGGATCGTTTGCGGGAGGGCGTTTCGAAGAGAAGAGTGCGCCGTCGCTGGGCGAGCAGCTTGTCGTGGGCTCCGTTCGGCCCGACGGCACCCCCCGCGACGGGGCGCTGAACGGCGGCATTGCCCACTTCGGCGAGTCGGCCCTGGGCAACCTGATTCCGTCCGCCCGCCTGAACGACGCCCTCGTGCGGGAGGTCTTCGTCGACACGTCACGGGTTCTGGGCGAGGCCATCCGCTCGGCCAAGGCGGAGATCGACGCCAACTTCGGCAACAGCGACTTCTACGTGAAGCACCTCCTGCAGTACGGCCTTCTCGGCGACCCGGCCACCAACATGGCCCTTCCCTCGAAGCCAGACCTCCACGTCGCCTCGTCCCTCATCGAGACCGAGCCGACAGCCCCCGTTCCGTCCGACGAGCTGAGCGTGACGGTCCGCCTCCAAAACCGAGGCCTCATTCCCGCCGACAGTGTCACCGCGCGCCTCACGTGGGAGCAACCGGACGGCACCGTGACCCAGCGCACACGCCGTCTCGACCGCTTCGCCCTCGAAAAGACCCTTTCGTTCTCGTTTCCCCTGGACGAGGGAACCGTTGGCACCAACACGTTCCGCGTGACCGTGGACCCGGCCAACGAATACGACGAGGCGAACGAAACAAACAACACGGCCGAGCGCACGCAGGTGGTCTTCGACACGGGGATCTCCCTTCTCGCTCCGTCTGACTTTGGGACGGTATCGTCCGAAGAGCCGACCCTCGAATTCACGGTCTCCGGCCAATCGGGGGACCGGGTTCCCGTCACCCTCCAACTCGACACTGTGCCCGATTTCTCATCCCCTGCCCGGCAGGAGGTACAGCGCGAGGTAGACGGCCTCCGCGGCACCTGGGCGCCCTCGGGCCTTTCGCCCAACCAGACATACTACTGGCGCGCCCGGCTGGCCGACGCCGGCGCAGAGACCTGGCAATCGTCCCAGTTCACAGTTGCCCCCGACGTGCCCGAGCGATCCTGGCATCAGCGCGGCCGATTCTTTTCGATGAACACGAACGACCGGATACGCCAAACTGACCCCTCCTGGGTGTTTGGTCGGTATTCCCGCAGGGTCAAGACCTTTTCGGAACGCGGGAGTGGAACTGAGAAAGACGGATTCACCGTCGATGGAACCTCGGATTACGAGTACCTGAAGTTCGGATTTGGTGTGCTCGTCATGAACGGGTCTACGGGAGAGGTCCGGGCCAGCGAATCGTTCCCGACCTACAACCTCCCAAAACGATGGGAAGACTACCTTAAAGAACGCGGCGAATACATCGGCGACCAGCAAGAAGCCATTGACGCCCTTGAGACGTTCCTGAATGAAATCCCGCAAGACGGAGATTACGTATTTGTTCGCACCCGCCACCTTGCCCGGAAGAACGGCCCCTCCGTTCCGCAATCTCTTCTCAAAACTTTGGGTACAGAAGAGACATACTCGACAGTGATCGATACTACGGATCTGACCTACAACCACGTATGGGCCATGAGGGCACGAATAGGATATCCTGGGGAAACTGTAGAGCGCGTGTCCAGCCCGTCCGAGGCCGATGAGGTTAACGAGATCAATCTCGAATCAGAACTCAGCTTTTCGTACCCGTCCGGCACTACGCTCTCCCCACGGATTGGCCCCGCCAGTGAGTGGTCCTCGGTTCAGTGGACGGGCACAGCTCCGGACGCGTCGGACAACATCTCGGTGGACATTCTCGCCTCGGACTCGACGGTTCTCGTCGAGAATCTCCGCGGCCCCTCGGGAGAGCACGATCTGTCCTCGATCGACGCGGAGACCCATCCGTACCTCTACCTCCGGGCCACCCTCACAGACTCAATCTCCCGCACGGCCCCTCAACTCGATGAGTGGACCGTTTCGCACACCGGCGTTCCTGAACTCGCGGTGGATCCGTCCGGGCTCCGCACCCTCTCCGATACGCTGCAGCAGGGGGAACGGGCCTCGGCCCCTCTTCCGGTCGTAAACTTCGGGCCCGTGGCGAGCGACCCCGTTCGGGTGAACGCCACTCTCGAGGATGCATCGAATGCGAGCAGCACGCTACTCACCGATACGTTGCAGGCGCTTCCGCCCGATGGCGGGCGAGACACGACCACCCTCTCCTTTTCGAGCACGGAATTCTCCGGGACCAACGTGATTACGGTGGAGGCCGGCGCGGACGGCCCCCCGGAGCGTCTCCCGAGCAACAATACGGCGGTCCGCAACCTCTTCGTACAGCGCGACCAGACCCCGCCCTCGGTGCGCGTCCTGGCCAATGGACGGGAGATTCCCACCACGTCCGACGACGTGGGCAGCTTTCAGGCCCCACAGCTTCCCTTTGTGTCGACCACGCCGACGCTCGAGATTCTCGTTCAGGACAACAACGAAAATCTTGCCCTCGACGACACGAGCCACGCCAGCGTGTTCCTCAAAGGCGGCCTGCCCAATCGAGCGCCCAGTCTTGAATCGCAATTCCGACGGATTCCGTTTTCGAGCGATAAGTTGGAGTTCATTCCCCCAGACTCCGGTGCCAGCGATCCCCTGCGGGTGCTCTTCGAGCCCCAATTGCCGGCGCGCGACTCGACGTACACCCTGAAGGTAGAAGCCTCAGATCAGCAGGGCAATGCGGTGAAGCCCTACCAGGGCAGCTTCCGCGTCCAGCAGGAGCAGGTGATCCGGGACGTGTACCCGTATCCGAACCCGATGAACACCCACACGACGTTTGCCTTCCGGGTAAAAGGCGGCCGGGACGAGGCCCTTCGCGACTTTACCCTCCGCATCTATACCCTGTCTGGACGCCTCGTGCGCCAGCTCGAGAAGCGCCACCTCGACAATCCACTGAGCGTGGGGTGGAACACGCTTTCCTGGAATGGGCGCGATCAGGACGGAGATCGCGTGGCCACCGGCGTATACCTCTACCGCGTAAAGATCGAGGGCTCCGAGACGACGTTTCGGGGCGACGTCGAAAAAATTAGCGTCATTCGGTGACCCGCCGACCCCTCATGACTCCCGGTTTGCATCACGGCTCGTCGTCCAGCAGGCACCGGTACTGATCGACGAGATGCTCGCCCATAGAGGCCCACCGGTACTGCGGGGCCGCCGCCCGGGCATTTTCGGCACACTGCCGGTACCGCTCCGGGTGTGCCCGCCACGTGTCGAGGACGTCGAGCACGGCCTCTGGGGCGCCCGGCGGCACGACGGCACCGCATTCGTGCTGCCCCACGAACTGGCGCCACCGCGGAAAGTCAGAGCAGATGAGGGGCAGGCCGTAGTGGAGGTACTCGTAAAACTTTGTAGGCAATGAGCCTACGTGATTGGGATGGGGCCTACAGAGGGCCAACCCCACGTCGGCCCGGCGGTAGTGCGGCGGCATGGCCGAGGGCTGGACGTAGGTGTCCCATCCCACACGCTCGAGGACGTCCCCGAGCCCCTCCGTCTGGATTCGCTCGTCGGCCCGGGCTCGCTGCCTCCCGCGATGACACACGCCCACCAGTTCGATCGTCTCCGGCCGGCGGGCGCGCCGGATCCGAGCGGCGAGATCGACCATCGTGCGGAGACCGCGGCTGTCGGAGAGGGTACCGGTGTACAGAAGCCGCGTCGGGCTCTCGCTGATCTCTGCGGGGTCTACTGGGTTCTCATCCCCGATCGGGCGAAAGTAGTTGGCGATGTAGGTGCGGGGCACCGCGTGGCCGTCTACGATCGTCCGGTAGCTCTCCTCGGCGAGGAGGACGTGATCGACCCACCGGAACGCCCAGCGCTCCAGCGCCCGAAGCCCCCGCCCTAGCAGCGCGCCCTTCGACCGGTAGTTCTCGTGCATGTCGTAGACGATTCGCGCTCCGGTGGTCGTTTTCAGGAGGAAGGCGAGGGGGAGAAGTTCCGGGTCGTGGACCTGGTACAGCGCGGCGTCGAGCGATCGCGCCGTCTTAAATACCCGCGGCTGGAGGGCCAGTCGGTGCCAGCGGGTCTTGGGGCAAGGAAGCGCATGGATCGAGATGCCCTGCACCTTCTCATCGTGCTCGTGGGGCGCAATGAGATGCGCGTCGAACCCTGCGTCGCGAAGAGAAGCGAGCTGCTTGTGAAAGATTCGAGGATCGAAGGGCTCGTGCACCGTCGTCAGGTGCACAATTCGCTGCCGAGAACCTGGAGGCATGTCCTTGATCGATGATCGCTCGCGATGACGGCTCCCCCGCTTTTCCATACACCGTGCTGCGTGAAGCGTGACAAGTGAGAGAGTGCAGGATGAAATCGACCTCACTTTTCACGTATCACGGGTTCTCTTTTTCTTGTCTTCCCTTTCGCCAATCAGTTTCCGCCGAACACGGAACGTCCACACGGAGAAGGCAGCCAGTGTGCGCCTCTCGATCCGCTTCCCTACATTGTCTGCGCTACCCAACCAACGCTCCGTTCCGCCCCCATGTTCGACGCCCTTCGCGTGCCCTCCTGGCGCTCCCTGTCGCGGGGAGCCCTGGTGTCGTTCGGGATCCGGGTGGCAGGAACTGGACTCCTGTACGGGCTCCATGTGGCGCTCGCTCGGTGGGCGGGCGCAGACGGGTACGGAGCATACGTGTTCGCCATTAGCTGGACCAGTGTCCTCGCGCAACTGGGGGCGCTTGGACTGCCCAGCGCCGCGCTCCGGTTCGTTCCGGAATATCGTACGAGCCAACGACTCGGGCTGCTGCGGGGCTTCCTGCGGACCGGACGGGGAGTCCTTCTCGCGGGCACGAGCGGGCTGGCCCTGGCTGCGATCGGCATTACCCTCGTGGTGCCCACCGGCAGTGTTCATCTCCCGGCCCTTCTCACGGGCCTTGCGCTCACGCCGCTGATGGGCCTGCTCCTGTTCGAGAAAGAAGTGCTCCGGGCCTGCAACCGCTTCGCATGGGCGTACGCCCCCGACCAGATTCTGCGCCCCCTGCTCGTAGGCGGGACCGTGGGCGCTCTCGTGTGGGCGACCGGCACCGTCTCGCCGGTGCAGATGCTGCTGTGTATGGGCGGGGCGTTTGTGCTCCTCATTCCCCTCCAGCAATGGGGCACGCGCAGGACCCTCGTCGAGGCCTACGAACAATCCGCTGATCGACGGCCCCGTCGATGGCTTCGGGTCGCCCTTCCCCTGCTTCTGACGGGGGGCTTCCAACTCGTGCTCAACAAAACAGACATCTTCGTGGTTGGGGCGCTCGTCGGGAACGAGGAGGTTGGGATCTACTTTGCGGCGCTCCGCACGGCCCAGGCGATCACATTTCTGTCGTTTGCCGTGGACGCAGTGGCCGGGCCCGAGGTGGCCCGCCTCTACCACGGCGAGAGCGACGACCTCCAGCAGACCGTGTCGGGCCTCGCGCACTGGTACTTCTGGCCCACGCTGGCCGCCGCGCTCGGCCTCCTACTCGTCGCGGAACCGGTCTTGTCGCTCTTCGGCCCTGCGTTCACGGCCGGACAGCCGATGATGGCGGTGCTAATGCTCGGGTTTTTGGTAAACGCCGCAACGGGAGCGCAAACACACCTACTCACTCTGACGGGCCATGAACGGTCCTGTGCGTACATCTTCGGATGGTGTGCCGGACTCAACATTGGGCTCAACCTCGCTGGCGTGTACGCGTACGGGGCGGTCGGTGCAGCCGTCGCAACGGCCACCACCCTGATCGTTCGCAACCTGTGGATCCGACGCCGGGTGGTAGACCTCACCGGGCTTCGCCCCTCCATCGTCGCCGCCCTGCGGCCTGCTTCTCCCTCCCACGCCTGACCGCCCCCTGATGCCTTCCGAAGACGCCGTCGTCATTTGCACGAGGAACCGCCCCACGGAACTCGCGCGCACTCTCGAAAGTGTCGCGCAGCAGCCCGGCGCGGAAAACCGACCGGTTCTCGTTGTCGACGGAAGCGACCAGGATGAGGCAGAGCACACGGCTACGGTGGTTCAGGACTGGCGTGACGACGCTCTGCCGTTCCATTACCACCGCTTTGAAAGGCCTCCAGCAGGGACACGGCAACGAAATGCCGGGGTCGATCTGCTTCCGAAGACAGTGGACATCGTTCACTTCATTGACGACGATGTCACGCTCCGAGACAGGTATTTTGACACACTGGTCGACGCCCTACGCGAGCATCCCTCACTGCTCGGCGTTGGCGGACTTATTCTGCCCTCCGAATGCGACTCATTCCGCCCCCGTATCCACTGGGGACACCGGTTTTTTCTGCTAGGCACGAATGAACCGAACCGTGTGCTCCCCTCCGGTCAAACGACCTCCGCGTGGTCAACCAATGATCCGATACAGCCCGCCGAGTGGCTCAGCACCTGTGCCTCAAGCTACCGGCGACGTGTGTTTCGGACTCATCGCTTCGACCCGAACGCACGAGGGCCGTCCCCCCGGCTCGAAGACCTTGACTTCTCGTTTCGGGTCGCGCAGGACGGCCCCCTTGCTGTAGTCCCCGAGGCCGAATGTGTACACCACGTGTCTCCGCGGAATCGTCGCTCCAGTGCGGCCACAACGCGGGAGCGGATTGCCCGGCGGTACTGGTTCATCGAGAAGAACCTGGATCGCCCCCTGAATCGCCTTGCCTTTTGGTGGAGCGTCGTAGGTCAACTCGTCGCTGTTCTCGTATCTTCGGACCCGAACAGCAGTGCAGCACTCCGTGGCCTGCTTCGCGGGATCCGAACCGTTCTTACCCGCGACCATCCGTTGCTAGGGCCGTGACGTGCCCGGGGCGGCGGGGCCGAAACGGCACTCCCCGGGAACCCCGATTCCAGGTTCTCATCTCTGTCGTGCCTATCGGACTGATGGCATCGACGCTCCATGAGTTCGCTTCACTTCTTTCCCGTCTGGTTCCTATGTTAGGGACCAACCGTTCAATTTCAGACTCGACTTTTGACTCTCCATGAAGTACGCCGTCATCATGGCCGGGGGCATTGGCACCCGCTTCTGGCCCGCCAGCCGCAAGGAACATCCCAAGCAGTTTCTCGACATCTTCGGCGATGGGACGCTCATCCAGAACACCATCGCGCGGCTGCAGGGCCTCGTGCCGCCCGAGCGCTGCCTGGTGGTGACCCACGAGCGCTACGTGGAAAAGACGAAGAAGCAGCTTCCGGCCGTGCCCGACGAGAACATCCTCGCCGAGCCGATCAGCCGCAACACGGCCCCCTGCATCGCCTATGCGGCCACGACGCTCGCCAAGCGGGACCCGGAGGCCACGATGGCGGTGCTGCCCGCCGACCACGTGATCGGGGACGTGGGGCAGTTCCACAAAACGCTCGACGTGGCCTACGACACCGCCCGGGAGCGCGAGGCCCTCGTGACCATCGGCATCGAACCCACCTATCCGGCCACCGGGTACGGCTACATTCAGTACGACGGGGCCGAGGCAGCGGACGCTGGCCTGCAGGCCTATCCGGTGCAAACCTTTGCCGAGAAGCCCGACCAGTCTACGGCCGAGCGCTTTATCGACGCCGGCGACTTTCTGTGGAACAGCGGCATGTTCATCTGGCGCGCCGACACGATTCTCGACCAGATCGAGCGCCACCTGCCGGAGGCCCACGAGGCGTTTGCGCCCGTTCGCGCGACGGACGGCGACGTGGGGACGGAGACGCTCACAGACGCCTTCCGGGACAGTCCGCACATCTCCATCGACTACGGCGTGATGGAGCAGGCCGACACGGTGTATGTTGTGCCCGGCACGTTCGATTGGAACGACGTGGGCGACTGGCGGGCCGTCTACGACCTCAGCGAGAAGGACGAGCACGGCAACGTGATCGAGGGCGAGGTCATCATGCAGGATTCGAGCCGCTGCTACGTCCAGACCGCGGACCGGCTCGTCGTCCTCGTGGGCATCCACGACAAGGTGGTGGTCGACACCGACGATGCGGTTCTCGTGTGCGACCGCGAGAATGCCCAGAAGGTCAAACAGGTCGTGGAGTACCTCCACGCCCACCAGTTTGACGAGTACGTCTGATTGTGACGGCGGTCGGCGGACGGCGGCAGAACGTGTCGCACGGCGGTCCGCGGTCTGCGGTCGGCCGTCACAGAATGGAGGCTCCTGCACGTCGACCCCGATTCAACCTCCAGCGATCAAACGTACTGGCGCAGGTACTCCATCACGGCGTCGGGCCCGCCGAGCCGGGCGTCGGCCCGGGTGTCGTCATCCCCAATCTTAATCGTCACGGCTTCCCGGTCCATCTCCTGCAGGGCCGCGAACGCGTCCTCGTCCGTCACGTCGTCGCCCAGGTAGACGGGCACGTGGTCGGGGTGCTCGTCGGCAATGCGGCGCACGGCGGTGCCCTTGGTAAGTCCCTCGGGCCGGAGCTCCACCACCTTCTTGCCCCAGATGGCGTCCAGGACGTCCGGCAGGTCGGAGAGCCAGTCGTCGAGCCGGGCCCGGGCCTCGTCCTCGTCTGCGACCTCGCGGTAGTGCACCGCAAAGGACTGGTCCTTCGCCTCCACCCGCAGCCCGTCGATCGCCGGGACGGACTGGCGGAGGCGACGGAGCGCCTCAGCGGCCTCGTCGGACATGAGGTTGTGGGTCTCTCGTCCCACAATGCCCTCCTGCGCCCCGTGCAGCCCGATGGCCTTGTAGGGCCGATCGAGAAACGACGAGAGGGCCTGCAGGTCGCGCCCCGTCACAATCCAGAGCGGGTACCGTGCATCGAGTTGCCGCAGCAGGTCCGGCGCGTCGGGGTGGGGCACGGCCGCGTCCGGATCGTCGACGATGGGGGCGAGTGTGCCGTCGTAGTCGAGGAAGAACAGCGGGTTGTCGACGACGGGGGGCATGGCAGTCAGGTGCGTATTTCGTATTGCGTATTGCGTATTTCGTACTGCGTATTTCGTATTGCGTATTTCGTGAGCATCCAGTCGTAGATGTCCTTACGCAACACGCACTACGCAATACGCATTCTCGCTCCGAAGAAGTGGTTTCGTCCACCGACTCGCCGACAAGGACGACGGCCTCTCTACTTCTGGATAGAGTCGAGAAAATTCCCCGCCCAGTTGTGCACGTCGAGCGTTTCGATGGTATCCTTAAGCCCGTCGAGCCGTTTTTTGCACTCGGCGTCGGGCATTTCGAGGGCCCTGCGGATGGCGTCGGCGACCCCACCGTGGTCATACGGGTTGACCTGCACGGCCTCGGGCAACAAGTACGCCGCGCCGGTCAGCTCCGAGAGAATGAGCACGCCGGTCTGGGAGGCCGTCACGAACTCCTGCGTGACTACGTTCATCCCATCCCGTAGCGGCGTGATGAGCGCCGCGTCCGCGGCCCGGTAAAAGGCGCACAGCTCGTACTGCGTGTACGTGCGGTAGCGGTAGTTAACCGGCACCCAGTTGTCCTGGGCAAACCGGCCATTGATGCGGCCCACCACCTCGTCCACCTCGCGCCGAATCTGCTGGTACGACTCCAGTTCCGTGCGGCTCGGCGTGGCAATCTGAAAGAAGCTGACGTTGCCGTGGTACTCGGGGTTCTGCTCCAGGAAGGCCTCGAAGGCCAGCATCCGGGCCCGAATGCCCTTCGTGTAGTCGAGGCGGTCGATGCCGATGACAATGTTGTCGGTGCCCATCCGCTGCCGAAATTTCTGGGCCTCCTGCTCGATCGAATCGTCCTGAGACATCGTCTTGAACCGGCCCACGTCGATCCCAATCGGGTGCGGCTCGACCCGGGTCACCTGCCCGTCGTACAGGATCCGATTGTCCTCCACCTCCGCATCGAGCAGCACGTCGGCGCTCTCGACAAAGTTGTCGACGTACTCCTGCACGTGGAACCCGATCAGGTCGCAGCCCAGCATGCCCCGAAGCAACTCGCGCGACCACGGCAGGATGCGGAAGATCTCCATGGCGGGCCACGGGATGTGCCAGAAGTGCCCAATCGTGGCGTCCGGCCGCTCCTGCCGGATGAGGTTGGGCGACAGCATCTGATGGTAGTCCTGAATCCAGATGACGTCCTCGTCGCCCTTCTCCGTCTCGGCGAGGACGGCCTCGGCGAAGCGCTCGTTGACCTGGCGGTACGTCTCGATAAACTCGTCCTCCAGGTTCAGGTGCTGAATCAGATAGTGCGACAGCGGCCAGAGAATTTGGTTGGCCATGCCGTAGTAGTACCCGTCGAGCTCCTGGGTACTCAGTGGCACGCGCCGCACGAGAAAGTCGGGATCGTCGGCCGGAAACTCCTGGCGCTCGGGCAGGTCGGGGTCCTCGCCCATGCCCACCCACAGGCCGCCCTGATCTTCGAGAACCGGCAGGAGCGCAGTCGTGAGGCCGCCCACCGAGGTTTCCCAGCCATCATCAGTCTGTCGAATGGGGACGCGGTTCGCAACGACGGTCAGACTCAAGGCACTGTGGGATGGGTGATCGAAGAAGCAGCGAACGGACGTCGGGAACGCTGGGGGAGGCGGACGTGCGCCCACACGGTTCCGATCGACGTACAGCCGTTACTAGCATACCGGTGCGGCGGAACGAAGGCAAGGGCGATGCGCGACGCGTGCGTCCCTCATCACACGTCCGCTCGTCGTCATCGGGAGGCGCCCCCGCGACGGTCAGACTGTATCCCGCGATCGTCGTCCCGCTCCCACTCGTAGAGCGCCCGGTGCTTTACGGCGTCGCCGAAGAGGCAGAGCCCGGCGTTGAGCGCGGCGAGGCTGGCGGTGCCAGCGGCCACCCATTTCCAGGTCGGTTCATCCCGGCCCTTCATGAGGGCCGACTGCCCGACCCCACTGGCGCCGAGGCCCGTGGCGAGGAGGCCGAGGGGGGCGAGGGTTTTCCATTTCTGATAGTGTTGCTCTGCGGCAGTATCGTCGCTGTTCGCTTCAACCTGGGACATTATTTGCATGGTTTTCCTTTCAAACGTACCGAGTGGTGGCAGACCATGGACCGCGGCGAAGGACTTTGGCCTACTGCGGTCCGCCGTCCGCCGACGGCGGTCTTAAAAACGATTCAGTCCGACGACGCTTCCATCGCATCCAGCACCTCCTGCCCGACGTCCGGATAATCGGTAATGAGCCCGTCCACCCCGAGCCGAATGAGACGGCGCATGTCGTCCCGTTCATTCACGGTCCACGGCACCACGCGGAGGCCGCGGTCGTGGGCCGCCTGCACGAGGGCCTCACTGACGGACGGGTGGGCTGGGCTGTAGATGTCCGGCGTGAACCCGAGAGAATCCAGCTGATCGGAGAGCGTGTCTGCGGTGCCATGCATTACAAGGAGCGCGAGCCGCACGGGGAGTTCCCCCTCCCGCTCTCGCCGCACCACCCGGAGAACTCGCTCGTCGAATGACTGAATGATGGTCCGGTTTGCTACGCCGCGCTCACGCACTGCGCGTAGGACACGCCGCGCGAAGTCTTCGGGGGACGGGTGGAACTCGTCGTCCCAGTCCGGCCGCGATTTGATCTCGATGTTGTAGAAGACAGGCGGGCGGTCGTGCTCGGCGACGTGGTTCTCTGCCATTGCGATCACGTCGCGGAGGAGCGGCTTTGCGGCGGGCTGCGTCTCCTGCTGGGGAAAGTCCGGATGTTGGCGCCGCCCGCAGTCGTACTGCTCAATCTCGGCGTACGACATGCGGTAGAGGTTGTGCTCTTTCTCCTCGCCGGCGGGGACGGGCGCGCCGGACGGCAGGCTGCAAATTTTGTGGTTCATCCACGGCTCGTGCGACACGACCACCTGCCCGTCCCCGCTGACGACCACGTCCATCTCCAGGGTCGTCACCCCGATCTCCAGCGCGCGCCGGAACGCGGGGATCGTGTTCTCGGGCGCGAGGCCGCGGGCCCCGCGGTGGCCCTGGAGGTCGAACCCGTCCGGGCCGTGTATCGCGTCCGGAGACGCGGGCGATTGCGCGGCGGCGAGGCCGGGCGCCATGACCAGCAATACGGCAGCGCTGAGCGCAGAGAGAAGCATTCGCAGGCGCACTTATCGATACGTGCAGGACCGAGTCGCCACTAGTGCTTCGTGAAGCGTGATTGTACGGGTAGATACGCGATCTCAGAACCCTAAGCGGGTCGTTCCGAGTGAAGTCGAGGAACCTCCCAGAAGCAGGCAGGCGGGGCCAAGGAGATTTCTCGACTGCGCTGGGAGCAGGGCGACCGAGTAGTCTCTGGGCTGCGCTCGAAATGACGTGCCATGGATTGGGGTTTTGAGATCGCTTTGATATATGAAGAGTGAGAGTCAACACTCCACTAGGCTCTGCTCAACGTCCCAGTGGAGCCGCAGTTCGGTGGTCGTGGCGGTCGTCGCGTGGGGCCGGCCCCGAACGGTGATCCCCTCGCGGGCGAATCCTTGTCAAAAGCCGGTGGAGGCCGTTCTAAGGCCGTATCGGGGTGGCACTTCCACGCAAAAATTCGTATTCTTATACGGTTGAAAGCGCTTGTCTGAGGTCGCCAATTCAGGCGTCGCGCTTCTCGTTCGCTACGCTTCTTGTACCACCCCTTCCCCCCGAATATGGAAGCGGATGACAGTCGTGTGATCCCCATCAACATCGAGGAGGAGATGAAGTCCTCCTACATCGACTACTCGATGTCCGTCATCGTGAGCCGGGCGCTCCCCGACGTGCGCGACGGCCTGAAGCCGGTGCACCGCCGCGTGCTCTACGCCATGCACGAGCTCGGCCTCACGCAGGGGGCGAACTACAAGAAGAGCGCCCGCGTCGTGGGCGAAACCCTGGGCAAATATCACCCGCACGGCGACTCGTCGGTCTACGACACGCTCGTGCGCATGGCGCAAGAGTTTTCCATGCGCTACCCGCTGGCCGACGGGCAGGGCAACTTCGGCTCGGTCGACGGCGACTCGGCGGCCGCCATGCGGTACACGGAGGCCCGCATGACGCGGATCGCCGAGCAGATGATGACTGACATCGGCAAGGAGACCGTCGACATGCAGGAGAACTTCGACGGGACGATGGAGGAGCCGACGGTGCTCCCCGCCGCCTTCCCCAACA
>JBDGQM010000069.1:0-10936 GCA_042219065.1 Salinibacter sp. | reverse complement strand
TCTTCCTCATGGGTCGTTCGAGACGAGGACGTAGATAGGCGGCAGGTGTAAGCGTAGTGATACGTTCAGCCGAGCCGTACTAATTACCCATAAGGCTTAACACCCCTATTTTGCACATGCCATCATGGGGGACACACGTCAGTTGCATGCGTTCATGTTCGGATGGTGCGTTGCGATCTACCATTGTGTCATACATTCCGCTGGCTTGTACGCCAGCACCGAGTTTCCTGGTGATGATAGCGCGGGGGCAACACCTCTTCCCATTTTGAACAGAGAAGTTAAGTCCCGCAGCGCCGATGGTACTGGCTTTTCGCCGGTAGAGTAGGACGTCGCCAGGATTCCGTTCCAGGGACGCCGTTGCAATCGCAACGGCGTCCCTTTTTTATTGCCCCAATGAACAACCATTTGGGGAGGTCCCAAGTATATGCTCTACATCTCGCAGCAATCTTCTGTTGAGGTTTCTCATCGGCCTGAGGCCGTCTCTTGGCGAACTGAATCTTTATCATGGGAAGCCCTGAGTCCACATCGTCGGCGTCGACCTCCGGAAGGGCATCGGAGGGGGAGAGAGGAACCCCAGGTCAGCCTGAGGACGCGCAGCCCGGTCGGTCGGAGGAGGGAGAACCTCTTTCTGAGGAGTTTCCGGCGCCCTTATCTGGCGACGGTCGACCCGAAGGCGCGGTATCATCATCGGACCGAGCCGATTCGGGGCAGTCCTCCCCCTTCACCGATTTCGATCCCCTAGCACCATACCGAGGAGCCGTCCGCCGCTTCTTCACGGTCTGGCGGCATGTGGCCGGACTCTTGATGGGCGGGCACATCGCATACGTACGGTCCCTTCCTGAGGTGCAGAAAACGGGCATGCGGTCGTTGGGAAAGCGAATGCTCGCGGCAATTTTAACGCCGTTCGTCCGAAGTGACCTCCGGGATCTTCCATTTCCGACGCAACTTCGCCGTCGGCTGGAAATCCTTGGCCCCACGTTTACAAAACTAGGCCAGATTATGGCCATCAGGGAGGATCTCCTGCCGGAAGTGATTACGCAGGAACTCGATAGCCTGATGGATCACCTGCCTCCCATTCCGTTCGAGCAGGTCGAGGCCATCATCGAACGGGAGTTGGACGATTCTGCCGACGCGCTCTTTCAGGCCATCGATCCCGATCCCCTGGGGGCCGCCTCCATCGCACAGGTCCACCGCGCCACCACGCATGATGGGGAGGACGTAGTGCTGAAGGTGATCAAACCAGGCATTCGAGACGTCGTGACGTCCGACCTGAAGCTCCTTGAGTTCTTCGGGGGGGTCCTACAGTGGTTGCTTCCCCGATATCAGCCGAAGCAGATTATCGAAGAGTTCAGCGCGTACACAAAGCGGGAGATCGACTTCGACTACGAGGCCGACCACGCGGAGATTTTTTCGGCCAACTTTCAGGACGCCTCCGGCATCGTATTTCCGGATGTGTATCGGGAGCTGAGCACCGGAGACGTTCTCACGATGGAATACCTGGGGGGCATTCGGCCGAACTCGCAGGCGGTCTTCGAACTGAGTGAGGAGGAGCGCCAGCGTGTGATCGATCTTGGGGCGTCGGCCATCATTCGCATGCTTTACAAGGATGGCTTCTTCCACGCCGATCTGCACGCAGGGAATCTGAAAATTCTCCCAGGGGAGCGGCCCGACGATTTGCAGATCGGCTTCATCGATCTTGGAATGGTGGGGCGATTCCGGGCGGACATCAAGCGGCGCATGCTGTACTACTACTATGCCCTGGTGCGCGGAGACGTGGAAAGTGCTGCTCGCCACCTTCTCGACATGGCCCGGGTCGGGGAAGAGGGGGACCCGCAAGGCTTCCGACGAGCTGTGTCGGACATGGCCCGGCACTTCCTGATGCGGAGTAAACAGGGATCCATCAGCCTCGCCCAGGTGATCCTTCAGTCACTTAGCTTGGGAGCCCGGTACCGCATTTTCTTTCCGGTGGAGATGACGCTGATGGTCAAGGCTCTCGTGACCTTCGAGGGCGTTGGGCGCACGCTCGACCCGGATCTGGATGTGGTCGCCGTGTCGCGTCGTCACGTGCAGCGGATCTTTCGGGAGCGGTTCAATCCCATAACGCTGGGCTCGGAGATGCTGAATAACGCGCCGGAACTGGTGGATGTGGCGCTCAAGCTTCCGCAGCTGCTGACATCGGGTATGGCGCACCTCGAAGAGTCGCTCACCGACCAGCCGCCGAGTGATCCCCTGAAGGGAGTGCGCAATAGCGTCATCGCGGGGTCCTGCATCATTGGGGGTGTGGTTGCCGCGGTTCAGGGCGGCCCGCTCTGGCTTTCGATTCCACTTTTCGTGATCGGCGGGGGCTTGGCCGTGTGGGCTCGATAGTGGACCAGGAACCCGTTCTATGAGTGCTGCGCAGGATCCTCCACCTGCGCATGAAGACGGTCGAGGAGAGCATTGAGACGATCGAGCGTCTCGTCGGTTTCGTGGAGCACGTCTGTCATCGAGGCCGGGGTGCTTTCCGCTCCGCTCGCCTGTCCAACCCCGTTCTGTTCGGGGAATGGTGCATCGTAGAGCGTGCACGTCTCGTCCTCAAGAATATCAAGCCGGAGAGATAGCCCGTGGCGCTCCAGGATCGGCTGGAGTTCGTTTGCACGGACCCGCAGGTGGCGCCGGGTGGACTGGTAGGCATGCTCGCAGACGTCGTAACGATTCTTGAAGCTGAAGATGTTGGAGAAGAACAGGCTGGTGTCGTTACACTCCGGCTCAATCAGGATGAGATCGGCGTCCGGATGGGTGTGGGTGTACTTTTCGAATCCGGTCTGCTTGCGGGAGTCCACGATGGCCCGGAAGGTCTGCGAAAGAACGGTCGGCAGGCCCCGGTCGGCGAGGGTTCTTGCTGAGCCGTTTGTTTGGCGTTCGAGCAGCCGGTCGGCGTGCTGCTCGAGCTGGACGTTAATGGGGACGATCGGGTTAATGCAGAAAAGCAGGTCCGCGCCGGCGTTGAGGCCGACGCTTGCGTGCACGGTGCGGCGCGCCACGCCGTCGATGTAGTACCGGCCGTCAATTTCGACGGGCGTGTATAGTCCGGGGAGGGCCGTGGAGGCCTGGATGGCCGACGAGATGGCCACGCGGTCGTGGTTGGGATCGCCAAACACCGTCACGTCGGCCGAGTCCAGGTTCATCGCCACCACGTACAGCTCGCGCTGGAGCTCTCGGAAATCGTTGGTTCGTCTGCCTGTGGTAAAGGCTTCTGCGAGGAAGCGTTCGAGGGGAGCATTGGTGAATAGGCCTGTGGGGACGATGGCGCCAAAGGTGGCAAGCAGACCCAGAAGGGAGAGATCCCCCGGATTGAGCAGGTAGTAGCGCAGCGACGAGAGAAGAGTCCCCGGAAGACGCCGCAGCCGACCCGCATACTCACGAACGGCCGGACGGAAGAGCACTTCCGGTTTCAGGTTCAAGCTTTCGTCCTGGGACTCCGAAACTACCCCCCGGCTCAGTTCTTGGGCCGAGACATTGCTCGCAAGCATGCTCCCCACGAGAGCGCCGGAGCTGACACCCACGTAGATGTCCAGGTCGTGTAAGGTGGTGCCCTCAATCGCCTCGTCGAGTGCGCAGAGGGCACCGATTTCATAGATTGCCCCCTCGATTACACCGCCTGCGCAGGCAAGCCCAATCGTGCTGTCGGCTGGGGATTCGACTGGAGGCATCAGGGGACAGAGTTCGTTCGGGGGAGATGCTTGCCGTATTCGTGTTTGTCAGAAGCGGTTCCAACCGGGGACGATCGGAATTGCCAGTCTCACTGGACATTCCAGAAAAGAGGGAGCCCTCGGACATTGGGAGCCCCCTCTTGGCGCTCCGGAAAGGGGTTATTCTTGGTCGTCGGAGGAAGAATCCTCATCCTCCGAGAGACTCTGTGCGAGGTTTTCTACCTGCTGGGACAGGTGATCCACCTTGTCCGCCAGGTCGTCCACCTCCTTCTGGGTGGGGACGCCAAACCGATCAAACGCCGCGCTTACGGATTCCGCGACCGCGGATTGCGTCTCCTCACTTGCTTCTTCGAGCTGGGTGAGCGCTTCGTCGCTCTGCTCGCGAACCTTCTCGGTCGCTTCCTCGAGCTTGCTGCGGCGCTCCTCCTCAAACTCCTGGCCCCGGTCGACGAGGCGGTTGAAGAGCTTGGTGCCTTCCTCTTCGACGGTAGCCAGGGCACCGAGGCCGGCCAGCCAGACCTCACGGCCGCGCTCTGTGAGTTCATCTTGCAGACTTTCGGATTGGGGGGGGTCCTGTTCCGTAGTCATGGGTCGTATCGGTTGTTGGTGAGAAAGAGATTCGAGAGGCAAAACGGCGTGTTGGGTTATTCCGAAGACGGAGAGCGGTCAGGATCACTGGAGGCATTCGGTCCCGTCTCCGGGGAATCGGGATGCTGCTCCTCAAAATCATCGAGCAGGATCGAGAGCCGATGCTCCAGGCGACGCAATTGTTGCCGGAGCTCGTCGAGTTCCTCCTGACGGGGGCTCTGCACAAGGTGCTTGAGTTGGCCGAACGAGCTCTGCACCAGATCGTCGACCGTCGTTCGAATGTGGTGCAGCCCGCTGTCCAGCACTTCTTCGCTGCGTCGAAGCAAGGCGTGCAGAAGGTCCGACGAAATGACCTCGCGCCCGCTCTTCCCCTCCTCCAGAATGATCTGGGTCAGAGTCTGAGCGGTGATGTCATCCCCCGTCGCGTTGTCCACCACCTCCACCGTCTCGCCGCGCCGAACGAGATCGGCAATGTCACTCAACGACACGTATTCGCTCGTCTCCGTGTCGTAGAGCTTCCGATTGTCGTAGCGCTTGATGCGTCGAGCCATGGAAGGGGTGCCGGTGAAAACTCGTCGGTAACGCGATGCGTCATTTCGTCCACTTGTTTTGACGCGCTGCGTTATCTGTTGATCCCGCGCTCGAGGATATGGCACTCACCTTCACCTGAGAGTAGCTTAGATTCACGAGTTCTAACACAATGAGGGCCGAGGAACCACGGCCCCGCTGCCCTGAATCGGACGGACATCGTTCCTCAGGCCGAGATGCGATGGCCGTGCGGGGCACTGCGTTGGCGGTTGAACCACCCGCGCCGCCGGGTGTAGCAAGCAACCACTCCACAGTAGACGCATATCCCCTCCCGTAGTCTCCGAAAGACGGATGATTCCATGCCGTATTGCGTCGTCGACGATACGCGCCTCTACTACACCGAGCGGGGAGCCGGCGAACCGCTCCTTCTCATCCACGGTCTCGGGTCGAGCAGCCGAGACTGGGCCGCACAGGCCGATTACTTCGCCGAGCACTACCGGGTGCTTCGGGTCGATCTCCGGGGACACGGGCATTCCGAAAGAGGCGAGGGCCCGTACTCGATTGCACAGTTTGCGCGAGACGTGGCGGTGTTCTTGCGAAAACAGGACGCGGCCCCGGCGCACGTGATTGGGCTCTCCATGGGCGGAATGGTGGCGTTTGAATTGGCCGCGGGCGCGCCTCAGATTCTACGCAGCCTCGTCGGCGTGAACAGCGTCGCCGACATGCGGCTCCATACGTGGCACGACGTGTGGTTCTACGCCTCCCGCCGGGCGACCGTGCAACTGCTCGGGATGCGGCGTGTCGGCCAACTTCTCGCGGGCCAGTTGTTCGTGAAACCGAGCCAGGAAGCCCTCCGGGAAAAGTTCGTCCGGCGCTGGGCCCGGAACGACAAGCAGGCCTATCTCTGGTCGGTGGACGCCATCATGCGGTGGGGCGTGACCGATCGCCTCAAGGACATCGACGTTCCGGTGCTGCTCGTCTCGTCGGATGAGGACTACACGCCCGTGTCGGCGAAGGAGCGAATCGCGGCCCAGTTGCCGGACGCCGAGCTTGCCGTC
This sequence comes from Salinibacter sp., assembly GCA_042219065.1. Lineage (GTDB taxonomy): Bacteria > Bacteroidota > Rhodothermia > Rhodothermales > Salinibacteraceae > Salinibacter. Next base: position 5,070 of record JBDGQM010000069.1, on the reverse strand, counting down.
GTGGAGGACGCCCGTCACGCGCTTCCTGTAGAGAAGCCAGCCGTGTTCAACGAATTGGCGGGTGAATTTCTGAGGCGTGCTGCTGGCTGAGCGTCCAGCAGCATTTCCACGTTCAGTGCACGTAGCTGCCGGCGTTGACGTCGATGGTCGTGCCGGTGGCGTGGTCGGCCTGCCCGCTGGCGAGGAAGACGACGAATGGCGCCACGTCGTCGGGTTCTGTGAGTCGGTCGAGCGCGAGGTCGCTCGTGGCGTGGGCTTCGCCGTACTCGTCGATGAAGTCCTGGGCCATGTCGGTGCGGGTAAAGCCGGGGGCGAGCGTGAACGCTTTGACGTCCTGGTCGCCGAAGCCGCGGGCAATCGAGCGTGTGAGGGCCACGAGCCCGGCCTTGGAGGCGGCGTAGGTCATGTAGTCGGGCGTGTCGCCCCGGAACGCTGCCCGGGAGGCCACACTGATGATGCGTCCACCCGAGGGTTCTTGGGACTGGAAATGGCGGAGGGCGTGCCGGCTGAGCAGCTCGGGGGCCCGCAGGTTGACGTGCATCGTTTCGTCCCAGCCCGCAGCCCAGTCCGCCGTGTCTGCGTCGAGCGGAGTAGACGGGGCCACGCCCGCGTTGAGCACTAGGGCGTCGAGCCGGTCGTACGCGTCGACCACGGTGCCGATAAGCTGATCGGTTGCCTCAAGATCGGACAGATCGGCGTGAAACCGCCTCGCCCCTGATCCGCACGCCGCCACGACTTCTTCCGCGGCGTCTTGGCTACGGCCGTAGTGCACCGCCACGGTGGCCCCAGCCTCCGCGAGCGCCTCGGCAGTGGCGCGGCCGATGCCCCGGCTCGCGCCGGTCACGAGGATGACGTGGTCGGAGAGATCAACAGTCATGAGGGAGCAGTCACGTTGGAGAACGGGAAGCGATCTTTATGCCAGGCGCGCAGGCTACGGGCCGCGGCGGGTAGTGTGGGTCGAAGAAGCGGACGAGCCGGCGGCCACCGTCTCGAAACGGTCCCCCTGCCATCTGATCCCCGATCCGGTCCCTATCGACCCGGGGGCGGCGGGACGGCGTGGAGTGCGGCCTTCGGTGGGCCACCGTCGTCTGCAGTGCTGGCGAGGGGGAAGCGGCGGGGACGCAGTGCACCGTATCGCTGGGCGGGTCGTAAACGGGTCGTTCCCATGTCCTGCCCAGAGCCACACGCTGGACGAGCGATCCATGCGAGGCACGAAGGCCTCTTTCTGTTGCCGAAGGAAGCACGAAAGCCCGATGACGGTGCCTGCCTGCACGTAGACCCCCACTGGCCAGAACACCCCGGAAGCTCATCGCACGCATCGGGCGCTCAATCAGTTGCATCCCGGGGACCCTCGGGAGCGGCGTCGCACGTGCCGGACGACGTAACCGAGGGACAGATCTGAACTGAAAAGGCTAACCGGGGGCAGCCGTGCAGAAGTGGGACCGTCCCCCGCCCTGACGTCCCCAAAATGGTCTCAGAGAGGCGGTCAGGCGTTGGGGCTGGGAAGGTCCGGCTTCTTCACGCCGACGGCCTCCGCGTCCGGCGTCGGTTTCTCTTTTTTCGGGCGGCGCCAGAGGGGGACGGAGGAGCACGGCTCGCCGTACATCAGCTTTCGGGCGACCTCCTGAAGCTTCTGCGTGGCGTGGACGTAGGCCATCTCCGGCACCACGTCGTCCCCACAGCCCTTGACGACGACCGGCTTGTCTTCGTACGCCGACCAGTCCTCGTCGGCGAGAACCTCCGTGTAGTGCTCGCGCCGGAGGTCGTCCGCACGGCCGATGGTGGTGGAGCGGGCCATGTCCTTCAGCTCCGAGGCGATCAGCATGTAGCCCCAGGTCGGCACGATGGCATCCGTCGAGCAGTAGAGGGCCACGTGCTCGTCCTCGTACTGGGACCAGTCATGTTCGTCCACGGCGTCCCGAAATTCCCTCTCTTTCAGCATCAGGCCCTCCACGAGAAAGGTGCTAATGTCGAGTTCCGTGACGGGATGGTCGTCCCACAGATCCGCGAGGTTGTACACTTCAATCTCGCCCTGAGCGACGCGGTTTTCGAGTGGTTCCATAACGGGAAAGGCTGACTTTGTGAAAGAGGATGAGTGTGGACGGGGGGGCCCCTGCGACCGACGGCGAAACGCCTGCGTGTCAGATCGCTCGGTGCGCGGGACCGTTCCGGGAGGCTACGTCTCGTCCGCCTGTTCGCCCGAAGGAGACTCCTCCTCAAGTTCCACGAGGGCGTAGATGTCGTCCAGGCTCAGTGTTACGTCCAGCGCCTCGCAGCGGAGGGTCGCGTCGCGGTCCCGAACGGAGCGGACGATCCAGTCGTCGCCCTGTCGCACGTACTGCGTGATCAGGACCCGCGAGGGGGAGGCAATCCAGTATTCCTGAAGGCTGTCGAGCTGGAGGTACGCGTCGAGCTTATCCTGGTGGTCCCGATCGGCTGTAGAGGGGGAGGTCACCTCCACGAGCAGTTCAGGATTCACGAGCGAGGGCGGCGACTCGTCGGTGTACTCGGGCGGGCCGCACACCACCACGACGTCGGGGTACACGTACCGGCCCTCGGTTAGGCGCACCCGCTGATCCGAGGTGAAGCTGCGGCATCCTCGCGAGCGGAGACGCGTGTGAACTTCCGTGCGGATATTGTCCTTGAGTAGGTTGTGCGGCGGCGTGGCCCCGGCAAGGGCCCACACGCGCCCGTCGAGGTACTCGTAGCGGGTCTCGTCGGCCTCGGCGTCGAGGTCGAGATACTCCTCGACGGACAGCTGGCGACGGGCAACAGCGGTGCTCATGGTGCTTCCGAGCGGAAAATAGGCACAGAGGAGAGGTACTATCAACGGTCCGCACCGGCCCCAGGTTCGCTACGACAGCCGGTTCAGGATGCGGCGTAGGGCGGCGTCGCTGACGAAGGTGTCTGCGATCGAGCGGCGCTGGGTCACGAGCCGTTGCCGCCTACGATTCGTCTCTTCCCTGCTCTGCTCCGAGGCGGCAAGGCTGTCAAGTTCGCGGCTGAGGCCGATCCACTCCTCAACGGCCACCTGCACCTCGTCATGGGACCAGAGGTGATTGAGGGCCCTGCGGGCGGTGGGGGCGTCCTCCCAGAGCTCGAGGAAGAGATCGACGTAGGTGGCGGCATAGTCGGGCGTGGCCAGGTTGGTGCCGAGCCACACATCGGGGTCGGGAAGCGGCTCGTCGAGGAGGAGGGGCGCCACGTATACGTTTTGGAAGAGCGCCTTCCGCCAGCGCCGGAGGGCTGCTTTGCGCTGGCCGTCCTGGAACAGGGCCAGCCCCCAGCAAAAGGTGTGATGAGGGTCGCCCTGGCCTTCGGAATATTTCTCGGCGTATCGGTCGTACGCCTGCAGCGCCCCCTCCAGGTCGCCGGCCAGCTGGTAGAGCGGCCCGATGACGTACCGCGCCCCTTGGTTGTCTTTTGGATTTCGCTGTAACAGGGCCTCGTACTCGTCGATCGCCTCGTCGTACCGTCCGGTCGTCCAGTAGACCCAGGCCCGCCCTTCACGGGAGCGCATGTAGGGGCGCGTCTCGAGTTGCCCCCACCAATGGAACGCGTCCGGGGCCTCAGTGCCCAGGCTCTCGCGGGCCAGCTCGTAGGCTCGCTGGTAGTGGTGTTCTGCGGTCTCCAGGTCGTCCCCACGGAGGGCCACACCGGCCAGTCCGTTGTAGGCATCGGCCAGCATGTCATCGAGTTCGACAGCCTCCTCGAAGCACTCCGCGGCTCGTTCCACCTCGTTGTCCCAGAGCGCGTCCCAGCCGTCGTAGACCAGGTCCTGGGCGGACTTGAGAGAGTCCTCCTCCCGATACTCGTAGGGAAGGTGCCAGTAGGCACCGTGGGTTTCATCCACCAGGAGCGTCTCGTCCGGGAGGTAGCCGAACTCCCGTTCGAGCTGGCGGCGGAGGCCCTCGGGCAGGTACGCCGGATCGGCCACCGTGAGCCCCAACGTCTCGGCAATCTGCCGATACTTCTTCCCGACGCTCTGTGCGGAGACGTCGAACAGGTCGGCGGCCTCCTCCTGGGAGACGTTGCTTCCCATCTGGAGCCGGTCGATCGTGTACAGGAGGCCCGCGGCCCAGGTCTCCGGCTTTTGCGTGCGGCTGACGTCCGTCTCGTCCGCGAAGTCGTGCCAGACCTGCAGGGCTGTGTCGAGGAGCGGTCCCTCCAGGAACTGAGCGGTCACGTCCTGCAGGGACGCTTCGGCGGCCTCAACGACTTCGGTCTGTCGATCCTTGTTCGTGCTCATGGGACGCGGGAAGAGAATACGAAGGAACTCTCCCGGACAATACAAGCAGAGGCAGAATCGGATTCGTCGTCAGGCAGCCGGAATTTCGTCACGGAGCTGGTCGAGGTACGTCTGGAGGAAGGCGGCTCGCTGTTCCGCTTCGGCACGCCCCGCCTCGGTTTGCATGGTGTCGGGGAGGCGGAGCAGCTTGGCGTAGAAGTGATCGAGCGTGTAGGTGTCGTCGTCGGGGGCACGGTCGTCGCAGAAGGGATCGTCGGGATCGTACAGCGACTGATCCAGCGCCCCGCCCACCGTGAAGCACCGGGCAATGCCGATGGCCCCGAGGGCGTCGAGCCGGTCGGCGTCCTGCACGACCTTGGCCTCGGTCGTCTCAGGGGCCACGTCGCCCGAGTAGCTGTGGGCGGCGATGGCGTGCTCGATGTCGGGAATCCACTGCTCGGGGTAGCCTTCGCTTTGCAGAAACGCTCGGGCAGCCTCCGCTGCGCGGCGCGACGCGTCGGCCCGGTCGGGGGCGTCCTTGGGCACGACCACGCAGTCGTGGAGCCAGGCGGCGGGGACGACCACGTCCATCTGCGCCTCTTCGTCCTCGGCGAGGCGGCGGGCCGTCGTCACCACGCGCTCGACGTGGGCCCGGTCGTGGGCCGCGTCGGCATCGGCGGCCTGGGCGTCTAGGAAGTCGGCGAACCGGTCCGTCCAGATCGACCAGCTGTCGGGGGAGGGCATGAGTGCGTGCGGGGTTGGGCGTTGAGGGGTGGGCGTTGAGGGTTAAGTAGGTCAAGGGAAAAGCATTAGCCACGCATCCGAAAAACCCTGGGCAGTCA
>JBDGQM010000068.1:12754-14046 GCA_042219065.1 Salinibacter sp. | reverse complement strand
ACAGGGAGATTTCTCGACTGCGCTCGAAGCGTGTCCCGACTACTGTCGGGATGACGTGCCAGGCTTGCGGGATTTTGAGATCGCATTCGATGCCAAGAATGAGGATTGACAGCCCACTAGAGCGAGCGGCCACAGGGGGGGCGCTGCACGCACAGGGCGCGAACGAAGAGACTGCTCTCATTTCGTGCGGCGCTTCCTGGGAGGGCGGGGGCGTGATGCCGCTGATCTTGAGACGCGCTGTCCTCCGTCCATTTCTCCTTTGCAGAATAATGTGTCCCTCCTTATGTTGCTCATGTTCTCAAAACAATGATCATCGAAAGGCCCTGGATAAGAGGCCGTTCAGACAGCAGTCGGGCTGGTACGATCCTTGTTCCTAAGAAGAGCGTTGCACGTGGGCCGAGAGGCCGTGCGTCTCGATGGGTCATCGGGACGTAGCTCCGGGCGACCGTCCACGTCCGCAAAGCTGTTCTTCGTATCATCGCGCTTCTCCCACCATGCCGGTCGATCTTCTTCAACTCACGGACATGCACCTCTTCGCCAACCCCGGCGATACAATTCTCGGGGTGCCGCCCCGGCTCACCTATCAGGAAGTTGTGGACGAGGCCAGCACACGGCCGTGGGACCTCGCGCTGTTGACGGGGGATCTGTCCCAGGACGGAACGCCGGCCGCGTACGAGGCGGTGCGGGAGTTGTCGGATCCGCTGGATACCTCGTGCTACTGGGTGCCGGGGAATCACGATCAGCCCGCCGTCATGGACCGGACGCTGGACACGTCTCCGTTTCGGACGGACCGGGCGTTCTCGGTGGGGGGATGGCGCGTGGTAATGCTGGATACCGCCGTTGCGGACGAGACGCACGGTCGACTGTCGGCCGAAGAGCTTGCGTTTTTGGACGACGCCCTGTCGGCGCATCCGGACACGCCGACCCTCGTGGCCATGCATCACTCTCCGGTGCCGGTCGGGTCGGCGTGGCTGGATCCGATCAACCTTCGTCAGCCCGAGGCCTTCCGGACGGTTGTGGAGGCTCACCCGCAGGTCCAACTCGTGTTGTTCGGCCACGTGCACCAGGAGGTTGAAGCCGAGTGGGACGACACGCGCCTCTACGGGTGCCCCTCGACCTGCTTCCAGTTCGCGCCGGGGTCGGAGGAGTTTCGGGTCGACGAGGCCGATCCCGGATTCCGCCACGTCGAGCTCACGGAGAACGGGTCGTTCGACGTGTCGCTGCACCGCGTCTCGGCCTCGCCCGTTGCGAACCTTGGGGCAGAGGGATACTAAGTGGTGCCCTCAGGGGGG
>JBDGQM010000068.1:2937-12654 GCA_042219065.1 Salinibacter sp. | reverse complement strand
CTCGCCCGTTGCGAACCTTGGGGCAGAGGGATACTAAGTGGTGCCCTCAGGGGGGCAACGTGGTGCCCTCAGGGGGGGGAGGCGACTCGGTCAGGCAGCAGGCCGGAGGGAACGTCGCGCATCGTCCCCTGTGGAGTAACCCTGTCAGCGGCCAAGACTGCATTTCGTACGTGAGAATATTTCCCGTCTCTTAAGGGCTGTATCACCAATATGGGCGCTCCAGAGATCACCGAGACGACCGATTTTCTTGAAGAGGCCGTTCGGCGAGCGCAGTCGCTCTTTGAGATTAACTTGCGACTGAACCGGATGCGCGACCTGGACGCCCTGCTGGGGTTTATCATCGAGACCGCCGCGGACGTGCTCAACTGCTCGGCGGCGTCCATTCTGCTCTTCGACGAGGAGACGGAAACGCTGGAGTTTTCTGCCGCCACGGGGTCCGACTCTGAGCAGCTGGCCGAAATTCCGGTGCCCCTCGATGACAGTATTGCCGGGCGCATTTTTACGAACAACGAGCCGGTCGTCGTCAACAACGTCTCGCAGGAGGAAGATCATTTCGATTCGGTGGGGGAGGAGGTGGGGTTCGCGCCGCGGTCGCTGGTGGGGGTGCCCTTGCGGATCGGGGACAAGCCGATCGGGGTTCTGGAGTGCCTGAACAAGCATGAGGGCCCCTTCACCCAGAGCGACGTGTCTGTGCTGTCCGTCATTGCCGCGCAGGCCGCCGTGGCGATCCGCAATGCCCGCCAGGTGGTTGCGCTGGAGAAGGCCAACCAGCAACTGAGTCGGCTCGATGAGCTTAAGAGCGACTTTATGGCGCTGGCCTCCCACGAGCTCCGCACGCCGCTGTCCGGCATTCTGGGCTTCGCGAACTCCCTGGAAGAGGAGGTGGACCCGGAGCTGCAACCGCAGGTGCGAAACATCCTCGATGCGGCCGGTCGGATGCGGACGGTGGTGGAGACGATGACGCAGATGGTGATGCTCCGGAGTGGAGAGGCGCAGCTCGACAAGCAGTCTGTGTCCTTTCAGGATCTCATCCGGGCGGCCCGCTCGGAGGTGACGGCAGACCGGTCGGAGCATCCGTCGATCGTCGTGGAGATGCCCGACGAGCCCGTTCGGGCGCGGGTCGACTCTGAGCGCACGCAGCGCGTCATCGCCAATCTCCTCGAAAATGCGATCCGGTTTACGCCCCCCGACGGAGAGATTACGGTCGAGTTGATGCCCTGCGATGATTTCGTGGAGGTGGCGGTGCACGACACCGGAACGGGGATCCCCGAGGAGGAGCTGGACCGTGTCTTCGACGAGTTCTACCAGGTGGAGGATGCGCTGACACGGACCCAGGATGGGTTGGGGCTGGGCCTGACGATCGCCCGCAAGCTCGTGCGCCTCCACGACGGGAAGATCTGGCTCGAAAGCGACGGGGAGGGGGAGGGCACGAGTGCCGTCATCCGGCTTCCCTACAGCGAGGAGCACTGATTTTTCTCGTGCGCCCCAGTCTCCCGAAACGCCGACGGGATGGCCGTCAGGGGCGCGCTATCCTTTGATCACGCCCAGCGGACGCAGTTGGGCCACCTTTTTCGAGAGCCCCGCGCCCTCCACGGCCTCCACCACGTCGGCCACGTCTTTGTAGGCCTCCGAGATTTCCTCGCGGACGGTGCGGCGGCTCTCCCCGCGCACGATGATGCCCTCGTTGGCCAGCTCGGCGGTGACGTTGCGGTTGCCGGAGACCTTGCGGGCCTGGCGGCGGCTCATCTGGCGCCCGGCGCCGTGGCACGTGCTGCCGAACGTCTCGTCCATCGCCTTTTCGGTCCCCACCAGGACGTACGAGTAGCGGCCCATGTCGCCGGGGATGAGGACGGGCTGGCCCACGTGCTGGTAGCGGCCCGGCACGAGCGGATGGCCCGCCGGGAGCGCCCGCGTGGCGCCCTTCCGGTGCACGCACACCTCCTGCTCGCCGCCGTTCACCCGGTGCGTCTCGAACTTGGCAATGTTGTGCGCCACCTCGTAGACGGTGTGGAGCCCGTGCTCGCGGGGCGTCACGTCGAGGGCGTCCTCGAAGGCGAGGCGCGTGTTGTGGGCCATCACCTGCCGGTTGGCGAAGGCGTAGTTGATGGCGCACTGCATGCCCCGAATGTACTTCTGCCCTTCGGGAGAGTCGATGGGCGTGCAGGCGAGCTGGCGGTCGGGGAGCTCGATGTTGTACTTGTTCATCGCCCGGTCCATGTCCGACAGCGCGTCGTCGCACACCTGGTAGCCGAAGCCGCGCGAGCCGGAGTGGATGATGGCCGTGACGGAGCCCTCGTCGAGCCCCATGACGCGGGCGGCTTCCTCGTCGTAGATCTCCGACACGTACCCGACCTCCAGGAAGTGATTGCCGGAGCCCAGGGTGCCGATCTGGTCGAGCCCCCGCTCCTTGGCCCGGGCCGACACCGCGTCGGGATCGGCGCCGTCCACCTGCCCGCCCTCCTCAATCACGTCGAGGTCGGCGTCGGACCCGTAGCCCTCGCCGACGGCCCACTCGGCGCCCTGCCGGAGCACTTTCGGCAGGGTCGAGTGGTCGACGCGGAGGGCGCCGGAGGAGCCCACGCCGGTGGGCACGCGGTGGAAGAGGGCGTCGACGAGCCGCTCGGCGTCCTCCCGGCCGATGTCGTCTTTCGTCAATTTCGAGGACATGAGCCGCACGCCGCAGTTGGAGACGACGAAGCCGTCGGCGACGAAGTTGTGGTCCTCGTGCGCCACGGTGAAGTCGTACACGTAGGGATCGCCGGTCTCGGCCTCCAGGTCGACGGGCTCGATGGACGCGACGGTGCTCCAGACCATGCCACTCCGGCCCAGTCCGTCCAGTGCGTCCTCGCAGAAGGTCTCAAACGTGGGGAAGGATGAACCGACGCGGGCGCCGGTCTGGCGCTCCCCGTAGAGGGACCGCTCGAGGAATCGGCGGTTCACGTGCTCCCCTTCCAGGTCGGCGTAGATAGCAGACGGAGAGGTGCCCGCCTCGTGCCGCGTTCGGGCTTCTTCCGCGGCGGTCTCCCGACGGGTCAGCACCTGCTGCTTCCGCTTCAGGTACTCAACGGCCGCCAGCGCGAGGGTCGACCGCTTCTGGTTGTATTCGTAGCCGATGCGACTCCACAGCGCTAAGAGAGACTCGGTTTGCGAGGAGAGGAGGAGGCGGAGGCGACAGCCATCGGCGTCGTTGTCGGGAGCAACTTCGGTGATCGTCTTCGTTTCGACCCCGAAGCCCTCCAGCAGCGAGGCCAGGTCGCTCAAGAACTGGCGTCCACTCTCGGCAAATCCCTCTCGTTTGCCTAGTGAAAGGGCGGGCGCGTAGAAGTTGCGGCCGTGGTCGGTCATCGTCGACGGGGCCGAGAGTTCCGCCCCGAAGAGAGGAGCGAGGAAGAGCCGCTGGTGCCACCGTGGAGCATCGTCGAGCCACTGCGGCGCCCGGTAGTCCTGGGCGGCCTTGTCGCCGACGGGCACGCCCAAGGCCGTCATGAGGGCGGCAAAGGAGGTGCTCACCACCTTGAAGGAGGTTTCTGTCCGCTCGAATTCGTAATTTGCATAAGGCGTCTCGATGCTGTGCTCGCGGGAGCGGCGGTAGATGCGGGAGGGCGTGAAGCCCGCCGCCTCCACGTCGGCGCGGATGGCCTCGAGGTCGTCGGGCTCGCCGTAGAACCACGCCGTGCCTTTCCCGCGGTCCCCGCTGTAGTGGAGCGTGCCGTCCCCGAAGAGGAAGCCGGCAATCTTGATGAGGGGCGGAGCGGCATCATCGTTGGCCCGAAGAGGGAGCAGGTCGCGCTCGTGCAGGTAGCGGAGGACCTGTCCGACAGCGTTTCCGGCGTCCGCCTTGCCCTGAGTCGCCAGTACGCGCCGGATGTCCGCCTCCTCCACGAGCACGTCGTCGCCCGGCGCCTCGTAGGGCACCCCCTCAAACGGACGGCGGGCGAGCCGGTCGCCCGGCGCCAGGCCGTTGAGGTCGGTCATGCCGTCGGGGGTCCAGAAGGGATGGTCGCCCGTGGCCAGGACCTCGTCCCCGCCGGTGGTACGGAGGCGGTAGACCGGGCGGTCGGGACGGCGCTTTAGATAGGCCGCCACGGACGTGTCGCCCGGGGACGGCGTGTCGAGGCCGTGACACTGAAGCGTCTCCTCGCGCCACGTCGTTTCCATCTCCGCAATCGACCGCGTGTAGCCGTGGGCGTGCAGGACGCGGCTGTCGCCGGAGAGGCAGTTCACGTCATAGCCCACCCCTCCAGGCGAGATCACGCCGTCGTCCGGATCGAACGCGGCCACGCCGCCGATGGGGAAGCCGTAGCCCCAGTGGATGTCGGGCATGGCCATCGACGCCCCCACGATGCCGGGCATGTGAGCCACGTTGGCCGCCTGCTGGGGCGCGTCGTCCGCGAGAATGTCCTCCAGCATCTCCTCCGTGGAATAGAGGCGGGCCGGAACGCGCATGCTGCCCGTTTTCGGGATTTGCCATCGATAGTCGTCGAGCTTCTCGAGGTCGTAGTCGGGCATGGGGAGGGCAAGGGCGATGGGGGAAGAGAGATGCATCCCCTAAAACGCGATGGCCGGGGGGAGGTTTGCGTGGAGGTATTGCGTATTTCGTATTGCGTATCGAGAAGAACCATTGCAGGCACGCAACATGCAATACGCAACACGCAATACGCCTCCTCCGGATGTCTGCCACTCTCCTTTGCTCTCAGCAGGTCTGATCAGATCAGGCAAACCGTCCAGCGTTCTACATGTCAAAAATCACCTGCACGGCCCAGCCGTCGTCGGTGCGGTGCACGTCGAGGCCGTGGAAGGTGATGGCCTTGATCTCGGTGTAGACGGGGTGACGGTCCGGGGCGAGGGGTTCGCCGCGGACGGTGGCGGTGAGGGACAGGCCCGCCTCCGTCTCCTCGATCGCCTCCACCGCGAAGGCGCCGTAGAGGACGTGGTCGACGGTGTGGCGGTAGTTGAGGTCGGAGAGCCAGCGCACCATGAGTGCGTCCCGGTCCCGTCCGTCGACCGCGACCTGCGTGGACTCTGGTGTGTCCACGGTTGCGGGATCCGTGAGCACTCTGAACATACCGGCGGCTGCCCGCTCGAAGAGTTGGGGAAGGGTCGACGCCACCACCTCGATCCCGATGTCGCCGGTGTGGTCGATCTCGTGGAACCAGTCGGGCGTATCGGCGGGCATGGGATGAACGATTGTCTGGACGGTCTTCTGAGCTCAGTAAGCTCGTACAGGCCGAGCAACCGCGGTCCGTACCGATCGACCGTTCCCGCGGCGGGGCCAAGGGCCGCAACGAACGCATCGGGGCCGGAGGCAGTCCGAGACGGCCTCCCCAGCGAGGGGAGGGCCGGATCAGTCCGGAAGGTTGAGCTCGGGGGCGAAGACGTTTTGCTCGTCGAAGCCGGACCGGTCGAACACGCGCTCGCGGAAATTCTCGGTCCCCTCGCGCTCGATGTTTTGGACGAGCGCCTCGATGGCCCGCGGGTCCAGGTGAGCGCGCTCGTCGTCGGGTGGATGCGGGGCACTGCCGGCCACGCGGCGGCACTCTTCGATCGCCTCCTCGATCGAAAAGCTGTCTTTGTAGGGACGATCCTGGAGGAGGGCGTGGAAGACGTCGGCCACCGCGAGGATGCGCATCGGCAGGGTAAGGTCGTCGGCGGACCGGCCCTCGGGGTAGCCCTCCCCGTCCAGCCGCTCGTGGTGGGCCCCCGCAATCTCGGGCACGTCGTCTAGATTCTGATGGAAGTGGATGCGCTCCAGAATGCGGATGGTGTTCGTGGCGTGGCTCTGGATGATCTCGTACTCGCTGTCGGTGAGCTCGCCCTGCTTCAGCAGCACCTTGTCGGGGAGAACAATTTTGCCCACGTCGTGGAGGATGCCCGCCACCCGGATTTTTTCGACTGTGTCGGGGGCGAGGTCCATCTCCTCCGCGATCAAGACGGCCAGTCCCGTCACCATCACCGTGTGCTTGCCCGTGGTGGGATCGCGGCTGTCGATGGTCGTCGCCAGCACCTGGATAAACGACTCGAATTGTTTCTGTTGCTCTTCGTAGAGAAGAGCATTTTCGATGGCCACCGAGGCGGAGCCGGCCAGCGTTTCCAGCAGGGCCTCGTCCTCCGCGGTAAAGCGGTCTCCCTCCAGCTTGTTGATGACCTGAAACACGCCGAGCGTCTCGCCCTGCCGGTTGCGCAGCGGGGTGCAGAGCATCGACTTGGTCCGGTAGCCGGTCTCTTGATCGTGGCTCTGGTCGAAGGCAGGGTGATCGTAGGCGTCCTCCAGGTTCAGGGCCGTGCCGGCCTGAAGCACGTGGCCGGCTATGCCCTGATCGGCGGGCATCCGGATTTCTTCGGTGCCCAGCTCCTGCGCGACGATGGTGTAGATTTCCTCTGTGTCCTCATCGTAGAGCCAGACGGAGGACCGGTCGGCGTTGAGGAGCCGGCTGGTCTGCTCGGCCACGACGCGAATCGCCGCGGACAGTTCGAGCTGCGACGCGATGGTGTTTGCAACCTCAATCAGCCCCCCGGCCTGCTCGTGCCCCATCTGGTTGCGGGCGCTGGCGGAGGCGCAGGCGTCGGCGGCCTCGACCACCAGGTCGGCAAACGAGTCGACTACCTCGCGCTCGCCGTCTGGCGGGGCCGCGTCCGGGTACACGAGCAGCAGTGATCGACCAAAGGAGAAATTTGGCTTGAGTGGGATCAGGGCAACCGCCGCCGGACCCGGGCCGGACTCGTCTTCGTCGGGGGCGGGAGACGCCCAGAGAGCGTGTTGGGCCTCCGGGAGGCCGTGCGCGGACGCGACGGCCTCCGCCGCAAGTGCCGTGGCGGACTCGGGGGAGGAGGGGCCTGAGGCGGACGGGGCAATCGTCTGGAGAGCCACCTGCGCCGTGGGAAAAAGGTCGGCCGCCCACGTCTCGATTCGCGTCTCCAATTCGTCGAAGGTCTCCGCCGTAAAGAGCGCCGTAGCCGCTCGGGTCATGGAGCGGTATCGGTCTTCGTTCGTCTCCGCCGTTTGTGTTCGGGGTGGATTGGGCATAGGACGGGTCCCTGCGGAAGGCCTTGTGTGTAGGAATAAATGGACTCCCATCACTCCCGGTTCTCTCAAAAATCATTCCGTCTCGGAGAAGGGACGGCAGGCCTGCGGTTCTGGATGTTGCCCAGTCTGATTGGGCAAGAGAGACACATGACCCACTGTTCGGGAGAAATACATGATAATGAATCGTCCGCTACTCGGCAATCTCGACATTGGTGATCTCGAACGAGGCCCCGCCCTCGGCACTATCCGTTGCGCGGACGTCCCATCCATGGGCGTCGGCAATCTCCCGAACGATGTTTAGCCCGAGGCCTGTGCCTGCCTCGCGGGTCGAATACCCGGCATCGAACACGCGGTCCTGCTTGTCCGGAGGGATGCCGGGTCCGTCGTCGGCGACGTAGAATCCGTTCTCGGTGTTCCCAATCGTAACCGTGACGGATGCACCGCCGTGCTCGATGGCATTGCGGAGGAGATTCGCAATCAGTTGGCGGAGGCGAGACCGATCGGCGACGATCGAGGGGAGGGACCGATGGTCCAGGGTCGCGTCTTTCGTGTCGACCGTCGCCCATGCATCGTCAACGACAGCCTCAAGCTCGACCGACTCCGGTTCGGTCGTACTGCTGCCACCGTGAGCTAGTGCCAGCAGATCGTCAATCAGCGCCTCCATCCGGTGTAGTGCCTGGTCGACCCGGGCCAGGTGATCGCCGTCGCCGTTTTCGCGGGCGAGCATCAGGTTTCCAGACGCCACGTTCAGCGGATTGCGGAGGTCGTGGGAAACGACCGAGGCAAACGCTTCGAGCCGCTCGTTCTGCTCCTCAAGTTGCTTCTGCCGCCGGTACTGGTCGGTGACCTCGTCCACGACCACGATCCGTCCGTTGTCCGGTCTGCGAGTGCCGTCGATGGGCGTTACCTGCACCTCGTAGTAGCGGGGGAGCGATTCCTCCGAGTCGGAACGGGGATCCCCCTCGATCGCAATGACGTCCCGCCGGTTCGTTACGTCCCGTACGTGTTCGTAGAACGTCTCGTCGGGAGCGAGGTCCCGGAGCGGGGTCCCGATCGCGTCGTCCGGCACATTCAGCAGGTTCTTCCCGGCCGCATTCACGTCGACGAGCCGGTCCTGAGCATCCAGCACGTACACGCCAGTCGCGATGTTCTCGAAGACCGTCCGGAGGGCAATGGGCCCGAGGTCCGCAAACCGGTACCGAAACATGGCGACCCATAGGGCCACACTCATCACCGACAGGGCGACGGGGGTAAGATCCGTGCTCATGAATTGCAGGGCATAGGGAATATTGGCCGCCCACGGAGCGGCCACGCCAATCAGGAGGGCGATCGTCTGGCTCCGGTAGAGATGGGGGGCCGTAAACGCGTATCGAATGAGCAGGAGGGAGCCGAGGAGCAGCAGCGTGTACGTAAACACGACGAATCCCCAGAAGCCGAGCGCCGGACGGGTAGCGGCCCCTGACAGCACGTCTGCTGAGTAGTCGATGTTTGCCCAGTACAACTCGTGATAGGGATTCGTCCAGGCAAGCCCGAGAACGACTGCCCCTAACGCGAGGAGTCCTCCCACGCTCCATCTCGTCAGATGCTGCTTGTGGCCGGTATACTGGAGGGCGAGGATGATGAACCCGATCGGTGCCCCCACGACGCCGACATACATGAACTGAAGCCACCGAAACTCCGCCGCCGGCGATGTGGCAAGTGTAAGGCCGATGGTGCCCCCGGCCCAGACGGCGGCTGCGAGGGCGACCCCTGCCAGGGAGCGAGCCCCGGTCGTCCCGCGGTTTGCCCAGGCCCGGTACGCGATCCAGCACGCCAGGAGGCACGCCGGCCCAAGTACAAGCAGGAATTCCGACCGACCCATGAGACAACGATCGTTCCGTGGTTGACCGCTTCACAACCTGTTAACGAGCGGTGATATTTTTGGTTGTACGCGGAAGGGAGGCTGGAAAGTGTGGCCTGATCGAAAAACAGGGCTCTATTTCGAGGGCCCTGCGGCCACTCTGTAAAAATCCTAATTCCAGCATGGTGGATGCATCTTCACCCCTGTGGCCTCGGGCACCGGCGCACCACTCCGGTTGGATCGGGGTACGCGTCTTGTGGGTTCACAAAGATCACGCAACTCTATTCCGTGCTCCGTTTTCTCACCCTCCGCCGACCTTTATGCCCGAGTCGAGCGATGACACGTCCGATTCCACGCCGTCCTTGCTCCGCCTCGACACGGCGCCCTTCACGCTCACGGCCGACGGACAACTTTCCGGCCTGAACGAGCGGCCAACGGTCGATCTCACGTTCGAGACCGGGGCCACCGACCTTGCCGAAATCGCCGCCTTCGTCCCGGCCGCGTCCCGACCACTGTCGGGATTCAACCCCCGGGGCAGTGTGGGGTTGAGGGCACCCTCTCGGGGACGCTGTCCGACGAAGCGGACGTTGAGACTCCGCTCGCCGCCGCCGTGACGGGGCAGCTCGCAGGGGTGGGCATCGACTACGAGGGGGCATCTCTGCTCCGGGACCTGAACGCGGACCTGTCCGGCTCGGCGGAGGGCGGTCGGGCGCCTGCGCGCCGCGCGGTCCCGCCGTCGGACCTGACGTACGATTTTGAACTGCAGGAGGTGAAGGCCGGGGCAGTGCTTGAAGACTGGACCTCGCTCGGGCGCCTTGTCACGGGCACGCTCACCCTCGACGCCGACGGGAAT
>JBDGQM010000068.1:0-2837 GCA_042219065.1 Salinibacter sp. | reverse complement strand
GACCTCGCTCGGGCGCCTTGTCACGGGCACGCTCACCCTCGACGCCGACGGGAATACGGCCCTGACGGAGGGGTTCCTGCCCCAAACGACGGCCTTCACGGCGGTGGGCCAGTCGCTCGTGGCCGACGGCGGCCTCTCGCTCGACGCGGGTCCGGCTCAGGCCCTCGTGGAGGCGCCGGGCCTGCCGGGGACGTCGCTCAAGCAGTTCGAACAGCTCGGCGGGCTGTTCGCCATTGAGGCGGGACAGTTTCGGCTCAATGCGTGGGACTTCGGCGGCCGGTTCGACGGCACGGTGGAGGGGGCGCTGGGACTGGCCGGCCGCGTGGACCTTGAGATGACGATGGATCTGCCCCTCTCGATGCTTCAAAACTCGACCGTGGCGTCCCGGATTGGGGGCGGCGGACTCGGCGACGTGCTCACGAAGCTCGTGGGCGGCGATGCCGCGGACGACACGGTTCCGGTGACGGTCCGCTTCGGCGGCACGATGGGCGATCCGTCGGTGCAGATCCTCAACCGCGACGCCCTTGGCGACAAGATCCGGTCGGTCGCAAAGAAGAAGGGCCTCAATCGCCTCCGCGATCTGTTTGGCGGAGACGGTGGGGAGTAATGTCCGCGTTGCCACGGTTTTCTTTCACGACTGCAGCGCCCGGATCAGTGCCTGCGGGGAAAGGACCGGAACGGCAGACGACTGAAAGTCCGTCTCATTCCGGCTGCAGATGACATCGACATCGGACGCCTCGGCGGCTTCCCCAATGGCTCCGTCCTCGAAATCCGTGTACTTCTGGAGTGCGCGCCGAAGCATGCTTCCGGAGACGGACAGAATCGTCAGGTCATCGAGAAGCTCACGGATGAACAGGGTCGTCGACTCGCGCCCGACTTCTTTCCGGCCCACGTAGAATGTGTTGATGAGCACAGTAGGGGTCACTGCGCCGCGGAGGGGTCCCTCGAGCGACTGATCTAGCAGATAGTAGGCCTCATCTGCGTGCTGCCGTTCGAGGAGAGCATCGAGCAGAACGTTGGTGTCAAAAAGAACATGCATGGACGAAAAAGGTAGAGATTTTTAGCTGTGTTTCCGCTCAATTTCCTCAATGAGACGCTCCTCGTCCCAGCTGGGGTTGTCCGGCGGTCTTCGATCCGGAGACTGGAGGGAAGAGCGAAGGTCGCGAATTCGTTCGGAGGGAACGTAGTCGTCCGGAACGTTCGAATCGGAATCCGACACGTCGAGCGACGCGAAAAAGGTTTCTACCATCCGCGAGACTGAGGTGCCCCGTCGGTTTGCCTCCTCTTTTGCTCGCTGGACGAGGTCTTCGTCGATGGAGAGGTTCAGACTTTTCTTCATGGGTCGGTCGATGCGCACACTGTTGCTTATCGATGCGCATTTGCACGGGGGAAGAGGCGGCGAAGGTTCCGTCCGGGCGCTTCTTCCGAAATGTGCTCGACTGTAGACAGTCCACAGGCAGCGTTCAGGTCATCGATCCCAAAATCCGAGGAACGGTTGTGCCGGCCACAGGTCGGTGGCGTTGGGGCCCCGGGCGGCGGGAATGATGTGGTTCGCCAGCAGCCGCAGGAGGCGCTCGTTGTGGTCGCCGCTGCCACGCGGACGGTTGCGGAGGGCGGAGGTGCACACTACGACGAGGTCGAGGCGCGGGACGACGAAGACGTACTGCCCGCCGTAGCCCCACGCGAAGGCCACCCGTTCCCCGGCAAATTCGTGCGTGAACCAGAGGTAGCCGTACTGGTGGCCGTGGTAGGTGGAGCGGACGTAGGTGCGCCACGACCGGTCGATCCAGTCCGACGGAAGAATCTGCTGCCCCTGGAAACGGCCGTCGTTCAGGTACAGCTGGCCGAACCGGAGCATCGCACGAGGGGGGAGCGACAGGTTGTTGCCCCCGAAGTAGCGGCCCGTGGGGGCCTGCTGCCAGCTGCGGATGCGCACGCCGAGCGGGTCGAACAGGCGATCCTGGGCATAGGCGCGGAGCGATTGACCGGTTGCCTGGGCGAGCACGGCCCCCAGGACGTGCGTGGTGCCGGTGCTGTAGATCATGTCGCCGCCGGGGCGGTCCACCATGGGGCGCCGCAGGGCATCGGCCACCCAGTTGGAACTGGCCACCCACGCCCCGTAGTTGTCGAAGCTGGTCGATTCGAGGCCCGTCTGCTGCGTCAGGAGGTGATGGATCGTGATGCGCTGCTTGCGCGGGGCGTCGGCCAGGAGGCGCGGAAAGAAGGGGCCGATGGGCTGAGTCACGCCGTCGAGCGTGCCGTCCGCGAGGGCGATGCCGGTGAGCGCACTCAGCACGCTCTTGCTGGCCGACTTCAGGTTGGCCCCGTCCCGAGGACCCCGTCCGTTGAAGTATATCTCCGCCACGGTCGTCGTGTCGCGGGCGACGAGCAGGCTGGTGAGGGGCGGCAGGTCGGCGGCGCGGTCAACGGCCTCGGCGAGGGCAAACGCATCGAAGCCGTGGGCGCCGGGCGGGTGGGCCCGCCACGTGGCCGTCCGCGGGGCGGGCTGGCCCTGCGATGGAGCGGCAGACAGCCCCAGCCCAATCAGCACGAGCGCGACGGCACGGGCGACGGACGGGACGCCGACGGGGGAACGACGCTCCGGGGACATGGGCATGGTTGCCACAAGTTCGTGAACGGGGCAAAGAACCTTCGCGTACTTCTTGCCTGGTCTCGTGTTCGTGCTCGCATGATTCCCATTGTCCATCGAGGCAGGCTCTGATCTTCTCAAAGGCGGGTCCGCCCGGTGCGAGCCCGTCGATGGCGGCGCTTTCGTGGTTCTCAACGAGAGGGAATTGCGTCCGCCGCCTGCGATCCGGATGCCGTCGCGGTCGTGG
>JBDGQM010000067.1:0-1891 GCA_042219065.1 Salinibacter sp. | reverse complement strand
CGTCGAAGACGCGGGCCGCTTTCGCCAGCCCCGCCACCATGAGCCCGTTCCAGTCCGTGAGCACCTTGTCGTCGAGGCCCGGCCGGGGCCGCTCCGCGCGCTGCGTCAAGAGGGTCTCACGCGCCGTCGCCAGCCGCTCCCGCAGGGCCTCCGTCGACAGGTCCCGCCGCGCCGCCTCCTCGTCCAGCGTGCGCTCGAGGTGCAAGATGTTTTTGCCCGTCCGCTCGCCGCTGCTCTCCTCCTGATAATTGCCCTCCGGTGCCATGTTGTACACGTCGATCACCAGCTCCGCGAGGTCCGAATCGAGGAGGTCGCGGATTTCGTCGGTCGACCAGACGTAGAAGGCGCCCTCCTCCATCTCCCCCTCCTCGTTCTCACTGTCGGCATCTTCCGCCGAATAGAATCCCCCCTCCGGCGCCTGCAGGTCTCGCGTCACGTACGTGAGCACATCCCGCGCGGTGGCTTCGTAGCGGGCCTCCCCGGTAATCTGATACGCCTCGGTGTACGCCAGGACGTGCATCGCCTGGTCGTAGAGCATCTTCTCGAAGTGGGGCAGCAGCCAGTGCTGGTCCGTCGAGTAGCGGTGAAAGCCGTAGCCCACCTGGTCGAAGAGCCCGCCGAGCCGCATCTGGTCGAGCGTCTCGGTGACCATCGTGAGCGCCCGGTCGTCGCCGGTGCGGTGCCAGTGGCGGAGCAGGAAGAGCAGGTTGTGCGGCGCCGGAAACTTCGGGGCCTGTCCGAACCCGCCATGCGTCCGGTCGAACTGCTGCGACAGTTGCCGGGCGGCCTCGTCGAGGAGTTGCGGCCCGGGCGCCTCGTCGCCCCCCTCCTGGCCCGCCGCGGCCCGCTGGAGCTGATCGGTCACCTGCTCCGCGTCGTCGAGCAACTTGTCGCGGTCATTTTCCCAGAGCTTCTGGACCTTCGGCAACAGATCCATCAGGCCCGTCTGCTGAAAGCGGCCCTCCTTGGGCAAATAGGTGGCCGCAAAGAACGGCTTGCGGTCGGGCGTGAGCAGGACCGTAAGCGGCCAGCCCCCGCGGCCCCGCATCATCTGACACACGTCCATGTAGATGCTATCCACGTCGGGCCGCTCCTCGCGGTCCACCTTGATCGGCACATACCCGTCGTTGAGGACGGCGGCCACCTGTTCGTCCTCGAAGGACTCCCGCTCCATGACGTGACACCAGTGGCACGTGGAGTAGCCGATGGACAGGAAGATGGGCTTGTCTTCCTCGTGGGCCTTCGCAAAGGCCTCGTCCCCCCACGGATACCAGTCGACGGGGTTGTCCTTGTGCTGACGGAGGTAGGGACTCTGCTCGTCGGCAAGACGATTGGGCATAGGAGTCTTCAATACCGATACGTGCAGAACTTCGTAAACGGGGTGCGTCGACCTCGATCGCGAATGCTCCGGAGGAACGGGATTGAGTATGGGAGTGTGGGCGTGCGGGCGTTTTTTCCCATAATGCCGATTAAGGGTTGCCGGTAACTCGTTCAAAAGCCCGGAATGTCGTCCCGAAAAATTCCAATCGAAGGCTTGTCATCCTGAGCTTGACTCAGGATCTCCTCGAATACAGCGTTGCCCTCCCCGAAGAGATCCCGCATC
This sequence comes from Salinibacter sp., assembly GCA_042219065.1. Taxonomy (GTDB): domain Bacteria; phylum Bacteroidota; class Rhodothermia; order Rhodothermales; family Salinibacteraceae; genus Salinibacter. The sequence continues at coordinate 288 of JBDGQM010000067.1, read as the reverse complement.
GGAGTGCGGGATGACGGGCCTGGGAATTTTTCGGGACGACAGGGCCACGTTCGCCTCAGCCCTTAATTCGCATCCATATCCACACACTCCAAAACACCCGTATCCAGAGGCTTCGTCTTCAGGGCTTTCGGAACGGCTCGGCGATTTGAGTAAGCGGGTGAGCCCTCACGACGTTTCACGCATCACGTCGCACGCGTCATTCCCACTACAGAATCTGACCGAGGTAGACGGCATTCAGGAAGAGGCCGTTCGTGCCGTACCAGAAGGCGCGGAAGTTGGGGTTGTCCA
>JBDGQM010000066.1:0-6238 GCA_042219065.1 Salinibacter sp. | reverse complement strand
TTTTTGTCCTAGATGCCCGAAAACAGGCGATCTGAGATTCTTTCGAACCAGGCAGACGTTTGATGCGATTGCCCTGCCCTCACCCCGCTCCAGGCACACGGCTCCGACTCAAGTTGCGACCTGCGTGCCTCGTTCGACGAGGCGACCGACCGTGGACCACGGGCCGCGGAAGGAGGATGCGTGTCGGCAGTCCGGCGGCCGGGGTCAGCGGTCGTCGGGGCAAACCCGTTGGGACTCCGCGACCTGGGTTACTTTACGGTACTCACGTGGACGGTGTTGGTGCGTCCGCGGGCCGGGAGCGGCATCCCCACCGTAATCACAATCTGCTCGCCCGGCGCCACGAGGTCGTGCTCGTGGACCACGCTGTGGACCCGCGAAATGCCCTGGTCGGTGTCCTGCTGGAAGGGGATGTAAAAGGACTGCGTGCCCCACAGCCCCCCGAGTTGGGCAACGACCCGCTGGTTGTCGGTAAAGGCGTAGATGGGCATGCTGGGACGGTGTCGCGCTATCGCTCGCGCCGTGGCCCCGGAGTTGGTAAGACAACAGACCGCCTCCGCCCCCACCTGCTCCGCGAGGCGACACGCCGTAAAGCTGACGCTGTCGGTGACACTCGCTCCCTGCTCAAAGTGATCGGGCGCCATGGTCAGAGACCGGCGCTGCTCGTACCAAAACTCCTCGGCCTGCTGGATGATCTGGTTCATCGCCTCCACGACCCGCACCGGATGGTCTCCGACGGCGGTTTCGGCGGACAGCATGACCGCGTCGCTCCCATCGAGCACGGCGTTGGCCACGTCGCTCGACTCAGCTCGGGTGGGCCGCGGGTTTTCCACCATGCTCTCCAGCATCTGGGTCGCCGTAATGACCGGCTTGGCGGCCGCCATGCCGCTTCGAATCAGGCGTTTCTGGGTCCCCGGCACCTCCTCCATCGGCATCTCAATGCCGAGATCGCCCCGGGCCACCATGATGCCGTCGACCACCTCCAGAATGTCGTCGATGTTGCGAACGGCCTGCGGCTTCTCAATCTTGGCGATCACACTGGTGTCCTTGCCCGCCTGGTCGATCCGATGCACCAGGGCCTCCACGTCGGCGCGCTCCTGCACGAAGGAAAGGGCCACGACATCGACGTCCAGCTCCAGCCCAAGCTCCAGGTCTTTCAGGTCCTTCTCCGTCATCGGCGGGGTCGACGTCTGGATGTCGGGAAGATTCACCCCCTTCCGCGACCGCAGCGGGCCGCCCTCCACGACCGTCGTGATCAACTCCGAGTCGCGCGTGTCCGTCACCTCGAGCTCCAGCAGCCCGTCGTCGATCAGTATGCGTTCCCCCTGCCGGGCGTCCCGAGACAGCGAGTCGTAGTCGATAAAAATGCGGTCCGCGGTGCTCTCGTCCATCGAATCGGTCGTCACCGCGACCTCGTCCCCCTCCTGCAGCATCACGCAGCCATTGCGGACCTCGCCCACCCGAATCTTCGGCCCCTGCAGGTCCTGGAGAATGGTGACCACCTTGCCCTCAGCCTTGGCGGCGTCCCGAACCGTCTGTACCCGGTCGGCGTGATCCTCGTGGCTGCCGTGCGAGAAGTTCATGCGCGCAACGTCCATCCCGGCAGCGATGAGGCGACGGATGGTCGTCTCGTCCGAGGAGGCCGGGCCGAGGGTGCAGACGATTTTGGTTCGGCGATCCATGCGTACGGAAGATTGGGATAGAGAAGGGCAATCGGAAATGACATCCTCCTCCCCGAAGCCGCCCCCGAAATGTTCAGTCCCAAATCTATCGGCGTGTGCGTGGAAATGCAGGAGACAACGCAATCCGTTCTGATTTCGGCAGAAGTCTTCACGGGATTGCCGTAGAGCCGGGCGACGACGGTGCCCCTCCCGAGCGATCGCGCAGGGGCGTGTCCGACAACTCCCCCGACCGGATGCCCGAGACCGCACGCGTCTTGAGCGCACTCGACACCATAATGAGCTCCCCGACGTTTTCGAGCGTCAGCAGGCCCACAAGCTGGTCGCCCTGCTCCACCGGGACCGTCGAGCAGCTTTGCGCATTCATCTGCTGAAACACCTCGTCGAGCGGCGCGCCGGGCTCTGTGGTGAAGAACTCTCGGTCGGCCACCTCGGCCACGGGCGTGTCTCGATCGTGATCGGAGAGCGACTGAATGAGCTCCGTTCGACGCAGGAGACCAACAGCCCGCCCATTCTCAACAACGGGAAAGTCATGGTCAGTGCCCGCCAGGAGCTCGTCCACGGCATCGTCGAGCGTATCGTCCGCGGCGAGGGTGGCAAACCGGGTCACCATCGCCTGCCGGACCGGCGTGCCTTCCGTGAAGGCCCGGTACATGGCCTGCTTCGACTCCTGCTGCGCCCCCACGTACACGAAGAGCGCGATGAACAGCAGAACGGGATTGAACCACATGATGCCGATGAGCCCGAACAGAATGGCCATGGCCTGGCCCACGTTGGCCGCCGTCTGCGTGGCCCGGGCGTAGTCCTGGCGCAGGGCCAGCAGCGACCGCAGCACCCGCCCCCCGTCCATCGGAAAGGCCGGAAGCAGGTTGAAGCCTGCCAGGACGGCGTTAATCCACATGAGCGAGGCCACCAGGTGCTGGCCCGGTGCCCCGAGCGCGTCGGGGGCGAAGGTGCCACCCGTGATGAGGAGCAGCGCGCCAAGCACCACCGCGATGACGATGTTCACGACGGGCCCCCCGATGGCAATCCAAAACTCTTTCATCGGCTCGGAGGGGATCCGCTCCAGCCGGGCCAGTCCGCCAATCGGATAGAGGGTGATGCTTCGGGTGGGCACCCCGAACCGCTTCGCCGTGAGCGCGTGGCCCAGCTCGTGCAGGATCACGCAGACAAAGACGGCAACAACGAGGCCCATCCCCGAGAGGGCGGCCCCGAGGCTCTGTCCCTGGACGTAGAAGTACGCGAAGATCGCGGCGACCAGCAACAGGAAGGTCCAGTGCAGGAAGATCCCGATTCCGGACACGGATCCGATCTTGAGGGATCGTTTCATTCACCTGGGGAGATTGATCGGGAGACGTCGGACCGTATGAACGAGACATCGCCGCTTCTCGGTTCCGGCACGTGTCCGCTCGTGCGAGCGTGGCGACTGACGCAGCAAATCCCTCCGGACCCGGCCGCCCGATCGGGAGAGGTTCACGCCAGGAGCACTTCTTCACTCCGTTCAGGGCGCCTCAACGGTGCCCGGAACGACCTGCCTGGGGGGTCGAGATCGTGCGTCCATTGCCGTCACGGTTGACCCCGCACTAAACGGCGCGTCCCTCCTCTCCGCCGGTCATCGGGAGGCGCACAGCAAAGCAGGTGCCTCTCCCCTTTTGGGTCTCAACCTCGACGGTACCCCCCAGCTCTTCAGTGAGCCGCTTCACGATGGAAAGCCCCAGCCCGCTTCCCTCAAAATCGCGGTCGAGCCCCTCGGACTCTTGCTTGAAGGCCTCGAAGAACTCGTCGACCTCATCCGGCTCCATTCCAATCCCGGTGTCCTCGACCTCCAGGACCGCGGTCCGGTTCTCCAATGCAACCCGCAGGTCGACCCGCCCCCCCTCCGGAGTGAACTTGATGGCGTTCTCCAGCAGATTCTCTACGATCCGGTTCAGGGCCTCCTCATTCCAGTGGCCCTCCACTCGTTCCTCGGGAAGACAGGTCGTCAGCGCGACCGACTCAGCCTCGGCCTTCGGGCGGAGCATCTCGGCGGTTTCTTCAGCCAACCGGCTCAGGTCGGCCTCTTCCCGCTCCAACTCGTGAACCCCGGCCTCCAGCTGCGAAACCTGAAGCACCGAGTCGAGCGTCTTCATCAGACGCTTCCCCCCATGACGAATTCGATCAGCAAAGTCTTCAAGCCGCCCCTCTAACTCGTCCTGCAGGATCTCCGCAAAGCCGGTAATCGACGTCAGGGGCGTGCGAATCTCATGGCTCATGTTGGCCAACATGGCCGACTTCAGCCGGCTGGCCTCCTCAGCCTCCTTCTTTGCGTCGAGGAGCTCCTCCTCCCGCTCGATCCGGTCAAACACAACGGTGGCGTGCGTGGCCAACACGTCGAGAAGGTGAAGGTCGAACGTATCGAAGCATCCGGTATCGACGTGCCCGAGGTACAGCACGCCCCGTTCTCCGATGGGCACGCAGGCGGCAGACTGCAGGTCGCCGTAGTCAATCTCGTTCTGAACGCCCGGAAGGTCGTTCTCGACGATGATTTCTCCGGAGCGGAGGGCTTGAGCCCCCAGGCTTTCTCCCTCGACCTCCAGCGGCTGCGCAGGGGGCAGTTCATACTCCTCCTCCATGTCGATCCAGCAGGGGACAATCGTTCCGTCCTCGACGAACGAGACGCCCATGAGCGGAATGTCGAAGGTCTCCGTCAGCAGGTCGTGAACGCGCTCCCCCACCGCCTCGTCGGTCGTCGCCGTCAGAAGGTGTTCGGTCGCCTCGTAGAGCGCTTTGATCTTCTCCTGGCGGTCCCGAAGGGCATGCTCCCGCCTCTTCCGGTCGGTAATGTCGGTAGCCACGCCGACAATTCGCTTGAGCCGCCCGTCCTCGTCATAGACGCCGCCCGTCCGGTCCCGAACCCATCGGACCTCCCCGTCCGGCTGGACGACTCGGTAGGTTTCCTCGTACGCCTCCGGAACTTCTTTCTGGGTCTCCAGCGCGGCGCGGACGCGGTCCCGATCGTCTGGGTGAATGGCCTCGACGAACGAATCGAGGTGCTCCTTGAGCTGCTCCGTCGGCCGTCCCCAGATGTCCGTATACGCATCGCTGACGAGCTCAATCTCCGACTTGTCCGCGGGGCTCAGCCAGATGACGTCGGTGGCGTTTTCAAGGATTTGTTCGAGTTGATGCTCCCGCTCCCGAAGCTCCCGTTCTCGCTTCTTCCGCTCGGCAATGTCCCGCCCCGAAAACAAAAGCGAGGTCACCGTCCCCTCCTCATCGGTCACGGGCCGAGCCACCCCGCTGACCACGAGGGACTGCCCGACGGACGCCGAGTGATCGATCTCGAACTCAACATACTCCCCGTCGGAGGCCTGCTGGACCCATTCCCGAGCGTCGTCCCGGCGGGCTTCGTCTCCGTCGAACCACGGGGTGTCCCAGAAGGGCGTCCCTACAACCTCCTCGGGAGAGGCCTCAATGTATTCCATGGCCGTCTGGTTGATATCGAGAACACGCCCGTTGGCCCCAAGGAGCGCGACCAGAATGTTCGGATCCTGAAAGACCGCCTGATACCGGCGCTCCTGCCGACGAAGGTCTTCCTGTCGCTTCTTGTGGTCGGTGATGTCCATGTAGGTGGCGTACGTCTCCGAGGACCCTTCGCCCAGGGCTCGCGCTACGCGGAGCTGAAAGTCCCGGGGCCCTTCGGTCGTCGGGCGCCGGACCTCGGCCTCGGCAAAGCCTTCCTCAAGGGCGCGCCGGTCGAGCTCTTCGGCGTCCCCCTGCCGATCCTCCGGTACGATCAGGTCGTAGAGGTCTTCTCCTTCGATCTCTCCACTCTTGTGGCCAAACGTCTCCTCGAAGGCGGCATTGGCGTTCGGAATGTGATGTCGGTCCTCTTCCACCCTCCCGTGAACGACCGGGGCCGGAAGCCCCTCCAGAAGGTTTGCCAGTCGGTCTCGATCCCCCTGGACCTGCCGTTCGGTCTGCTTGGCCCGAGCGATGCTTCTGCCCACCCACAGCCCGGCGAGCGCTCCGATTGCGGCCATCTGGAGAACGACGATGCTGGGCTCGATCCTTCGCTGAAGAAGGTGGATTCCCATCACGAGGCCGGAAAGGAGGATTGTCCCGGCGCAACCGGCCACTGTCCACTTGGCCGCCTCCAGAAGGCGAGTGGAGCCTGGTCGCTTCCGAAGGAGTTGCCAGCCGACGTACGGGAGCACTAGGGCCAAGAGGGTGAAAATCGAGTTCTCCAGTAGTGTCGACCAAGGCGGAGCGTCCTGATGCATCCAATCCGCATACGCGTCAAAGAGCAGGGCTCCGGCCAGCAGTGCCCCAATACAGGCCAGCACCCAGAAGGTCGTGCGTTTGCTCAATCCCGACAGGTTGGAGAAGAGGGCGAGGTCGGAGGCGGACATGTCAGAGAGCAATAGAGGATGACCCCGGGGGAGCACTCCCGGGAAGGCGCAGCGAGGAGCAGCTGAGGACAGACATCCCCCAGCGGCGGAACAGTCATGTTCTTGCGGCGGGGTTCGTAGTAACTTTGGCTGAAGAAGGATTCAAACCACCTCCAGCACTTCTCCTTTCGCCCC
>JBDGQM010000065.1:0-15068 GCA_042219065.1 Salinibacter sp. | reverse complement strand
GAGAGGAAAACGGGATCTGTGAAAAGAGCGATGCTGTGGTGATCAGTCGGAGAAAACAGTCGGGAAGCGCTCCGGGACCGGAGGTCCCCGGGGATGATGGCCCAAAGGCGACTGCAAAGCGGTTACCCCACCACCGTCAGGCGCTGCGTGAGGGTTCGAGTCCCGGCCTCCAGCCCCAGGAAGTAGGTTCCGCTGGGCAAGTCCGTAACTGACAGTTCGATGGTCTTCAATTCTCCTGCCCTGGGCGTGCCCCGGTAGAGCGTGGCGACACGTTGGCCCAAGACGTTGTAAAGGTGAAGTGTGGTCTTCTGCCCCTCCTTCACCGCAAAGGAGACGGTGGTCCGGTTCTGCACTGGGTTGGCCGAAGCGGTTGTCCGCCGTCGGCTGGGGGAGACTAGGGCAAACCGGAGTGCCGCCGTCGAGCCGTCGAAGACATACGTTTTGCCCGGCCGGTTACCGGTTCTTGGGACGGCGTCTCTGGGCGCCCCGACCATGAGACCGGGCGAGCCGGCCGTCCCGAGATTTGATAGAGGGGCCAGGGCCGTTCCGAATCGGGCCCTCCCCATTCTCGGTTCGGGCGGGGGGACCGACTGGAGAGGCTCGCCGTCGCTCCCCCCAAAGAGGTGCACGCGCCCGACGTTCTTTTTCTCCCCGACGGCTTCTCGCGGCGCACCCACCGCCACGTCCGGCGCGTCGTCCGCGTTGAGGTCCTCAGTCGCCACAACAGCGGTCCCGAAACAGGCGCCTTTTTGCACCGTCGGCGCAGTGAGGAGGCGTTGCGCCTGCACTGGAACGGAGCAAACCGGACACAGCCCCACCGCCAGTAGCATCGCAAGCAGGACGCTCGATGGGGGCGTCGGCCAAAAAGAGAGATCCGCGAACGAAATCCGCTGAGGCATTGTCGTCTCCTTGATCGGTTTTAGTGAAGACACGGGCAGGAGAGAAACCGCCCTACAGCGGGCAGGAGCCAGCGTCCTCCCGGCCCGCTGGGCGGCCGAGCGGAAGGGGTTACTGGCAGTTCGCCACGTTCTGGCCCGCGATGTTATTGAAGATGTTCTCAGACGTACTAAGGGTGGCGTCCGAGCCGTCACAGTACACCCCGTCTCCGGCGCTGTCGCTGAGGGTGGAGTTCGTGAGCTCGAGAAATGCGTTGTTCGTGTTGCTGAGTGCCACATTGGCGGCCTCTTGGATGCCGCTCATGTCAGTGCTTCCTGCGTGGCGAACCTCAGCGTAATTGAGCATGTTGCTGGTGCTGCCCGAGTAGATCCCCACGCCGCGCCACCAGCCCTGTTGATCGTTTCCGGCGGTGGCGGTCATTGTGATCGGCTCGTCGGTCGTGCCGTCGGCGACGAGAGCCCCTCCGCCGTTCACGTGAAAGGCTACGTCGTTTTCGAACGTCATCTCTACGCCGGGATCGATCGTCAGCGTGCCGCCGTCGTTGATGCTCGGTGTGCTGCTGAAGCGATAGGGTGTATCGCCGCTGAGGGCCGCCATCGTCACGTCGCTGTCGATGGCCGCGTCGAAGCTCCCGCCAAACACCCGGACGGTAGCCTCCGAGGGAAAACTGGAGCCGGCATCGAGGGCCCCCACCTGATCGAAGGGAATCCACATCGGCGCGTTTGCGTTGCCGCTGAAGCTGTTGCCGGAGAAGCTCTGGAAGGTGTCGGTGTCCGTGTCGAAGTAGACCCCGTATCCGGCGCCGTCGGCGATGGTTGAGTTCGTGAGGGTCACGGTCGCTGCTGAGTTGGGTCCCCCGTTGAGGGCAACGTTGGCGGCCTGTTCAATCCCGTTCATGTCGGTACTCCCTGCGTGGCGGATCTCGACGTAGTTAAGCGTATTGCCTGTGTTGCCCGAATAGATGGCCAGTCCCCGCCACCAACCTTGCTGCCCGTTGCCGGCAGTCGCGGTCATCGTGATCGGCTGGTCGGTCGTGCCGTCGGCGACGAGAGCCCCTCCGCCGTTCACGTGAAAGGCTACGTCGTTTTCGAACGTCATCTCTACGCCGGGATCGATCGTCAGCGTGCCGCCGTCGTTGATGCTCGGTGTGCTGCTGAAGCGATAGGGTGTATCGCCGCTGAGGGCCGCCATCGTCACGTCGCTGTCGATGGCCGCGTCGAAGCTCCCGCCAAACACCCGGACGGTAGCCTCCGAGGGAAAACTGGAGCCGGCATCGAGGGCCCCCACCTGATCGAAGGGAATCCACATCGGCGCGTTTGCGTTGCCGCTGAAGCTGTTGCCGGAGAAGCTCTGAAAAGTATCGGTGTCGGTGTCGAGGTAGACCCCATATCCGGCACCGTCGGCGATCGTGGAATTGGTAAGTTGGACGGTGCCTCCACTGAGGCCCACGTTTGCGGCCCGACCAATGCCGTTCATGTCGGTGCTTCCGGCGTGGCGGATCTCGACGTAATTGAAGGTATTGCTGGTGTTGGTCGATTTGATGCCCACGCCGCGCCACCAGCCCTGCTGTTCGTTGCCGTCGGTGGCGGTCATCAAGATCGGGTCGCTCTCGGTGCCGTCGGCGACAATGGCCGAACCTGCGTTGATCTGGAGGGATACGTCGTTCTCGAACATGATCTCGACCCCGGGATCGATGGTGAGGGTCGAGCTATTGTTGACCTCAACACTGGTCGTCACGAGGTATTTGTTGTCGGGGGTGAGCGTCCGGTCACTGTCGATGTCGGAGTTGATTTCTACGACTGCCGTCTCGGCGGTCACCGTGCCGTCGTCCGTGTCCGTCGCGTCCCCGTCGGAGACCTCCAGCGTGGCAACGTAGTCCCCCTTGACGTCCGGGGTGAAGGTCGGCTTTTCGGCGTTCTGATCAGAGAGTGAGGCACTGCTGTTGCTTGGGGTGTCCAGCGTCCAGTTGAAGGTTAAATTGTCGCCATCCGGATCCGACGAGCCGGAGCCGTCGAGGGTGACCTGCGTGTCCACGTCGACCATCGACGAGCTTACGGTTACCTCGGCCGTCGGGGCCTGATTCTGAGAGCCGTTATTTTCGTTGCTGCCGGAAGAGTCGCAACCCGTGAGGATGAGCAATGGCAGAAGAACCCCGGCAAGAAGAAGGGGAAGCGAGAGGGAAGAGTGCTTGTGCATAGCAAAAATGATGTGCATGATTCAACAGAGGCGAAGACTTGTACGTACGTAACTGTGCGCGTGAGGAGGCGACTTCGACCTCAGTCGGCCTTTCTCATGGATCGTGCGGGAGGTGGACCACGCGTGAACCACCTATTTCGAGAAGTTTAATTGGCGTTGAGATGAGCAGCGTGGTCCAGGATCAAGCGTCAGGAAGCGAAGTGTAGTCCGACGACGGTCCTGCAGACAAGAGCAACGTCGTTGCGTTCAGTACCAGTCTGGAGGATAGGCTGCTCCAGGTAGACGAATCCGACAATCTTCCCCGTCAGACGCGACATGTCGGACGTGAGGGGGAAGATTGTCGGGTTTGACGGGGACAGAAGGCGAGACGAGGAGCACGCGAGCCGACTAGTTCCAATTCCGCACAGAAGCGGGAGGGGCGGGATAGGGACAACAGCCACTCCTGAGCGGGGGACAGGGCCTTCTTTCCTCAGCAGGTGTTGTCCGTTATCGGAAAGAATGCTTCGGGAGAAGGACCCGCGACTCTTCCTGAGAGGAAAGCAGGAGGTGAACGCTCCTCAGACGAAGGGGGGATTGGAGTCGGTCTGTCAGTCGGCGTCGACCTGAGAGCCGGTGGCATACTCGGAGGGGGGACAGCCGAACCGTTCCTTGAAGCGGCGGCTGAACGTCTCGGGCGTGCCGAACCCGACCTCGTAGGCCACCTCCGACACGGTTCCGGCGTCCTCTTCGAGCAGCTCCGCGGCGATGTCGAGCCGATACTGGCGGATGAAAGCGGCGGGAGAGGTGTCGGTCAGGCGCTTCAATTTGCGCTGGAGCTGACGGGAACTCAGCCCGACCTCGGCGGCAAGGTCGTCGACCGTAAAGTTGGAATGGGAGAGATGCTCATCTATTGCGTCGGCCACTTGGGACAGAAACTCCTCGTCGGCGGAGGTGACCTCAGCGTCGGGAACGAGGTCCGCCGTGGAGGGAGCACTGACGGACCCTGTCCAGTGAGCGTTTAGGAGTCGCCGGAGTCGAGCCTTGAGCTCCGTCATCGAGAAGGGCTTCGTCACGTATGCGTCGGCCCCGGCCTCCAGGCCAGCCACCGCGTCTTCCTCCGCGGCTCGTGCAGTGAGCAACACGACCGGAGTGCGGGCGAGGTCGCTGTCGTCGCGGATTTGCCGGCAAAGCTCAGTCCCATCCATCTCTGGCATCATGAGATCCGCCAGCACGAGGTCAGGATCGATCTTTCGGGCCGTGTCAAGCCCGTCGGCACCAGTGTTGGCCTCGACGACGTGGTACGTGTCGCTTAGGTGGCGGCGGAGGTAGGCCCGCACGTCGGCGTTGTCCTCTACGACGAGCACGATTGGGCGGTCGTCATCCTCCAACACACCGTCGCCTCCGGCAGGCCGCGGCTCGTTTCTAGGGGCGTTCTGAGACGCCTCATCGGGCTCAGATCGGCCGCTCGATTCAACGGCGGCCGCATCGGCGGGGGGCAAGGGAAGGCGAACGGTAAAGATGCTGCCCTCGCCCGGCGTGCTGTCGAGGGCAATGGTGCCGCCGTGCAGGTCCACGTATTCGCGGACGAGGGAGAGTCCGATGCCGGTTGCGCTGCGGTCGATGTCTTCCCGCCCGGCGTGGGTGAATCGCTCGAAAACCTCGTCCTGGCGCTCAGGCGCGATGCCGCGGCCGGTGTCGGCAACGCGGAGAACTGTCACGGGCGGATCGGCGTCTTCAACGTCGAGCGTAACCCGGACGTCGCCTCCTTCAGGTGTATTCTGGAGGGCATTGGAGAGAAGATTGCCGACAATCGTTTCCAGTTTCTCTGGGTCCACCTGGCAGGGGTGCGTGTCGATCGTTGTTTCCAGATGGAGGTCGAGACCCCGCCGTTCGGCGAGGGGAATAAACGAACGAACCGTCTGGCGGAGGTAGGTGACGAGCTCTGTTGGCTCCTCGTTCAGCTCTGGATCGGTCGTCTCCAGACGGGAGAGGTCCAGCAACTGGTCGGTGAGGCGGTGGAGACGGCGGACATTGGTGCGCATGATTTCCACCTGGCGCTGGGCAGGGGAAGGAAGCTCGCCAAACGTGCCGTCCAGGAGGTCCTGAGAGGTGCCCTTCAGAATGGTGAGTGGCGTTCGCAGTTCGTGGCTGATGTTGGCAAAAAAGCGATTCTTTTCGGCGTCGAGGGCTTCGAGACGCTCGGCCTGAGCCTCCGTTTTCTTCTTCTCCTCCACGAGCTGTTCAGTGCGGTCATCGACCATGCGCCGCAGCTTCTCCTGCCTGCGGCGCAGCGCGCGGGTGCGCCAGAAGTAGGCCCCACCCAGGAGGCCGCAAAGTCCCAGCAGAACGAGCAGGCGGAACCACCCCGTTTCGTAGAAGTGCGGCGCGACGGTGAAGCGAAGCGGTGTGGAAAGTACGTACCAAGTCTCTCCGTTCAACGTGGCCTGGACCTCGAACGTGTGCGTGCCCGCATCGAGGGCGGTAAACTCGGCCGTATGGCGCCTGCGGGCTGGCGTCCAGTCCCCGCCGTTGAGCCGATAGCGAAACGAGAGGTCCTCGGCGTGGCGCAGCGAGGTGGCACCGAAGTCAATGGCCAATCGGTAGCTCGACGGAGAGAGCCGTAGGGAGTCGGGCGGGCGGGACATTCCGTCTACCCGGACGCCGGAAATACGAATCGGGATGGATTCAAGAACCGTCAGTCGCGGATCATTCGAATCGACGAACGTCAGTCCCGAAATCGTCGGAATCCAGAGCCGTCCGCTCGGATCTTCGGCGATGGCCGGCTGAAAGTTACCGTTGGCCTCGCGCGCTGGCATTCCGTCTTCCGTTCCGAAGGTCTGGACGTACACCCGCTCGCGCCGCCCGTCAGCGACGGCTTCCACCTGGGCGCGCGACACGCGAAAGACGCCCTTGTTCGAGGTCATCCAGAAGATTCCTTCCGGCGCCTCGTGAATGGCATGAATCGCTCCGCTGGGTAGACCTTCTTTCGGCGTAACCGGTTCGAAGGACGCTCCGGAAGCCCCATCGTCGAACCGGGCAATTCCGCCTCCGTACGTGGCGACCCAGATCGTTCCATCCCTTGTTTCGTGGACATCTCGGACCCGGTCGTAGGGTACCCCGTCGTCGGTGCCGTACCAGGTGACCGAGCCGTTCCGGTATCGACCAACCCCGTTTACGCCCGTTCCAATCCAAAGAGTGTTCTCCGAATCCCAGTGAAGCGCAAGAATCGGGGCATAGAGGGAGTCGGGCGGTAGAAGCTCCCGGAGCTTTTCCTCGTGGTACCGAAAAAGTCCACTCGAACGTCCCCCAATCCAAAGCGCTCCTCGAGGGTCTGTAGATATCGCCCTGACGTGCGTTCTAGACCGGCCCTCCTGAAGTTGAATGCGTCGGAGTCGCTCTCCTCGGCGCCGATAGACCCTAGCCCCTCCAAACCACAGACTGCCCGTGTCGTCCCAACTTATAGAAAACACTTCCTTATCCGTGAATCGCTCCTGAGCCGTCCACTGTGTGGTAGACGACTTTGAGATGCGGTATACGCCGCTGAGCGATCCGGCCCAGACGGTCCCCGAACTGTCGGTGTTCACACCATGTATGACGGTGCCCTTCGTCGGCCCCTCGACCGTATGAAAGAGACGGGGAGAGAGCCGGATGAGCCCAGTTTGAAAGGCACTACCGACCCAAACTTGCCCGCTCTGATCGAACTCAAGAGCCGTGGTCTTCGATGGAAGCGTTCCGACCGTCGACGCAGGGATCGCTTTCCCGTCCGAAAGTTTGAGAAGCCCCTCCCCCCAGGTCGTCACCCAAACCGTCCCCGCGGAACTGACTTCGATGGATCGAACCCTCCCCTGTGTGGAATAGCGGGTCGCCCTGTCCCCATGCACAGCGAACACGGCCCTCTCCGTGGCCACCCATAGACGCCCCTGCAGCCCGGATGCAACCCGGCGAATGTCCGTCGTTCGCTGTGGTAGAACCTGCACCCGATCAAAATCTCCATCGTCGAAGAGGAACATCTCCCCATTTGCCACCACCCACACTGAGTCTTCCGTCACGGCTTCCACGTCTGGGATGTTAGGTGGGCCAGAAAGCATCGGGATCGACACGCGTTCAGCAGGAGGGCCACTGCTTTTGTCGGAAGAGCCTAGCCGGACTCGGTACAATTCCGAACCCCCGACCCATACTGTTCTCGCCGTCGGCGCTGCGTCGATCGACTTTACGTAGGATGGGCCTTTCAGTGACTGAAAGCGTCCGTGTCGACGGAACGAAAGGCCACTCTCGGTTCCAACCCACAACGTCCCGTTTTTCCCTTCCTGAAGAGCGTGTACACGGTTGCCCACCAAACCGGCGGTCGATGCCGCACTGTGGGACGTAAAGTCGCGACCGTCGAATCGGGCAATTCCCCCAAGGGTCCCCACCCATAGGGCCCCGTCGGTCGTCTGTTCGAGGGCCCACACCGAGTTCTGGGGCAGCCCCTCGTCGGTCGTCCACGTCTGGACGACGTACTCGCTCGACATGGCGGCGGGGTGCGGGGCCGATCCCATGCTGGAGCTGTCAGAAGCCGTCTCGGTGGGGGCACCCGGCCCGAAACCTGTTGGGGTGCCCCCGAGGAGCACTACGGCGGCGAGGAGGATGGGGGCGTGGGGAGGCCAGTCCGTAAATTCCATGGCGGACATCGGATCGATTTTGACAACCCGGACGATCCAAGCGAGACGAGAAAATCCCGATCGCGAGCTGACGGGACGTGATGTGGAGGAGAAGAGCAGGTGAAATTACGCTTTTCTTCACGTATTCGACCAGAACGTGTTCATCCGCGACCGCCCTTCGAACGACAATCTCTCCTCAGATAGGTTCGGAGGTGTTTCCGGTACGATCTCGATCGCAAGCGCCGGAATGCGCATCGGACGTGGCACTGTGACGTCAACCGGGCGGGGTATCCCCACTGCACAGTATATCGGAGATCGGTCGGAGTGAGCGCCAGCATAAGGGCCTTCCTACTCGGCGGCGTTCTCCGGCTGCAACACGAAGTCGAGGCTCCGCGAGACAGTCGCCCCCGTCACCTCGTCGGTCACGCGCACCGTCACGCGCACGTCCTGCGGCTCGTCCCGCTCGATCTGTGACAGGTCGAGCCGGATGATCTCCTCCGTGCGGCGCGATGTGCCCTCCATCGTCATCTCGGTGGTGGTGCGCTGCGTGTCGGTGCCGCGGAAGAGTTCCGTCCAGCCGCGCTTCGTCTCGCCCTCCGCCTCGTACGAGATCGTGTAGCGCGTCCGGTCGTCGGCGTCGTAGGCGAGGTGGTAGATCTCGAACGAGAGCAGCAGCGGCGTGTCGGGGGAGAGGCGCCGGAAGGGGTAGGGCTGTGCGTTCTGCGCGGACATGGTGGGGGCGAGGGACGTGTCGGTGGCAGCCAGCACCTTTACGTCGCTCATTTCCACCTGCGGCCCCGTCGCCCGGAGCGGCCGCATCGAGTCCGCGCGGGCCGTCGCCATCCGCCGCCTCGGCCCCATGCGCAGGTTTTGGGACGACGTGGAATCGGTGGGCCACAGCTGGTGCTGGCCCCACTGCAGGCCGAGGTGATAAGGCTCGGTCGTACCACGGAACGTGAGGGGCTCGGGCACGAGCTTCCGCGCCCCGGGCTCCGACGCCACGTTCACCGGGTACCGGCGACGCTTGCGCGTGGTGGCGCTGCGGTCCTCGTCGTACTGGACCGCCGAGACGGTGAGGAGCGAGGCGCCGAGTGAGTCGGCCTCCCCCATCGGAAGCGCGGCGGCGGGCACCCCCCAGTACACCTCCGTCCGCGTCGTGCCGTCCCGCTCCAGAAAGCGCGCCGTCCGGACCGACACGGGAAGCTGAGCAGAGCCCTCAAGCAGGGTCGTGTGCTGGCGCGGCATGGCCTCCTCGCGCCGCTGGGCCGCCCGGCGATCCTCCTGGCGCGCCCGCGATACCATGCGCGTCACGAACTGGGTAGGGAACCCGTACCCCTGGGCCGGGCTCGAAAAGACACGACGGGTCTGTCCCACGCCCGCCCCCACCTGCACGGACCGCTGGCCCGGCGCCCCGGAGGCACCTTCCCCGAATTGGTCGTTCATCTTAGCCGCCGTGGCCTGCATCTCCTGCCAGCTCGCGTAGTTGGCAATCTCCGCGTATCGGCTGCTAAAGTTGATGTGGTAGAGGGCCAGCTCGCGGTAGATGGCGCGCATGGCCATGAGGGCCGAGTAAGCAATGTTGAGCCCCCGTTTCGAGTTGGATCGCTGCCGTGTCAGGTAGGAGGGCATCAGCTCATTGGCCTTCGCGATCGTGAAGCAGTCCGACGTGTCCTCCTCTGCAAACAGGTAGAAGCCGGAGTCATCGATGTGGGTGTAGAGCCAGATTTCGCTCTCTGGGAAGCTGGAGGGCGGCACGTTGACCCCAAACCGGTACACCTCCTGGAAGAACTCTCCATCCCTGTAGTTCAGCGAGCGTCGCTTGTACGGGTCGCCGAAGCGGAGCTGGACGACGCCCCGATCGTCGAGCCCGCTGACCCGCGCCGCGCACCCAAAGTTCTGCTGGACCTGCACCAGACGGGTCATGTGTTCCTCCAGGCGCTCGTTCGTATCGGTGGCCGGGAGCGGGTCGAAGCCGCGCCACCACTCCACGAGGGACGTGCCGGCCTCGGGCCGGAAGGTCCACGTGTCTGCAGGGGCGGAGCGGTCCTGCTTGATGACTCGGGCCAGCGCCGAGTCCGCCATGAGGGGCGCAAGCTGGGCCACGCGGCGCCGGAAAAGTGATCGCGCGGCCGCCGAGGTGTCCGTTCCCACCCGGCGAAGAAGGGACCGATAGACCTCTACCGCATAAAGCCGCTCGCCCCGAAGCCGCTCGGGCGTGAGGTGTCGGAGGTAGGCGTCGGCGAGGCGCGCGTCGAACTGCCCAACGGCCCGGAGGGCTTGCAGTCCACTGCGCCAGGTCGCCCGTGCCTTGTCGGACTGCCCGGCCCGGTCGTACGCCCGCCCAAGCCAGTAGGCCACGGCGCCGTGCGACGGGACGATGCGCGCCGAGTCGGTGCGCAGCGTCGAGCGCAGGAGGGGAATTGCTTCCTCGGCCCGCCCCTCGTTGAGAAGGCGCACCCCCGCCTCGACCGGCGCCGACGCAGACAACTGCTGGATCTCGGGCGTCTCAATCTGGGCCTGACTGGGGGCAAACGCTCCGCAAAGAAGCAGTCCCCCGACGATCCACACGGCGAGAACCGCTCGCGATCTCCACGAGCATCGAGACGGCGTGCAGGCCGATGCGGCGTGGGCACTCATGACAAACCGATATGCTACGGGACAATCATACGCAGACCCACAGTGTACAGGGATTAGTAGATGTTCACCGGACCTTCGTCGTTCCCGAAAGCGCCCGGAATGAAGCAGACCCGTTACGAATCGGCGGACCGGGAATCCGTCGTTGCGTATAGGCGTGCTTTCTTCCAAATTACGCCACATAGAGCAATGCAACGCCTCGTGCTCTCGCCCACGTCCCGTGCCCAATCGACCCCCCCCATCGAGCGCTGGTCGCTCGCCAACGCCGTGGCTGTGCTTCTCGCAGCCGTGGGCGCCATGTGGCTCCGGACCCTCGCTCCGCTCTTTCTCGTGGGCGGGGCCATGCTGGGACTCCTGGTGGTGGTCAAACGTGGGCGCTGGACGCCGAAGGACTCCTTCGGGGCCGCGAACGTCGTGACGGCCGCCCGGATCGGGCTGCTGGGCCTCCTGCTCCCGGCGGCCTCCGTACACCCGGCGGCACCTATTGCACTCAGTCTGTTGATCCTTGCCCTCGACGGGCTCGACGGGTGGCTGGCCCGGCGACGCGGACTCTCGTCGGAGTTCGGGGCGTTCTTTGACAAGGAGAGCGATGCCCTCTTCCTCCTTCTCCTCTGCGGAATCGCGACGGTCCAGGGTCCTCTTCCCGCCTGGATTTTGGGGGCGGGCCTGCTGCGCTACGGGTTCGTCGTCCTGGTCTTTCTTCTCCCCACCCCGCAGAACAGGGAGACGCGCTCTACACTGGCCCGGTACGTGTACGGATGCATGGTGTGTGCTCTGCTTCTGTCGTTTCTTCCGTACCCGAGCCTGTATCGTCCGGTCGTAGCCGTGGCGACGGCGGCGCTGGTGACGTCCTTCGGGCAGTCGCTCTGGGGGATCGTTGCTCCACAGTGGGCGTTCGGGGAGCCGTGAATCGGCCGGAGACGGCCTTTCCCCCGACCACGGTCCGCCCTTCGTTGTCTGCAGCCCCCCGCCGATGTCGACTCGATGGCGCACGTCCCTCTCAGCGCCCGGCCGCACGCTGGCCCGGTTCGCAGGGGCGTGGGGGATCCTCACCCTGTGTCCGTTCCTCCCGGCCCTGGTGTCCCCGCTCCCGCGGAGCCCGTACTTCCCGCTCTCCGTGGAGATGCTGGTGCTCATCACGATCGTGGTGTACGCGGGCCGCACGCGGTGGAGCCGGGCCGCGCGCACCGGGGCCGGAGTGGGCGTCGCGGCGCTGCTGCTCTACGAGGTGTACGACGCGGTCGTGTACACGGCCTTTCGGCGGAGCAGCATCCTGTACGAGGATCTTCAGTTCCTCGACAATCTGGGCTATCTCGTCCTCAACCTCTGGTCGTGGCGCACGGGCGGCATCGCGCTTCTCGCCCTCCTCGCCGTCCTCGGGATCGGGGTCCTCGTCACATGGAGCCTGCGCACGGTGGTGCGCGCAGGACGGCACGGCGGATGTCGGGGCCTCTTGCTCGCCGTGCATCTCGTGGCCTGGCCGCTGGTCGTGGCCGTGGGGCCGGCCCTGGAGTGGGGGCCTGTCAACCTCACGTACCAGTCTTCCAACGACCGGACCCGCGTGCGGACCACCGTCACCCGCGCAGTGGCCAACGTGCAGGCCTCGCTCCGCCTGCAGGACATGCTCGACTCGCTGCAAACCGCCCCCGTCGACTCGGCCTACGCGGCCTACGACACGCTCTCGCTGGATCGGCGCCCGCCGATCTACCTCATCATGATCGAGTCCTACGGGTCTACCCTCAACACCCATCCGGCGCTCCGAGGCCCGTACCGTGACCTCATCCGGCGCACGGACTCCGTCTTCGCCGCGGACGGCTGGCACCGGGCCACGGCGCGCTGCGACATCCCGGTGCGGGGCGGGCGCTCGTGGCTCTCCATCGCGTCGCTCTTCACGGGCGTGCGGGTCCAGCGGCAGCTTCTCTACAACCAGTTCCAGGACAAAGCGCTGCGCGCAGACGCCGAGATTCCCCACCTCGTCCGCTTTCTCGACCGGCAGGGCTACCGCACACTCGCCCTCCAGCCCTTTACCTTCGAGCGGCCCGGGCTCCCGGTCCGCAACCTCTACGGCTTTGATCAGACGATCTACCGAAAAGACCTGAACTACCGCGGCCCGTCCTACGGCCTCGCCGACGCCCCCGACCAGTACAGTCTGCACTACACGCACGAGAATTATCTGGCCCCGTCGGAGGATCCGTTCTTCCTCTTCTTCGAGACGGTCGACTCGCACTCGCTCTGGAACTACGGCCTCCCGCCCTACCTCGACGACTGGCGCCAATTCAACGAGCAGACTGAAGCGACCCGCTCGCCCCACCCGAACGCCGAGTCGTTCCCGCCCGTCTTCCTGCCGGACTCGGTGACAGCCCCCCTCATCTACGACCAGTCCACGCCGATGCGCTACCTGCGCCACGTGGCCCACGAGTGGCGCGTCCTCCGCGAGTACCTGACCGAGAAGGCGCCGCCCGGCAGCCTCGTGCTTCTCCTGGGCGACCATCAGCCGCCTCTCGTCGAGACGACCGATCGCACGGTTCCCTTCCACGTGCTGAGCACCGATTCCACGCTCGTGAAGCGCGTCCGGCGGCACGGGTTTACCGACGGGCTTCCCCCGACCGACGAGAGTCCGATCCTGCGGCAAGAAGGGCTCTACTCGTTCCTCGTCCGCCTCCTGGCGGCGCACGACCGGGGCGGCACGGCGGCCGACACGACGGCCCTTCCGCCGCTGCGGCCCGAGGGGGTGTCGCCGTCGCTGCTGGTGCGATAGAAACGCCTCGCGCGGATCCTACGTATTCGCAAATGTCGCAGTGTACTGAGGATACGTGGACTCACCGACCGCGGCCGATGAACAGCCGCCTCAAACTCAGCGCTCACGCGCAGGAGCGACGACTTTCGGAAGAAAACTAACAATGGAAACCACTGACGATACTTCGGATACGCCAAGCCCCTCGATGGAAGACGCCCCATGTCCACTCTGCCCGACGGGTTCGCTGCGCAAAGGGACGACGACCCTGACCCTGGAGCGAGATGGAGCCACCATTGTCTTCAAGGGCGTTCCCGCCGAGGTGTGTAACGCGTGTGGCGAGGCCTACCTGGACGAGGACGTGTCTGAGGAGGTGTACAAACAGGCTGAGGCAGCTATCGAAGCGGGTGCGGAAGTCGGCGTCCGACATTACTCGACGACAAGAGAGCCGAAGGCGTCCTAAAAGCCTTGCTTGAGTGCCGTGCCCCCCGAATTCGAGTTTGGACAGGACTCCGTCCGAGTCCGCCTCAGTGTTCGGCAGGAGCGAGGGCTTGAAGTGCTGAACGGAATTGGGAGCCCGCCTCCTCCCACGTCGGAAACGCGCGGCTCCGGTGCCACGCCGCCCTGCCCCTCTGCGCCCGCGCCATCGGATCCGACAGGAGGGACCGCAGCGCCGCCCGGAGCGCCTGGTCGTTGCCCGGCGGCACGAGGTGCCCCGCCGCGGCGTCGCCGACGTTCTCCGGCATGCCGCCCCCTCGGTAGCCCACCACCGGCAGCCCGCGGGCCATCGCCTCCCGGGTCGACAGGCTGCACGTCTCGAAGCGGGAGGGGAGCACGAACAGGTCGGCCCGGTCGTACGCCACGCGGAGGGCGCCGGGCGAGACCGGCCCGGTCCACACGACGCGACTGGACAGCCCTGCCGCCGAGAGGCGACGGAAGACCGCCTCGGCGCACTCCGGATCGAGCGACGCGTCGCCCACGAGGGTCCACGTCCACGGCAACTCCCGCAGGTCACGAAGCACCTCCACGAAGGCCCGGAGTCCTTTTGCGGGCAGCAGATTGGCTACGGTGAGGATGCGGGGCGGTCCCTGGGGGAGATGTGCGGGCAACCGGTCCCGGTAGCGCTCGTGGAGGCCGGGCCGCACCACCGATGCTCGATTGGCGGGCATCCCTTCGTCGATCAGGGCCCGCCGTACGAATTGGCTCGGGGCAATGGCCGCGTCGACGGGGTCGAGGGTCCTGCGCTCGTCCGCTGCCGCCTCGGAGTCCGCCGCGTGCGGGTCGACGCAGTGGAGGTAATGGACGAGCAGGACGACCGTCGCGCTCGGGCGCGCCTCCGCCACGGCCCGAATCGCCGCCGGGTGCCGGGCAAGCAGGCTATCGACCAGGATCACGCCCGCCCCCGACAGATCGAGCCCGGACGCCGGAGTGTCCTCCGGTGCCCAGGACACGACCTGAATGGACGTCTCCGGACGCAGCGCCTCCACGATCCGCCGGTTGAAGACGTTGCCTCCGGTCTGCAGGTCATGGATGTCGGGGACCAGAAAGAGAATATTCATGCGCTCCAGAGTACCGATCAGGGAGTCAATTCCGCGTTCGCTCTACATTTGCTCGTCCCCCGGCGCGCGCAAACTACCCAGCAGTGCGGACACGTCCAAAGCACTCGGTTTCGAACCGCTCTCATACATCGGACGTATGGCTTGCTGTACCCGGTCGTTTGCGTCCCTTGGTCCGTGTTTTCTGTCATGCGTCGGCCTACCATCGACCTCCCGTCGCACAGCCCTACCGATGAGGCTCGCCTGCTCTGTGGCATCACGCTCTGCGATGACATTCGCATTCCACCCGCAGTTCGCGATGCGTACGGCGGTGTGCCAGGAGGAGTTGAACGGGCCTCTACCTCGAGTGCACCTCTTGTTCGCTTGCTGCGTCGACCCGTATAGGGCATTCCTCGTCGCCCGATTCTCTGCGGACCGGGATGCATGAGGCTT
>JBDGQM010000064.1:0-6957 GCA_042219065.1 Salinibacter sp. | reverse complement strand
CGTGCCTGGATACCTAAGTGGGTCAAAGGAAAAACATTAGCCACGCATCCGAAAAACCCAGGTAGTCATCCCGCACCCCGATGCGGGATCTTTTCGCCTTTAGGCAGTGCTCATTATTGAAAAGATCCTGATCCCGACAGCAGTCGGGAGACGCGCTCACGAAGGGTTTTTCGGATGCGAGAAGAGTAACGTACTTTCCCGGGTCTACTTAGACGCAGACGATGATGAAGGCACCCGCTTCAACAATCGATCAGAAGAAATTGCAGCACGCGACTGGGCAGCGGAGTCCAGCAAACGCTACACGGCCTCACCGATTGCTGTGGGTACGATCGACCAGGTGTTTATGTCTACCCTGAAGGCGTCGCACGCCCACCTCCGCCTCGCCGGGCTCGCTCGCAGCTTTCTCGTGGTAGACGAGGTGCACGCGTCCAGTGCCTACATGAACGAACTCTTGCAACGGGTGCTTTCCCTTCACCACGACATGGGCGGGCACGCTCTGCTCATGTCGGCTACGCTCGGGGCGGAGGCACGGGCCGAATTTACCGGCGAGGAGGTGCCGGATTTCGACGACGCCAAGGATCAGGAGTACCCTCGTCTGACGCACGTAGACGGGTCGACGCTCGTTGATCTTGAGCAACCGGATGCGCCGGGCGAAAACGAAAAAGAGGTGTCGTTTGCACTTGAGGGATGGATCGGAACCCGGAAGAAATCGCTCGATGCGCCGAGGAGGCAGCCGCGGACGGTGCACACGTGCTTGTCATTCGTAATACAGTGAAGGCATGTCAATGTCTGTTTGAGGAGATCGACGAGCAATACGCTCTGCAAATCGAGCATGATGGGCGCGAGATTCCGACGCCCCACCATTCCCGGTACTGTGCCGCCGACCGGGAGGAACTCGACGACCGAATCGAGGCGGTGTACGGCAAGATTGAAGATGGACGCGAAATTTCCACGCCCTACCGCGCTGCCAACCGAGAGTGTCTCGACAATCGAGTCGAAACGCTCTACGCCAAGGATGAGATTGAGGAAAACGGCAAAGCGCGAATCGTCCGCCCCACCGACGGCAGTGTCATCACCATTGCCACCCAGACGGTCGAGCAGTCGCTGGACATCGACGCGGATCTGCTCATCACGGATCTGTGCCCGATGGACGTGCTCCTGCAACGCATCGGGCGCCTCCACCGCCATGATCGCCAGGGACAGCGACCATATGAATACAGCGACCCGCACTGCGTCGTCTTGACCCCGGCAACGCCCAACATCAAAGCGTCGATCGATCCGGACAGCGGAGAGGGGGATGCCGGGTCCGGTCTCGGGTCGGTATACGGGGACCTCCGCATGATCAAGGCTACGTGGAACGCGCTTCGAACCCGGAAGCAATCCGAGACATCCCTCACGATTCCGGAGGAAAACCGGACACTTGTGGAGGAGGCGACCCATCCGGACAAGCTCTCAGCAATTGGTACGGAGTCAGAATGGGAGAAGCACGCGCAGGCCGTCCGTGAGTCCGAGCGCGAGGACGTGCTCGCTGCTCTGAATAACGTGATTGATCGGAATCAGCGCTTTGGAGCGGATAAGAATCGATTTTCCGGCGAGCGTCCCAAAACCCGACTTGGGGACGAAGGAATTGTGGTCGCTCTCCCGCGCAAGATGACGACCCCGTTCGGTCACTCCGTCGAGGAGTTGACGCTCTCGCCCTACCACTTTGACCGCGGTGACCGTCCGGACAATGGAGAAGCCTATCGGGCCGATCCGAAGGACGATGGCTTTGCCTTCACGTTCGAGGGCGAGGACTTCACGTACACCGCGCTCGGCATCCAAAAGAAATAGTGCCTATGCATCTGCTCCACGATCCCGTTTTACGGTCGACACACCCAATACAATATAAAAACCCCGTAACCCCCTGTTTGACAGAGAGTTACGGGAATAGGATAGTAGGCCCGGGGGGATTCGAACCCCCAACTCACGGATTAAGAGTCCGTTGCTCTACCAGGTTGAGCTACGAGCCTAGATACCGACGTCTTGCTGACGGATATACCTAAAGCACAGGCTCAGGTTCACGAGGGCGCCGTCCGCAACTGTTGGTTCCCCGTCATTCCACGGGCGTTTCACAAGGCAGGCAGTGGCGGGCAGGCGCACGAGGACATCGTCCTTCCTGCCGTCTCTGGCAAGCGTCGGGGACTCCCGTCGTGGGGCCGGCTCCACTCGGCAATCTCGTGCTTCCCTCCCTTCTGCTCCGGATCGCGTCGGTTGTCGTCGCGTCGCTGCACGCACGCTGCAATCGTACCAATGGCTTAGCACCAGAGAGCAATTATTCCAGCCGAGCGCTACTACATCGGAGACGGTCCGGCGCGGCGGGTGAACGGCGGGGGGCTTCTTGGCGTGCCGGCAGGGCCGGTGGGCACCCGTCACAGGAAGACCGATGCCCAGACACCCCCCCCGACCAGCGCGAGCACAACCTGCACGACAAGGGCCGCTACAGCGGCGAGGGGAGGCACCACCCAACTTTTCGATCCGTTTTCGAAAAAGCCAGGGCCCGAGTACAGGTGCATGCCAATCAGCAACACAGGACCCACGGCAAAGATGGCCGCCGACGACCAGACCTGCAACACCGGCGCCAGCAGTGCCTGTACCAGAACCGCCTGCGCGACCGTGTAGAGCTCAAACACCACCAGGTCGGCGTAGGTCGGCCCGGAGAACAGCCCACGCAACACCCCCGCCGCGACAAGACACACCAAAGCGATGGCGTACGTCTGGATCTGCTGAACCACCGAAAACAGCGCGCCTGCAAGGTCCGACGCAGACGTCCATCCGTAGCGCTCTCGAAGCGGGGATCCTTCGCCAAAAACCTCGTCGGGACTTACGCCAAGCGCCTTCCATTGCACCCGCATCAACTCAGCATGCCCCTGAACCCACTCGGCCTGGAAAATCTCGTAGACGACAAACGTGAGGGTGGCTGCGATCAAGAAGTAGCCGATCGGACTCACGAACTGTTTGCGCTTTCCATCCACGTACTGCCGGGCGAGGGCGCCGGGACATCGCAGGCCCTCGATGAAGGTCCGCCGGAGCCCCGCTCCCAGATCGTCGACATCGAGGATCGTCTCCAGGAAGTGCCGCCCGAGATCGCGGAGCCGGAGCTGAGGGAGGTCGCGCTGCCCGCAGCGATGGCAGTACTCGCCCGCGAGCGATGTCCCGCAGTTCTGGCAGGTGGCGCCGGCCGCCGGTGGAGGCGGGGCCGCGGGAGCTTTTTCCTCGGAGGCAGTGGCTTCAGCAGAAGGCTCCTCCCGGCGTGGTTCCGGACCGGACCCGCTAGGCTCGTCGCCGCTCATTGGTAAACTCATCGGTGAACATGGGACCTGTGCGTAAAGCGCTCGCGCCGAGGCAAACGGTCCCATAACGAGACTCTTCTCGATGGGACATCTCTTCACAGCGGGACGCCCCTCAGACCTGCTCTTCCCTTAGCCCCGCCGATCGAGATTGATGTCTTCGCTGGCGGCCGGTGTGTCGGGACCAGAGCACCCGAGACAGTCCCCCTCGGCTCCTCCACGTTCCCTCACTGGAAAAGAGTCGTGAGCGCAGAAAGTTCGCCCTCTCCCTGCAGGGTCTCTTTTTTGAACTTGCAGAAACAAATCTGCCATGGTGCCGGCATGCCGGCAATTTCGACGGCGGAGGGAACAGGTTCGACTCCGTAGGGGCGCTCTGTCTGCGACAGGGACCGACTCGTGTCTTGCCGGGAGGGTGAGACCGCACACGGCTCGCGCATGGCTGCAGGCCGCAGTGCAGGGCCGCTCTGTCTCGGGTTCTCACCTCCAATCCGCTAGGCCGGCACGCCGAGCATTTTCCTGCTGTTCTCAACAATTAGGGCGGGACTGTGTGTGGATTGTGCAACTGCTTTTTCCTCCGCCGCTGACGCCCGATGGAGTTTGTTGCCTGGGACACTCTTTCCTTTCCAGTGGTTTCCGCTGCGTTTGGAGCCTCGGCCCTCCTCGTTGCCGTGGTGGGAACGCGCATGACGCGGTCTGCCGATCGCTTGGCCGACGAGACCGGCCTCGGGGAAGCGATCTTCGGGGCCGTGTTGCTCGGGAGCGCCACCTCCATTGCCGGCATCACCACGTCCGTGACGGCCGCGGTGGACGGCCTTCCGTCCCTGGCCATCAGCAACGCCATTGGCGGGATCGCCGCCCAGACCGTCTTCCTCGCCGTGGCCGACATGGCCTACCGGCCCGCAAACCTCGAACACGCCGCCGCTTCCATCGAAAACCTATTGCAGGGCGCCCTGCTATCGACCCTCCTGGCCATTCCTTTGCTCGGCATGGCCGGCCCGAACCTCGGCCTGCTTGGGGTCCACCCCGCCTCCGCACTTCTGGTCGCGGGCTACCTCTACGGGATTCACCTGGTGGCCGAGGCACGGTCGACTCCGTACTGGAAGGCGCGGCAAACCGACGAGACGCGCCAGGACACCGACGAGATGGAAGACGGGACGACCTCCCTCCCGAGGCTCTGGGGGGAGTTCATCGTTCTGTCTCTCATCGTCGGCGCCGCGGGATACGTGATCGCCAAGACCGGCGGGCAGGTGGCCGCCCGGACGGGGCTCTCCGAAGGACTCGTCGGTGGGCTCTTTACGGCCGTGTCCACCTCGCTCCCGGAACTGGTTACGTCGGTGGCGGCGGTGCGCCGCGGGGCGCTGACCCTGGCGGTCGGAGGCATCATCGGCGGCAACAGCTTCGACGTCCTGTTCGTGGCGTTTTCGGACGTCGGCTACCGGGAGGGATCCATCTACCACGCCATGACCGAGCAGCAGGTGTTCATCATCGCCCTTACGCTTCTTCTGGCCGGCATCCTGCTGATGGGACTTCTGCGCCGGGAGCGCCGGGGGGCGTTCGGGATCGGCTTCGAGAGCTTCCTCGCCCTGGTGCTCTACTTCGGGGCGTTTGGGTTCTTGTTCGTGGGCGGATAGGCTACAGGGGGCTCCGCGGGCAACCGGTTACGTCGAGCGAACCGCCCCACGGGTTGGGGGGCACGCGCGATGAGATCCCCTGTCGGGCACGGGCTTTATGGTCGAAACGCCTCCCTGTCGACCGGGAGATGCGCAAGATCAATCGCCGGTTCGAGAATCTGATCGCCAGCCGCCCGCGGACATCCGTGATCAGAAGTTGCCGACTTCCTCGGCGTAGGTAGAGGCCTCCTCGGCAACCACCCCCACAAGATCCTTGACGGCGGGGTTCTGGATCTCGTCGAGCCGACCCTCAGGGTCCATCTCGTCTTCGAGATCTTGGCGCGCAATGTCACTCCCGGCCCGGATGGCGACCGCAAGCGTTTTCTGGGAGGCATCCACCTCTTCCTCCGCCCCCGCAACGACGTTGAGGACCTCGCTGATCCGCTCGGGCAATCCCCACTGCGTCGACGCCTGTGGGGCGAGAGTGCGGTAGCTCTCGCCGAAGGTCCGTTTTTCGGTCTCGGCGGCCGGCAGTGGCAAGTCGCTCGACTCGGCAAGCGACTCGTACCGGTCGGCGACGAGGTGGAGCAGGATCAGCCGAGCCATTCCACAAATAAATCCGGTGGCGAACGCGACGCGGACCCGTTCGTCGGGGGCCCCGAGCCGGTCGAGGAGCCGCCGGGCAAATCGGCCTGTGAACGTGGCCGTGTGGGCGATCCGTGTGAGCACGTCCCGATGCGAGCGGAAGTCCTCGCGGAGTTCACGGACCCCATCGATCATCACGATGGAGGAAATTTCGACGTATCCCAGGAGTCGAACGGCCTGGTCGATGCTATCAACCTCCCGTCGTACGCCGTAGTACGCGGAGTTGGCCCGGCGGAGCACGTTTACCGACGCCGAGGGATCTTGCTTCACAATCTCAATGAGGGGCGCCGGATCGGTGCGGCCGGACGCAATGAATTCTTGAACCTTCGAGATCGTGGACGGAAGGGTCGGAAAGGTGATGTCCAGGTCACGCGTTTCCACAAGGCCTGAAGGATGTATTCACGTGAGATCGAGTCGGTCGGGGATCACCTGTTCGCTGCGGAGGTCGACAGAAATGTCGGCCAGGGATGTGCGTACGCCTGGGCCTGATGCCCCGAAAGTGCGTCGAAGGCCGCAATCATCGCCGTTCGTGGTTGAGCCGGGTCCCGCAGATGCATTCCGCGACTCCGTCGGCACGAAGCGGTACAACGCCTCGCTCACCTACTCATGGTTTTCGTGGTTGCATCGTGTCAGGGGGCCCGAAACGCTTGCTCCACAGCCCGCAATGGTTTTCGGCGGCGGCAGGAGAATGTTTAACCCTGGCGGGGAGAAGGGGAGCGTCGGCCATCGGTTTACTCCCGAGCCGACACGATGACACCAAGACGGTATCGGCCCCGTGTGCGGCAGAAGCGGGGGCGTGGAGCCTCTATTTCGTCTGTGGGGGGCTTCGGCGCGCCGTTGGCCAATAGGCGCCCTTAGAAGCTGCTTGGTGGATGGATATTCAGCCGAGACACAGCGGGCGACGTGCACGAACGGGGCCCAAACGAGCCCTGTAGCAGCGCTACCGGGCGAGTGCAGAACCCGTTCTGCGCTGGGAACGCAGTGACCGAGTAGTTTCCAGGCTGCACAAGATCCGCGAAGTCGCAGGCCATAGACAGTCCACCAAACAGCTTCTTACACGTCCAACTCGTCGGCCTCCGCGGCGTGCTTCATGATGAACTCGAACCGGGCCGAGCTGTCCCGCCCCATCAGCTCCGTGATGGTTTGCTCCGTCACCATCCGCTCGGTGTCGGGGATGTCCACCTCCAGCAGGCGGCGTCCGTCCGGCGAGAGGGTGGTTTCGTTCAGCGTGTCGGGCATCATTTCGCCGAGCCCCTTGAAGCGCTGGATGTCGACGTTCGGGTTGCGACCGTCGCTCCGAATCTCGTCGAGGATGCGCTCCTTGTCCGGCTCGTCGAGCGCCCAGTGCGTGTCCTTGCCCGCGTCGATCCGGTACA
>JBDGQM010000063.1:0-3040 GCA_042219065.1 Salinibacter sp. | reverse complement strand
ACGACGGCCCGGTCGCCCCCCGCCCCCACCTCATCCATCTCGATGGTGAGGTCGGGACCGTACCGGGGGGCTGCGGCAGCATCTCCGTGAGCGCCTCCGGCCCGTGGAGGGGCTCCGGAAAGTGCGTGTAGGACACGGTCAGGGTGTCGGCGGCGAGCTCGTCGACGACATCCCGATGACCGGCATGCCACGCCTGGATGAACTGGCGGGCGAGGTCGTCCGTCGTCGCGCTACTCATGATCCGGTCTCTCGTCCACTAGCAGATTGAGGGAAGTGCGAGAAGGCATAACGATCAAGCTCAGCTGAAATGGGCAGGAAAACGCCTAACAGAATCTGATGCGTCAAAACAACGTCGTCGGCCGAAGTTTCCATCCGCTGGCGCCACCACTCCCGACCAGCGACGCCGAACCCGCCCGGCTGCCCTCGCCTGAAAACGGCCCGTGCCCATTTTCAGCTGTAGCGCAGGGTTATGCTTTATCTTCCTCCTTTGCCCTGTGCAGCCGATCCGTGAAGACTACGCCCATCGAGAAGGCGAGCCAAAAATTCTGCGTCACTCCATTTTTGGTTCGCTCGTCCGAGCCGGACGACGACCATTTCCAAAGAAGGAATGATGTAGAGCCGCTGGTTGTAGCGCCCGGCAGCCGTGTACAGATCCCGCGGTGCTCCGTCGTAGATCAGGCGCTCCTGGCCGCGGGGGAGCATGATGCGCTCGGGCACCGGCCTCCAGAATTCAGTTCCAGCACCACTACTGTCTGGGGAGGGCACCTCGACGTTCAGCCACACGCCGAGCCCGAATCCTGGACTCGCGGGCGCAGGCTGGATGAGCGGCTTCATGTTCTTGATGATCTGTTTGTCCTTCCAGCGTCCGTTTTGGAGCAGAAGGCGACCAATGCGGAGCAGTGAACGAGGCGTCTGGTGGGCGCCGTCGAAGAGGCGAGGGGTAAATCCCCGGGCAGACTGCTGATTTTCGGTCTTACCTACAGCGACCCAGCGTCCCCCCGGGATGTTGAGGGGCAGAAACAGCTCTTCCTTCATCACGGGACGCCGACCGAGAGTTCCTTCAATGAGAGCGCCCAGCACCTGGGTCGAGGTTGGGCCGTAGCGAAATTCGGTGCCGGGTTCGTGGACGATGGGGGCTTCGATCGCCTCCTCGTAGGTCGGGGGCGCGTCAAAGTCACCAGGTTGGAGTCCGCTTGTGTGGCGCAGAAGCTGTCGAACGGTAATTTTTGACTTCTGAGGGTGGCCCCTCCATTCGGGAAGGAATTTTGCGACCGTATCATCGAGGGCCAATTTCCCGTTTCCCGCTGCTTTTAGCAGCACCAGCGTAGGGAACAACGCGCTGATCTCCGTCACGATATGGGGCTCCGTGGGGTCATAATCGCCGGGGTAGTCCTCAAGGACGAGTTCTCCGTCGATCCACACAAGCAGAGCGTCCCCGTCGACCTGCGCGGAGTATGTGCGAGCCATTTCGAGGCGCGTGTCCAGGCCGGGCGTGGCGTGCTTTGAACTTGCACACCCGCCGAGCAGAAGGCTCCCAAGCAGGCTCCCTACGAACACGACGACGGCGAGCCACGATTGATCAGTCGGCATGGGGAAGAGTCTCTTCAATTCTCATTTGGACGAATCGCCCTCCACAATCCGCCGAAGCAGCTTGAGGGTTTCTACGCTCTGATACCGTACCTCAGCATCCGGCTGCAGATCACGTTGCATGCGGGCGACGACGAGGTTGAGCTCCGGAAACACGATGCAGACATTGTCGAGGCTTCCGGTAGCGGCGAAATTCCCCCGCTTCTTGTCAATCCACCAGAGGAAGCCATAATTGCTCATCTGGGGAATCGGGGTCGTTGACCGCTCCACCCACGAGGCCGGCACAATCTGCGTCCCGTTCCACGTGCCGTCGTTGAGCATCAGTTGACCGATTCGAGCGAACTCGGACAGAGTGGTTTCGGCGCCCCCGAACGTCACGGTGTTGTAGTACTCGTCGACCATGAGACGGGTGTTCTCCATCCCCAGCGGGCCGAAGAGGCGCTCCCGGGCGTAGCGGGCGAGGGGCATCCCGGCCGCTCGTTCCAGGATTGGAGAGAGCAGTTGCACCCCTGCATTGCTGTAGGAGAAGCGCTTCCCCGGCGGAAAGTCGAGGTTTAGATCGAAGACGTATCCGGTTGTGTTTTCTGCCGCAACGACACCAGGACCAGATGGAATGATTGCAGCGGTGGCAGAGTCAGGCGGCGGAATCGTCATGCGATTGCCAGTGCGGTCGCTCAGTCCAGAGGTCATCGTGAGGAGATGTCGGATCGTCACGCCGGCCTGCGCCCCTGCCGTCCACTCGGGAATCCACTTCGCGACCGGTACGCCGACGCTGTCAATGGCCCCGTCGGCGATGAGCATACCGGTCAGCAGACCGGTCCACGACTTGACGGCCGAGCGAGTGTCAACAAACGGATTCCGATGCTCGATCCGATACCATTCCTGCACGACGTGTCCCTTATAGGCCACAAGACATCCGAAGGCGTCCGACTTCTTGCAGCGTTCGAGGTGCGCCTGGAGCGCCTCAGTGCTGAGGCCCATCGTGTCGGCATCAGCAGAGGGCCATTCGGTGACAGGCGCCTCCGCCGTGCCCTGGCCCAGGCCCTGTGCACTGACATCAGGAGCGAGGAAGAAAACGAGAAGTAAAGAGAACAGGAACCGCATGGATGGAGGGGACTCGATTTATACTACTTGCGTAGTACTATAAAAGTAGTATTACGCAGAAGAGCAAACCGCGAGCCAAAGGGCGGGATGGACGGATTGGCATAACGAGAAAACTCACCTGACCCGGGCGGGAAGCCGCTCAGTTGTTATCGACCCCGTTTGAACTGCAACGTACGGCGAAGTATCCATACGACCGCGTCCGTCACTCTTGGCCAGCGAAGTCGAACCCGTCTACCAGCACCTACGGAAAGCGGCAGCAGCCCGGGTTCAGGTGTAGTGATCGTGTTATGCATGGCTCGCTTACCAACTCCCGGAGCGGAGCAACCGAACGACCTGTTGGACGATTTCT
>JBDGQM010000062.1:0-6607 GCA_042219065.1 Salinibacter sp. | reverse complement strand
ACACCAAGAATCAGTACTGACAGTCCACTCTGTGGCGCACCGATACGAATCAGGCTGACCCATTGCTCAACGTTGGTAATTTTAAGTCCATTCGCAACCGCCGTGCCCCTGCGCTCCGTTGCCGGAAGATGTTTTTGTGCGCGATCTCACGCAGCGCTCGTCTGCCTCATCGCCGTCCTGGTCGGTGCTCCGCCGTGCGTATCTGCCCAGACGCCCGGCGAGCTGACCGATCCGGACCCCGCCGTCGACTCGAACCCGAGGGGATGGGTCCCGGCGCTCCGGTCGATGGGGCAGAATGCCCTCACCATCGCGGAGGCGCCGTTTTCGCTATCGTCCTCTCAGCAGCTTCTCGCGCTGGGGACCTCGGGCGTCGTGGTGAGTGCGATGTCGGTCCTCGACCGACCGGTCCATCGCCGGTTCGACGGCTCCTCGGGCTCCGTGTCGGCGACCACCGGGCTTCTGGCGACGCCGGGGCGCTGGTACGACCGCGCGGGGCCGGACCCGGTGGCCCTAGGCACCGCGGGCGTGCTGGCGGCCGGCGGCCTCGCCCTCCAGCGCCGCTCCGTCACGCGGGCGTCCGTCCGGGTGCTGGAGGCGGTCGCGTACACGAAGCTCGTGACGGGCTTCGCCAAGGGCCTGTTCAGCCGGGCGCGGCCGTACGTCGGGCAGGGCCCGATCGCGGGAAAGCCGGGCAGCTTCGACGGGGCGACTACTCACACCTCCATGCCGTCGGGACACACGGCCCGGGCCTTCGCCATCGCGTCGGTGCTGGCCCACGAGGCGGATCGCTGGTACGTCTCCGTGCCGGCCTACGGGGTGGCCGTCTCCGTGGGCCTTGAGCGCGTCCACAGCGGCGATCACTGGCTCACCGACGTGGCCGTGGGGGGCACGCTGGGGTACCTGATCGGGCGCGTCGTATCGTCGCCGCCGTCGGCATCAGGCGACGTGACATATACGCCCATCGTCTCCACCGACCGCGTGGGCTTTACGGTTCAGTTTTAGCCGCCTCGGCGGGGGCGGCGTCGGCCCGCATCCGCTGGAGCTGGTGGAGGAAGAGATACGCCCCGAGCGCGATGAACAGGTAGTAGCCCAGGA
Source organism: Salinibacter sp. (assembly GCA_042219065.1). Taxonomy (GTDB): domain Bacteria; phylum Bacteroidota; class Rhodothermia; order Rhodothermales; family Salinibacteraceae; genus Salinibacter. Next base: position 5,512 of record JBDGQM010000062.1, on the reverse strand, counting down.
GGCGCCACGTCAGGAGCGTGGGCGCCACGAGCGCCTCGGGCATGAGGGGGCCGATGAAGAGGGCGTACAGGCCTTCGAGGCCGCCGGAGCCGCCGGGGGTGGGCATGATCAGGCCCACGAGCATCATGGCGGCGGACCGGGCGAAAAGGAGGAGCGTGTCGGCGGCGTGGACGCTTCGCACGACCAGAACCACCAGGGCGTAGCGCGCGAGCCAGGTGAGGGCCGTGATGAAAAAGCCGTGGGCGTAGAACGACGCCGACCGGCTCCCAAGGTGCCGCGCCCGCCGAAAGTAGGAGCGCATCTCCTGCATGATTGTGTCGCGGAAGCGGCGTAGGTAGGGCCACTGAAAACACCAGTCGGTCACCTCCACGAGCAGGCGGGGCCGCACGAGGGTGGCGTAGGCGTAGATGCTGGACCACGCCAGCATGCCCCCGAAATACGCCAGCAGTCCCCACAGGCCCACCGTTCCCGCCACGTCGGGGAGCAGGTTGATCGTAAAGGTGGCCAGGACCAGCAGGGGAATGGCGACCAGGAACCACAGCTGGTCCAGCAGGACGCAGAAGAACATGAGGGCGGCCGACTCCCCCACGGCCAGGTCCTCGTCGCGGGCCACGTAGAAGGCGGCGACCGGGCCGCCCCCCACCACCGACGGCGTGACGCTGGAGAAGAAGTCCCAGGCGAGCTGGCCGCGCGTGCCGCTCCAGATGCTGAGGCGCCCCTCCGACACCTGGCGCAGGCGCCAGCCCCCAAGCCCGAGCCGCGCAACCGCCGTCCCGGTGGCCGCTACGAGGAGCCCCGGCCGCAGGTGCCGGATGAGTTGGCGGAAGGCCGTGGCGTCGAAGGTGACGTAGCCGACCCCGGCGAGGACGAGCGCGCTGAGGAGCAGCGAGACGACGATGTTTCGGACGGAGCCGGCGCGCTGCGGTTGTGGCGTGCCGTTCAGGTCTGCCTCATCGGCGTCTGAAGACGGCAGGGAAGAAGAGGACATCGGCCCAGAACATGAGAGGAGACCCCGGTGCGGCCACTACGACTCGTCGTCTGCGTCGTCGCACCGCGGTCGTCCGGCGGAGGGCCCGAGGTCGAGACCGGCGAAGAGATTGTTGAGGGACTCGGCCAGGGTCGGATGGGCGAAGGGAGCGGCGTTGAGCCGATCCACCGGAAGGTTGCCCATCATCGCGGTCTGCAGGACCGACATCACCTCGCCGCCCTCAATGCCGAGAATGGCTGCGCCGAGCAGTTGGTTCGTCGCCGAGTCGATCACCGCTTTCATGAGGCCGCGCGTCTCGTCTACCTCCAGGGCCCGGGCCACGTGTGTCATCGGCATCTGGGCCACCGTTACGTCCAGGTCGCGCTCGCGGGCCTGCTCCTCGGTGAGGCCGACGCGCCCGAGCTGGGGATCGGTGAAGAGCGTGTAGGACACGAGCCGGTCCGCGGTGGAGCGGTCGCCGTCGTAGAGCCAGTTGTCGCAGAGCACGCGGTAGTCGTCGTAGGAGACGTGCGTGAAGGCCGGGCCTCCGGTCACGTCGCCGATGGCGTAGATGCCGTCCTCGGTCGTGGCGAGGCGGTCGTCGACCTGCACGTAGCCGCGCTCGGTGGTGTCGACGCCCGCCGCGGCCAGGTTCAAGGCGTCGGTGTTGGGGCGGCGGCCCGCGGCCACCAGAAGCTCGTCGCCCTCAATCCGGTCCGGCGCGCCGTCGCCGTCCAGGTGCGCAGTGATCGTGCCGTTCGTGTCCTCGACGGCCGTCATGGAGGCCTCGTTGAGGATGCGGATGCCGTCCTCGCGCAGGATGTCTTGGAGCGCCTCGGCCACGTCGGCATCTTCGCGGTCGAGGATGTGGGGACCGCGGTCGACGATGGTCACCTCGGCCCCGAACCGCCGAAACATCTGCCCGAATTCGAGCCCGATGTAGCCGCCGCCCAGGATGAGGAGATGGTCGGGCACCGTGCCTAGCTCCATGATGGAGGTGGAGGTCAGGGGGTCCACCTCGTCGATCCCGTCGATGGGCGGGATGGCGGGGCGCGTGCCGGTGTTGATCGCGATGCGGTCCGCCGTGAGGGTGCGCGTCTCGCCGTCGTCCAGGGCCACCTCGACGGTGTTTGCGTCGACGAACCGGCCGTCGCCCTCGATCAGGTCGAGGTTTTCCTTTTCCTCCACGCCGCGGCGGCTGCCGGACCGAAACATCTCGACGATGTCGCGCTTGCGCTGCCGCACGGTTTCGAGGTCGACCGAGACGTCGCCGACCTGCACGCCGTAGTCCTCGGCGCGGCGGGCGAGGTGGGCCACCCGGGCGCTGGCGATCATGGTTTTGGTGGGCGTGCAGCCCCGGTTCACGCACGTGCCGCCCACGTGCCTGCGTTCGAGGAGGGCGACGTCGTGGCCGTCCTCGGCGACGGTGCCCGCGAGAGGTCCGCCGCCCTGGCCGGCGCCGATGACGATGAGGTCGTAGGACATGTTGGTTTGGGGGTTAGCGTTTGGGGTTGAGGGTTGGACGTTGCCGAGCCGTGCAGCAATCTCTGAAGATGAAGGCTCTGGGGATGGGCGTTTGGGAGTATGTGGGTACGGGAGAAAAACGCCCATACGCCCGCACTCCCATACTCAACCCTGTTCCGCCAGGGCATTCTCGTTCGAGGTCGGTGCACCCCGTTCATGAAGTTCCGCACGCATCGGTACGGGTTTTGGATGAAGAGTTGGGCGTGGGGGTTGCGGGTTGCGCACTTGGGGGGCGCGTCATGGATCGGAGAGGATCGTGCTGCAGAGAAGAGGGGCCGAGGGGCGTCGCCGGTGGTCGGTAGTCCGGATGGAGGGGACATGCGCGGCGACGCGGTTCGGGGGGACTCGTCCCGCAGCGGCTCCGGAAACGAGGGCGCTACGCAGCCGCGTCCGCCGTTGTGCGGGAGGCCGGCTCGCGCCCGGTTGAGGACCACGACGAGAGGAGTTGATCCACGGCGTCGGGGCCCCAGGTGCCGGCCTCGTATGGGTGGACCGGTGCGTCCGACTCCAGGAGGGGGGCGTAAAGCTGCCACGACGCCTCCACCTCGTCGGCGCGGACGAAGAGCGTAGGATCGCCGACGATGATGTCGCGGATGAGCGTCTCGTAGGCGTCGGGGACGGGGCCGAAGGCATTCTCGTACGAGAAGCTGAGCTGCTGCGTCTCCAGGGTCATGGTGCCGTTCTTACTGCTGCCGGGCGCCTTCACCTCAAAGCGCAGATCGAACCCCTCGTCCGGCTGCAGCGTGATGAGCAGCTCGTTGGGCGGCGCCTCACAGTCGGCCTCCTGGGGCACGCAGGGGTTGCCGTCCGCCTGGAAGAGGGAGACGGGCGCGCTCTGGAACCGCACAGCGATCTGGGTTAGCTTCCGTGGCAGCCGTTTGCCGGTGCGCAGGTAGAAGGGAACGCCCTGCCACCGCCAGTTGGCGACGTTGAGACGCATCGCGGCGAACGTTTCGGTGTCGGAGTCCGCGGGCACGTCCGGCTCGTCGCGGTAGCCGGGCACCGGCTCTCCGCCGACCGTTCCGGCCTTGTACTGACCGAAGATCGCGTCGCGTCCGGGCGTAGGCTGCTGCACCGCGTTCAGGACCTTCACCTTCTCGTCCCGGATCGCATTGGCGTCCATGCTGGACGGGGGCTCCATGGCCACCAGCGTCAGGAGCTGGGTCAGATGGTTCTGCACCATGTCGCGCACATGGCCCGATTGGTCGTAGTACCCGCCGCGGCCGCCCACGCCCAGCGGCTCGGACACGGTGATCTCGACCCGGTCGATGTGCTCGCGGTTCCACATCGACTCGAAGAGCGCGTTGCCGAACCGGAAGGCCATCAGGTTCTGCACCGTCTCCTTGCCCAGGTAGTGGTCAATCCGGTACACCTGGTTCTCCTCGAAGTGGCGGTGGACCTGCTCGTTCAGCTCCCGCGCCGACGCGAGGTCGTACCCGAACGGCTTCTCCACCACGACGCGCGTCCAGCCGGAGCTTGTGTTGAGGCCGACCTGCCCGAGCCCGTCGACGGCTGGGCCGTAGATGCTGGGCGGGAGGGAGAGGTAGAAGGCGCGGTTGCCGGGCAGGTCGCGGTGGCGCTCGATCTGTTCGATGCGGTCGCGGAGGCCGCCGTAGTCGTCACCCTCGGCCCCGAGGCACTGGTAGTAAAGGTTCCGCGCGCACCACTGCGACACCTTCTCGTCCGCGTGTCCCTTCTCGCGGAGGGCCGCCCGGGCCTCGTCCCGAAATTTCTCGTCGGACCAGCGGGACCGGGCGGTGCCGAGGACGTAGCAGTGCCGCGCCACGTCCTCGTCCTGCATCAGGCGGTAGAGGGCCGGGATCAGCTTTCGCTTCGTGAGGTCGCCCGTGGCCCCGAAAATGACGAACAGGTGCGGGTCAATCTCAGACATGGGCTGCGTGTTGCGTATTTCGTATTGCGTATTTCGTATCGCAGGAGGGCAGCGGCTCCGGAGGCGTGGAGGCCTGGGCGGCCGTGTACCGCTGCGCCTGCACGCTTCATCTACGCATTGGGGGAGGCCCGGTTGAGGTGGAAAGAGGCCGGTGCGCTACTCTTCCGATTCCTTCACGTCGTGCCCGCCGAACTGGTTGCGCATGGCGGCGAGGAGCTTGTGGGTGTAGGAGTCCTCCACCCGCGAGTCGAGCCGCGAGATGAGCGCATCGGTGATGACGGGGGCCGGCACGTCGAGGTCGATCGCCTCCTTCACCGTCCAGCGGCCCTCGCCGGAGTCGTCGACCCACGGGGCAATGTCGGGCAGGTCCTGGTCGTCCTCCAGGGCGCGGGCGGTCAGGTCGAGCAGCCAGGAGCGCACGACGCTGCCGAAGCGCCATGTCTCGGCCACCTGCTGCAGGTCGAGGTCGAACTTGTCCTTGCTCTTCATGATGTCGAAGCCCTCGGCGTAGGCCTGCATCACACCGTACTCGATGCCGTTATGCACCATCTTGACGAAGTGGCCGGAGCCGGCCTCGCCCATGTGGCCCCATCCCTTGTCCGGGCCGGGCGCGAGCGTGGTGAGGGCGGGCCGGAGCTGGTCGACGGCCTCGTCGGACCCGCCCACCATCATGCTGTAGCCTTCTTCCAGGCCCCACACGCCGCCGGAGGTGCCCACGTCGACGTAGTGCAGGCCGTGCTCGTCTGCGCGGTCGGCGCGGCGGAGCGTGTCTTTGTAGTTCGAGTTGCCGCCGTCGACGACGATGTCGCCGTCGTCGAGGTGCGGCAGCAGGTCGTCCAGGGTGGCGTCCACGGCGTCGCCCGCCGGCACCATCATCCAGCAGACGCGGGGCGGATCGAGCCGGTCGACGAGCGCGTCGAGGGCGGTGGCCCCCTCGGCGCCGTCGTCTTCAAGTTCCTGCACGGCGCTCTCGTCGAGGTCAAAGCCAACGACCTCGTGGCCGTCGCGCATTAGGCGGCGGCCCATGTTCGCGCCCATCTTGCCGAGTCCAATCATTCCGAGTTTCATGGTAGGAAGGCGTTTTGATTCGTGAACGGAGCAGTTCGAAAAAGAGCGGTTCGCAGTATCAG
>JBDGQM010000061.1:9264-12306 GCA_042219065.1 Salinibacter sp. | reverse complement strand
CCATACCTAAAGAATGAGGATTGACAGCCCACTACATTCCCCCACCGCAGCAATCACGTCTCGACTGACCTGGAGAGCCGGCAATTCTCTCATTTGAGCAATGTATTCATGCTCCCGTGCGCCCTCTCGCCCGTACGCTGCCGGCAGCTTCGCCCATCAGCGGCCGGCGCGCCTCCATACCGCAAAGGAAAATCTCAACATGGGATTGCCCGGTCCCCCATCCGTCATTCAGAAAACCTACGGTCCCACCCGCGTATACATGCTGTGAACGAACGCGCGTCTTCCCCCATTCGCCATTCCGCCATGTCTACGAACTCGCTCGCCGATGCCCTCTACGAGCGCCTGCGTCGCTCTTTTCCGCCCGACCAAGCCTATGCGGCTACAGACTGGACCCCCGACGCGATGCCGGGACCCGTGCGCCACTACCTGACCCACCTCCTGCGCCATCACCACCGGCAGGAAGAGCGGCATCTCCGCCGCGCCCGCACCGAGTGGGTCCGCTACGACCATCCCGACATGGAGCAGGCCACGCGCACCTACCTCGACCGAATGGAGGACCACCTGCGGGTCCCGCAGGCCCAGTGGACCGACACGCTCCGGATGGCCACCCGGCGCACCACGGAGTACCTCGTGCGTCCCGTTCCCACGCTGACTGCGTTCGTGTTCGAGGAGGCCTCCGCCGCCGTCCCGGTCGACCATGTTCAGTGGCGCATGCGATTCTTCGGTCCATACGACTACCTGCGCAACGCCGTCGAGGCCTTCGCGGAAAAACGGGACCGCGATGCCTTCGAGCAGGACCAGGTCGAGCGCATCCTCCGCCGGGTCGACGAGCGCATGACGGCCGACTTCGACACGGACCGCTGGCTCCGCCTGCTGGATCCCCTCTTCGAGACCGCCCAGCACGCGAACGGACGCAAGCAGATCCCGCTGCCGGTCCTGCGCACCTTCTTCGAGGAGAAAAACGCGCCTCGCATCCTCGACGCGTTGCCCCCCCACGACCGGGAGGCCGCCGTGTCCCGCCATATGCTCCGGGACTTGCTTGAATCGACCGCGACCGAGTCCGCACCGGACCCATCCGAAGCCTCCACGGCAGACTCCCAACCGTCGGATCTCCGGCACGCCTCGGAGGGGCAAGAACGGGCGTCGGACCCTACGCAGTCCGACTCGGATGAGGCCGACGACGCGGCCACGCCCATGTGGAAGCAATTCCAGGTTGAGCAGGATCCCTCCCAGCGCCGCCCCGCGCCCAAGGAGGAGCAGACGGACGACTCACAGCCCCTCTGGACCCAGTTCTCCACCCGCAAGTCCCCCTCCGGCCCGGAGTACGACTCGACCTCTTCGTCGTCCCCGACGGAGTCTACCTCCGCCCCGGAGCATTCCTCCGAGTCGCGGTCCCCGTCCGAGCCAGAGTCCGGGTCCGGGTCGGAGTCTACGCCCGCGGAGCCGAGCCACGACCCCACGCTCACCGCCCTCGAACGGGAAGTCTTCGGGCACGAGCAGACGTCCAACCGGAGCGTCTACGTGCGGGAGCTCTTCCAGGGCGACGGGGACGCGTACCGGGACGTCCTCGAACGCCTGCGCCGGACGGGCACCTGGAGCGAGGCTTCGCAAATCATCGCGAGCGACGTGTTTCGCGCCAACCAGGTGAATATCTACAGCGACGCGGCCGTCCACTTTACCGATGCCGTCGAGGCCGGCTTCAAGGAGGCATAGCCCGCCCGTCGGAGCGAGCGCTCCGGCCCGTCCTCACCCCCAAGCCCCCCGAACAACCGCTCCCGGCAATGATGAGCAGTCCCCCCCTGCGACGTTCCACCGGCCTCGTCTTCCGGGTCGGCCTGCTGTTCCTGGGCATTTCCCTCCTGCCGCCGTCCGCCGCCGCGCAGGATCTTGGCGACGCCTCGGTCCTGGTCTTCTCCAAGACGAACGGATACCGCCACGCTGCCATCCCGGACGGCGTCCGGGCGCTCCGCACGCTGGCGAACGAGTACGGCTTCGAGGTGACCGCGACGGAGGACAGCACCGCAGTTCGCCCCGGTCGCCTCTCGGCCGTCGACGTGGTCGTCTTCCTGAACACCTCCGGCGATGTGCTCGGGCCGGCCGGTCAGGACGCCCTCCGCCGCTTCATCCGCGACGGTGGGGGATACGTCGGCGTCCACGCCGCCTCCGACACCGAGCACGACTGGCCCTGGTACGGACGCCTCGTGGGGGCGTACTTCGACGGTCATCCGGAGATTCAGGAGGCCGTGGTCCGCGTCGAGCGCCCGTCGCATCCGTCGACCCGCATGCTGCCGGAGGCCTGGACGCGGCGCGACGAGTGGTACAATTTCGACTCGAGTCCGCGCGACTCGGTGCAGGTGCTCCTCACCCTCGACGAGGCGACCTACGAGGGGGGCACCATGGGCGACGATCATCCCATCGCGTGGAAACACGAATTTGATGGGGGACGGGCCTGGTACACGGCCGGCGGACACACCAAGGCCTCCTATCAGGCCCCCTTGTTTCGGCAACATCTGCTCGGCGGACTTCGGTGGGCCGCCGGCACATCGTCGGGGGCCGACCGGTAGCGCGGTCGCGGGGCGGGGCGCCTGCACCGCACGTGCGTAGCGTCGGATTGCACTTTCTACGCGCCGACGCATACGTTGAGTATGCTCGACCGCACCGCTCTCACCAGCTTCCGAAACGTCCGACCCACGTCGCTATGGCACTCGACCGCAAGATTCGCTACGGCATGGTGGGCGGTGGGCCCGGGGCCTTCATCGGCGCCGTGCACCGCTCCGCCGCCGCCCTCGACGGCGAGATGGACCTCGTCGCCGGCGCCTTCTCGTCCGACCCCGACAAATCGAGGCAACACGGCGAAACCTTGCACCTCGACCCGGATCGCGTCTACGGCTCCTACGCGGAGATGGCCAAGAAGGAAGCCCAGCGCTCCGACGGCATCGATGCGGTCTCCATCGTTACCCCGAACTTTCTGCACTACGACGTCGCGAAAACCTTCATCGAAAAGGGGGTCCACATCATCTGCGATAAGCCGATGACGACCAC
>JBDGQM010000061.1:5345-9164 GCA_042219065.1 Salinibacter sp. | reverse complement strand
TTCATCGAGGCCTTCGCCAACATTTACCGGAGCGTAGCCCACGCCATCGCGGCCCACGAGGCCGGGACGGAGCCCGAGCCCTGGACCCTCGATTTTCCAACTGTGCAGGATGGCGCCACCGGCGTGCACTTCATCCACACGGCCCTCGAAAGCAGCGCGAAACAGGCCTGGGTGGACGCCTCCTATACGCCTCCGAGCATGTAATTGCACTGTGCAGTGAAAGTGCTTACTGTCGATCGTCTCTTCTTGATCGACAAACAGGTTCTCAACGCTTTGAACTCTTTTCTTCCCCAAATCCCCTACCCCACGATGATAAGACGTACAATCCGAACAACCATTGTCCTTCTCGTGCTTTCGTCCATCGCTCTTTTTCCCATGTCGGCGAACGCTCAGGATATGGATGCCCAAAATACGCTAACCCCGGAGGAACGGGCCGATGGCTGGGAACTGTTGTTTGATGGAGAGACGACGGAGGGATGGCGCGGCTATAACGACGAGGCCTTTCCCGAATCGGGCTGGACGATCAATGATGGGGTTCTCACCATTCAGGGCTCCGACGGAGACGTAAGCGGCTCAGGAGGGGATATTGTAACGACCGATACGTACGACGACTTCGTCCTGAAGCTGGAGTGGAAGATCTCCAAGGGAGGCAACAGCGGGATCTTCTACCGGGCCATCGAGCAGGACGACCAGCCCATTTACTGGTCGGCCCCGGAGATGCAGGTGCTGGATAACATCAACCACCCAGACGCGAACAGAGGCGAGAATGGCAACCGAAAGGCCGGATCGCTCTACGACCTGATTCCGGCCAAGCCGCAGACGTTTTCCGGACACGGCGAGTGGCAGCAGGTCATGATCATCGCTGAAGGCGGACACATTGAGCACTGGCTCAACGGCGAGAAAGTGCTGGAGTATGAGCTGTGGACCCAGGACTGGTACCGGATGATTCGGGATAGCAAATTTCAGGGTCACCCGGAGTTTGGCGACGCGCATGAGGGCTACATCGGCCTTCAGGATCACGGGACCACGGCTCACTTTCGCAACATCAAGATCAAAGAGCTCTAAGCGCGCAGCAGTTGTGCGCACGTGGCGCCCCGCTGCGTCTCATTGGGTTGCGACGCCTTCGGCATTCCGCTTCCCACGATTGTTCAATCACAGATACTAACACGATGGATCGACGCACATTTTTGAAAGGATCGGCCCTGGCAACTGCAGGCCTCAGCGTGGTTCCGCGCCACGTTCTGGGCGGTGCCGGCCACCAGGCCCCGAGCGACACCCTCAACGTCGCCGGCATTGGGGTCGGGGGACGAGGCGCCGGCAACATGAACGCGATGACCAGCGAGAACATCGTTGCCGTCTGCGACATCGACTTCGACCATGTCGACCAGTCGCTGCGCGACGGGGACGGAACCATCCAGGATGGGTACGAGGCGCTGCACCGGGCGTACGAGGACGCCGACCGCTACGCAGACTACCGGCGCATGTTTGACGATTGGGAGGACGATCTCGACGGCGTCCTCATCTCGACGCCCGATCACTTCCACGCCGTAGCGGCGAAGGAGGCGATGGAACGCGGGCTGCACGTCTACGTCGAGAAGCCGCTCACGCGAACCGTCCGGGAGGCGCGCGTGCTGATGGAGACGGCCGACGAGACGAACGTCGTCACCCAGATGGGCAACCAGGGGCACACCCATCCCGACGGGCGTCGGGCGATCGAGTGGGTGTGGGACGGAGCCATCGGCTCGGTGCAGGAGATTCACGCCTGGACCGACCGACCGGCAAACTGGTGGCCGCAGGGCGTCTCTCGCCCGGAGGAGTCGATGTCCGTCCCCGACGGGGTCAACTGGGACCTCTTCCTGGGTCCTGCCCCCGAGGTGCCCTACCACGAGGCCTACCATCCGTTTAACTGGCGCGGATGGCTCGACTACGGGACGGGGGCGCTCGGTGACATGGGAGCCCACCTCATCGATCATGCCCTCTGGGCCCTCGACCTGGACTACCCGACCGAGGTATGGGGGTCATCGAATTCCTTCGGGACGGAGGGGAACGAGCGTGTCTCCTGGCCCACCGCCGAGACAGTGCACTACAAGTTCAATCGGGGCGGACGAGACCCAGTCCAACTGAGCTGGTACGACGGAGGCCTTCTGCCGCCTCGTCCTCAGGCCCTTCCGGAGGGGGTGCCGCTGGTACGAGAGCTCGACGAGGGCGAAGACGGCCCGCCGCCATCGTGGGGCGGAACGATCCTGATCGGGGACGAGGGGATCTTGATGTACGACACCTACGGCCGCAACCCTCGCCTCTACCCCAAGCGCCTCGAAGCCGAATACAGCGATGCCCCACAGCAACTGCCCCGCGTCGGCACGAGTCACCAGATGAACTGGGTCGAGGCCTGCAAGGGACAGGCCGAGGCCACGTGCTCGTTCGACTACGCGGCGCCCCTGACGGAAACTCTGCTTCTCGGCGTAGTGTCGCTCCAGGCGGGAACGCCCGTCCGGTACGATCCCCGGTCCATGGAGATTCCCAACGCGCCCGAGGCCGAGCAGTACCTGCGCCGGGACTACCGAGGGGAGTGGTCCCTGTAGGCCCGTAGGCAACCCTCAGTGTCGTTTCCCTGCTCATTCCTATTCCTCCGCTTTTGCGATGTCCTACCGACCCATTACCCTCTTCACCGGCCAGTGGGCCGACATGCCGCTCGACACGCTCGCCGAGAAGGCCGCGGGCTGGGGCTACGACGGCCTGGAACTGGCGTGCGCGGGCGATCACTTCGACGTCGCCCGGGCCGTCAACGAGGACAACTACGTCCGCAAAAAGCGCGACCAGTTGGAGGCGCACGACCTGGACGTCTGGGCCATTAGTCAGCACCTGGTGGGCCAAGCCGTGAGCGACCCCATCGACGAACGGCACGAGGCGGTACTGCCGGAGCGCGTGTGGGGCGACGGCGACCCCGACGGCGTGACGCGGCGCGCCATCGAGGAACTGGAGCGCACCGCCGCGGCGGCAAGTGCTTTTGGGGTCGACGTGGTGACCGGCTTCACCGGCTCGCCCGTCTGGCATCTCCTCTACGCCTTTCCGCCCACGCCCCAGACCATGATCGACGACGGCTACGAGACGTTCGCCGACCAGTGGGCGCCCATCCTCGATGTCTTTGCCGACGCGGGCGTGCAGTACGCCCTGGAGGTCCACCCGACCGAGATCGCGTTCGACCTCAGCACGGCCCAGCGCGCGCTCGACGCCCTGGACGGCCATGCTGCCTTCGGCTTCAACTACGACCCCAGCCACTTCGGCTATCAGGGCGTCGACTACCTCGGCTTCCTCGACCAGTTTGTCGACCGCATCGACCACGTCCACATGAAGGACGTGGGGTGGGCCGACGAGCCGCAGGCGGCGGGCGTCTTCGGCGGGCACCTGCCGTTCGGCCACGAGGACCGCTACTGGGATTTCCGCTCCATCGGCCGCGGCAAGATCGACTTTGAGGGCATCATCCGCCGCCTCAACCGGATGGGCTACGCCGGCCCCCTCTCCATCGAATGGGAGGACAGCGGCATGGACCGGGAGCACGGGGCCGCGGAGGCGCTCGGTGAAGTCCGCGCCGTCGACTTTCCTCCCGCCGAGGCCGGGTTCGAAGACGCGTTTGCCGAGGACTGATCCCGTTTTGATTTCATCGTGTCGGCGCGCAAATGACCTGAAGGCGGCAGTCCGAGATCGATCATTTCTTCCGTAAACCCATAACGTTCAACGTTTTAACGTTGCGACGATTGGTCGCACTTCAGTGCTGTGAGTTGGTCAAGGAGACGCTGCCTTGACAGGCGACGACCGCAG
>JBDGQM010000061.1:0-5245 GCA_042219065.1 Salinibacter sp. | reverse complement strand
AGGGCGTAGTAGACGTGCACGCCCTCGCGTCGCCGGATGAGCAGACCTTCTTCTGCCATCATGCCGAGATGCTTGCTCACGTTGGACTGCCGAAACCCGGTCGCCTCCACGAGCTCCCCCACCGTCTGCTCGCCGTCCGTCCGGAGGACACTGAGCAGTTTCAGGCGCGCCGGCTCGCCCAGGACCGCAAAGCGCCGGGCCACGGCCTCGATGTCGTCGGGCGACAGGAGGGGACGGTTCATGTGCGAACAGTGCGAGTAGGAGCAGCAGGATTCAAGCCCCCGGCGCCGTGCTCTGAGGGAGAAATGCGCTAAAAGGTGAGGTTGAGACGGGCATTGAGGCTACGGGGCGTAAGCCGCTTCGGGACGCGCTCGAAGTTTCGCGTCCATCGGTAGTCGACCGTATTGTCCATGTCGAACATGTTGAGCACCTCGATCGTGAGCTCGAGGTTGATGGGCCCCCCGATCCCGTTCTTGGCGACCTGGATCCGCTTCGTCGCCCCCACGTCCACGCGCCGGTAGGCCGGGAGACGCCCACTCATGCGCTCCCCCGGAATCCGCGTCTGGACCCCACTGTCGGTCTCCGGCCCCGGATTGGTCGGCGTGTAGGGCAGCCCGCTCCCGTACAGGAGGCGCATGTGGAGCTTCCACGACTTGTCGCCCGGCACGTAGTCCTGAACGAAGGCCGAAAAGGTGTGTCGCTGATCGGCAGGACGGGGCAGAAGACCCTGACGGTTTTCTCGCTTGGTCTGGCTGTACCCGTTCAGAACCTTTTTCTTGAATCGCTCTCGGGACACCATGTAACTGTAGTTGAACCAGCTTTCAAGCCCCGGCACAAACTCGCCCCGAAGCTGAAGATCGAGGCCGTAGGTGTATCCGTAGGTATCGTTCTTGCCGGAATAATTGACGCGGACGTCCTCGATGGTGTACGAAATGAGGTCATCCAGGTCTTTGTAGTACCCTTCCGCCCGCAGGTACAGGCGCCGATCCGGAAAGAAATACTCCCCTCCAAACACGTACTGAATGGATCGCTGCGACTCGATGTTGCGGTTGAGCGTCTCTTCGATTGTCTCTGTCCCCTGCGGCGTGCCGCGCAATTCGCGGTAGGTGGGCTTCTGGTGGTAGATGCCCCAGGACCCTGTGAGCGTGAGGCGGTCGTTGGCCTGGAACCGAGCCGACAGGCGCGGCGAGAGGGTCCACTCGTCGTTGAACGAGAAGTAGTCGGCCCGCATGCCGCCCGTCACGGTAAGCCGATTCTGGGTAGGAAGCACGTCCACGGCGTCCTGCAGGTAGAGCCCCACCTGTTGTTCGTTGAACGTAGCCCGGTCCCGAACACTGTCGACCCGGATGCGCTCGGGCTGGAGCGTTTCCTGGTTCGTTCCTTCGATGATGGTTCTCTCGTTGAGCCGGTCGTCGAAGTGGAGGTCGCGCACGTGCCAGCCGCCCTCGAGCACCTGCCGCCCGAGGGTCCACTCGTAGCGGCCGCGTCCGGTGCGGCGCTCCACTTCCACCGCATTGTCGGCAAACCGCGTGACCGTAGACTTCCCCTGGAGAAAGCAGTTCGCCGCGTTGGCTCCGCCCGTCGGGTCAACCTGACAAACCCGCTGTTCGCTTTTGATGTCAAAGTTTTCCGTCTCCCGGGTGCCAAAGTACGCAAAGTCGTGTTTGAGGGTCAGTCGATCGGTCATCTTCGTGTTGAGCCGCACGCCCCCAAACGTGGTGGTGTATCCATCCTTTCGTCCTCCGGTAAGCGATGCCCGGAGTGCTTTGAAGTCAGAGGGGCGATCTGGATCGAGACTGATGACCCCGAAGTACGTGGTCCGTTTTTCAGGCTCCAGCTTAAAGGTGTTGTCGGCCCAGATGCCGAGGGCCTCGATCGACACCCGATCCGAGATGCGGTAGTCGACAGTGCCCTGTACGTCCGTGAAGCGCGGACTGTAGTCGCCCTTCAGGTCCTGGGTGCCAAAGAAGCGTCCCGGCTGTGCGCGCCGCATCCCGAAGGCCCATCCCAGGTCTCCGTCGAGGGCCGACGACTGCGCATGCACCCCGGCGTCGAGCGTCGACACGTCGACCGATCCGCTGAGGGGCTGGTCGTCGGGCTGCGCGTACTGCACGTCGAGGGCCGAGGAGAGCTTTCCTCCATACTCCGCCGGGAAGCCGCCGGTGTAGAACGTGATGTCCGACGCGAGGGCGGGATTAAGGAGTCCCAGTCCTTCCTGCTCGCCCTGTCGGGGGCGGAAGGGGAAGAAGATCTCGAAGCCGTTGATGAACACGAGGTTTTCGTTGTACCCGCCGCCGCGCACCGAGTATTGCTGCGACAACTCGTTGTTGGTCGCCACGCCCGGCATGCTCTTGAGGGCCCGAAAGCCGTCCTTAAACGGCGTGGGGATGTTCTGCACGTCCTCCGGGTCCACCTTGTACACGCCGGGGCGGTCCGGGGCCTCCGCCTCCGTCACCGTCACCCCCTCCATCTCCAGGATGGTAGAGGGGAGGGTCACATCCAGCCGGGTCGGTCCCTGCTCCGTCACCGTCACCGAGTCGACGTGCGTCGCAAACCCAATCGCCGAGAAGCGCAGGACGTAGCGCCCCGTGGGAAGCTCCAGACGATAGCGGCCGTCCGCCGCCGTGGCCGTGCCGAAGTCGGTGCCCTGCACCAGGACTGTGACCCCGGGCAGCGGTTTTCCATCGACCGAATCCGTGACCGTACCCGTAACCGTGCCCCACGTCTGGGCCTGCGCGGACACGGACCAGAGCAGACAACACACCCCCAGCAGAAAAACACGAGACAGATGCATCGCAGAAAAGTGAGTGTGTTCGAGGGGCGATGAAAACTGTATCAGTCGAGCAGAGGACACGGGCGGGTTGGTCAACAGAGCGACGAAGGGTCGGGAAAACCAGACGACCGGTGCGGTCAGCGTGCCGTCTCGGGTGTTGGGAAACAAAGCAACACCATGTGATTCGATTTGCCGCCCGAAAGTTCCACGGTGCTCCAGGGCCTCGGGGCAATCGTACCACAGGGGATGGCTCCGAGATGCGCTCGGGGCGGCGCGCGGAGAGCACGCGCCGGACAGAATGTGCGCCGAGAGCCCGACAGAGCATGCGACCGGCTCCGCTACAATTCTATCCACTGCGCGAGGGCAAACAGCTCCACGTAAGGAGCGAGCCCCAGTCCCGTTCCGGCCACCGCCTGCCCGAGCGTGTGCGCCCGGCTTCGCACCCGTGCCCAGAGGATTGTCAGTACGAGCACGACCCCTCCGCCCAGGAGCGGGCCTTCCACGAGGCCCGTGTCGAGCACAGTCCCCGGCACGTGATGATGGGCAAACGTGAGCGTCGCCACGGCGCCAGCCACCGACGCGCAGTGGACCGAAATCTTCCACCACGCAGTGATGAGAAACAAAAGGCTCGTGTTAAACACATGACATCCGACCAGTGCCGCGATCAGGCGCCGTCCCCGCATCTCCATGCCCCACACGACCACGAAGGCCACCACGCCCGCCCCAAGCACGACGAGAAACGGCTCGGTCCGCTTCGAGCGATCCCGAATCTCCAGGGACTCGATGCGTCCCCGGAGCCGCATCCAGCCCACGTAAAGTAGCGGTACGAGGGACAGGAAGACGAACGCAAGTCCCGCGCCCCGGATCACGTCCAGCCGGGACGCGCCTACGTGGACGAGCACCGTCCCGTACACAATCGGAGGCAGGGCAAGGGGGCTCACCACATAGCTCAGGACCATCGCCATCCATCCCCCAGCGCCCCCGGGCCTCCCGTCCTCAATGACACCAGACTCGGAGGTGGGCCGGGGGGATCGCATGTTGCGCGTTTTGCTTCGGAGAATTGGGGCGCGTCTGCCCCCGATCAACCACATAGCGGGACGAGAGGACGGGTGGCCGTGGGGCGTCGCCCCGGAGACCGACGAGGTCCGATCGCCGACGCCGTGACGCGTTTGCCATAGGCACGGAGCGTTCACATCAACATGACGGCGGCAAGGGCAAGCAGGATGCCCCCAATCGTCAGGATGATCGTGTAGACGAACAGCAGGAAAAGCGCCTTGATCGTCGACTTGATGAATCCCTGCTCGTAGACGTGCGCCATCGCGACGACGAGGTACAGGAGGGGCGACAGTTCGATCCACCCCGCAGCGGTGCGGAGCCACGCCGCGTCCGCCTCCCCGAGAAGGATGCCGATGGTGAAGGCGAAAAACGAGAAGGCATGCACGTGGAGGCTAAAAATGAGGTGCTCCGCGTACAGCCGACCGCGTCGGATGTAGAGCAGCTTGAGCAGAAAGGCGAAAAGGGGAAGCATGAAAAACATCACGTACGGCCCCTGATCGATCAGGCTCTCCAGAAAGTCCTGGGGATTCCGTAGCGCCTCAGGCACCTTCCGACGAAGGATCTGCTCAAGCTGGGCCTGGGTCTCCGCATCCCCGACCTGCACGGTAATGGCGTCGGGATTCGTTTGAATCTGCCGGGCCCACTTCTGGCGCTGCTCGGGGGTCCCCGGAATCCATGAGGATGAAGACGCCGCCGCGGCCGTGTCGGTCTGCCCGACGGTCGAGTTGGCCCGCAGGGTGTCGGCCTTGGCGGGCGCCATCTGCGGATTAAACGGAAGCCGGACCCCTTGGCCGGCGGTCACCGCAAGCACCGTGAACAGCACGAAGGTGGTGAAGAGATACAGCCGAAACGGGCGGATGTAGCGCTTGCGCCGCCCGTTGATGTACTCCTTCGTGAGCCGGCCGGGGAGGAACAGAAACTTCGGCAGGGTCCACAGCACCCGCATGTCGAGCTCGATGACGGCCTCGAGCGCCTCGTTGAGCATGTGCCAGATGGGCACAACCCGGTCGGCCGCCTTCTGTCCGCATTGCGAGCAGTACGGGCCCTGCAGGAGCGCCCCACAGTTTTCACACTGGTCTTCGGGCATGTCGCTCTGGAACGGGGCGGCGGTCTCGGCCTCGGGGGAGCCCTGGTCCGAGGAGCCGCTCGCCGCTGTCTGTGCTGCCTCGCTCGCCCCCACGTCCGGCTCCTCGTCCAGGTCGGCCATGGACTCGATTTGCGACAGGGCATCCTCCGCGGCGGCCCGCGCTTCTTCCGGGTCCGAGGCGGATTTTCCGGATAGCCCTTCGTCGTCAAACTCTCCCAGGTCGTCAGAGCCGGGCGGGGGGGCACTCATTGCGGCTGGGGAGGCGATGGGCGTGAGAACGGCGGTCCACTTCTTCTTAATTCACGCACGACGCTCCCGAATGTTACGCT
>JBDGQM010000060.1:10075-21556 GCA_042219065.1 Salinibacter sp. | reverse complement strand
GGTTCTGACTCGAGGGTGTCGAGAGTCTGTTCGAGATGGTCTCCGGGCGGAATCTGCCCGATCGAGGAGTGCCTCCGCTCCTGATTGTGGTACCTGAACCACACGTCATGAGGAGCACCGTAGGAACTGCCACTGTCCCCGTCTTTCTTTTGCTGTCTCCGCCAAAACGCCCCTGAGCGCCGTTGAGCGACGATCCTGGTGCACGTTCAAGAGGTCTGTTGTGGATCATGAGGGACTCGTCATTTTGAGAGAGCCGCCAGGCGGGCGAAGAATCTCTTCGACTCCAGCGTTTCCGCCGCATTCAGAGAGATCTTTCGGCTCCGCTTCGCTCCGCTCAAGATGACTCCATTGCAAAAGGGATTGCTTGATACTGCACTGGGGGCGTTTTTTTGTTTGGACCCGAGCCGCTGGAGTGGGCCCGGGCGCACGGACGCGAAGCTCCATGGAAGGAGGTGAAGATCTAAATCGCGGAGGATTGTCAGTTCACTCTCGATCGTTTGCCCCAGAACCGCGGGTGCACCTCGGATCGACTCCCTCGGCACGGGACTATTTTGAGCATACTGCTGTATCGGGGCAGCCCGAGGCTTCGAACATCAGGCCGCCCGGACGCAGCACGCGAGGAAGTCCAACATCGAGTCGAGAGATTGGGAGTCCCCGTACACGCTGGGACACACCGTTGCCGCCTGGCTCTATCGGGACACTGGAATGATTCGCCCAGTGCAGAAGGCACTCGACCGCGCCGACCTATCGACGACGATGACTTTCCTGTGTCGTCGACGAGGGCAACTGGTATGGTGATTTAAAAACCCCTCACACTCCGACGATACCTATCCATGACGACCAATCCTGCTCTTTCGTGCTGAATGCGCCTGCTGTGGGAACACGGGTCTGAAGATCCCCAAAAGTACGGGTCGCGGGCCACGCCCGTGGTGTCAGCCAGCTGATGTTCTGACACCAAGGCCCGGAATGCCCTTTTTCCCAATCAGCGATGCTCCCCCTCATTTGCTCCGTGCGCTCCCGAAAAATCTCGTTGCCTCTGCCATGAGCGACCCCCCCCTCTCTTTCAACCTGACTGATTTCAACCTGACTGACATCAACCTCGGGCCCCGGCTGGGGATTCTTCTGGGACTTGCCGTCGGCGCTACACTCCTCGCATTCTTTGCGTTCGTCGGGTACTCCCTCAACCAGTCGGCGACCGAACTGGAGCGGCGAGGGGAGCTGTTGGCCAGTACGGTCGGCCAGCAGGCCTCCTACGAACTACTGATGTCCGACCACAGGGCACTCAAGGAGGTACTTGCCCCTGTGATCGAGGACGGGTCTGCACTTGCTGGCGCCTTCTACGACAATGATGGAGACCTGATCACCGCCACCAATCTCGACAGTGTTTTGTCGGCCGAGCCCCAGGGGATCGGCACAGACTCGTTGCGGTGGGCCGAGACGGACGCCCACGGGGAAGTGCTCATCGCAACGGCGCAGGTAAAGCAAGGGGAGTCGCCGGCGGGGTCCATACTGACTGTGCTCTCGGCCGACACATTGCGGGCCCAGAAGCGGATAATTTATGGACTCCTGGCGGCCGTGTTGATCGTCGTGGTCACGCTCGGCGGATTTGCGGCCTGGCAGCTCCGTCACACGGTGGAGACCCCCATCAATGAGCTACGGGACGCTGCCCGGGAGGTGGAGGACGGAAACTTGGACGTGCAGGTCGATGCCGATCAGAACGATGAGATTGGGGAGCTGGCGTCGTCGTTCAATGCGATGGTGGAAGCGAGTCGCAAACAAACCGCGGCGCTCGAAGAGCAATCGGCGGAGGCCGAGCGTGCTCGTGAAGAATCGGAAGCGCTTCGAAAAGAGGCCGAAGAGGAGCAGGAATACCTGCGCGAACAGTTCGACCGCATCTCGGCGGTGCT
This sequence comes from Salinibacter sp., assembly GCA_042219065.1. Taxonomy (GTDB): domain Bacteria; phylum Bacteroidota; class Rhodothermia; order Rhodothermales; family Salinibacteraceae; genus Salinibacter. Next base: position 19,649 of record JBDGQM010000060.1, on the reverse strand, counting down.
TGCCGCCGTGGAGCAGGGCGACCTTACCCAGCGGCTTGAGGTAGAGAACGACGACGCTGTCGGAACCCTTATGCACCAGATCAACGCGATGATCGATCAACTCGCCTCTCTCATCCAGGAGGTGGACGCCACGAGCACGCAGTTGTCAAACGCGGCCCAGACGACGGCCACCACGGTGGAGCAGCTGTCGGACGGCGCCCAAGACCAGGCGGAGCAGACGACCGAGGTAGCGGCCGCCATCGAAGAAATGTCCTCCACCGTCGCGTCCTCGTCGCAGCATGCCGAGCGCTCCAATGAGCGGGCCCGGCGAGCGGCCGAACTCGCATCGGAAGGCGAAGAGGTCTTCCGGAAGACCGCCGATGGCATGGAGCAGATCGCCGACATCGTGAACACGTCCGCCGACAAGGTGACGGAGCTCGGGAAGGCCAGCGCCGAGATCGGCGACATCGTACAGGTCATCGAAGACATTGCGGATCAGACGAACCTGTTGGCCCTGAATGCCGCCATCGAAGCCGCTCGGGCCGGCGAAGACGGGAAGGGATTTGCCGTCGTGGCCGATGAGGTCCGCGAGCTGGCGGAGCGAACGACCTCAGCGACGCAAGAGATCGCAGACATGGTGGCCCAGATTCAGGAGCGGACCGACGAGGTGGTTGCGTCCATGGAGCGTGGGACCGAGGAGGTGGAGAACGGTCTGGAACTGGCGGGCCGGGCGTCCGAGTCCTTCGATGAGATCGTGGGGGCCGTCGAGGAGATGGTAAGCATGATCGACGAAATTGCGGCCGCCACCCAGCAGCAGTCGGCCACCACCAATCAAATCGCCGGAAATGTCGACTCCATCTCTGGCGTTGCCGATGAGGTGTCCGCCTCCTCGCGCGACCTGGCGGACATGGCCGAGAACATGGCCCAGCAGGCAGACACGCTCAGCGGACTGATTGAGCAATTCACGGTTGATAGGCGAGATGCGCAGGCCAATGTCGCCGGGAACGGCAGTGATCCCGAATCCACGGGCGTCACTTCCGGTGGGTCGGCTTCCAGTACGAACGGGACTCCGGCACACTCCGACTGAGGCCGGACGTCCCCGCAGGCGCAGTGAACAAGCCCGATCTGGGCAGCCCACCTGCACAGGGGTCGACGCAAAAACCGGGGGGAGGTGCCCGGATTGGCTGGATGCACGTCCAGCAGCCGCTTTGTTTTTGGCCGAGGCGACGAGTCGACCCGGGCATGATGGTCTGGAACCAAGCGCCCGGGAAGCACGGGAGACGTTTGGTGGGCGGGCGACTCTTAACGAAAAGGAGACGTAAGGGCCCCCAAAACCTCGCCGGACCCAGACGGATCGCAGCCTACTGGTCGTCTGGGTCGCGGAACCGGACAGGGACCCTCGATGACCGGTCGGTGCGCCCGGCGCAGACGTGGAAACGACCCGCCTTCAGCCCGATCGAAAGCCCCTACCGAAAGAGACGAAAAAATCCGATCGAGAGCCGCGTCGCGGGAAACGGGACATCGTCAAGCTCAAACTCATTCCGCGACAGGGGGACGTTTGCCTCCGCCTCGATCTGCATCCGCCAGTTCGATCCGATGTCCACCGGCCCGTATCCGACCGTCCCCCCGACTACCGGAGCCACGACCGTCTCCACCTCTGATAGACCACGACCACGGCCCAATAGCTCGGGCGGTTTTCCCATGGTGGCTCCCACCCGGCCCCCGAAGTACCAGTGGCCTGTGCTGACGGGCCAGTTGACTGTGTCGACAGGTCCCTTCTGGATGCCCAAAAGTGCAAGTGCTGCGGTCCTCCGGAGAATTCCCCCGGCCTGAAGCTGGAGCTCCCCCGTCAAGCGGTCGCTGAGATAGTAGCGCCCAGTCAGCCCCGCGCCAACGCCTATGAGAGACGGAATGCTGACATTGGCGGTAAGGTCTCCGCCCCCGAGGCCCTGGGTCAGTTGGGCGTTGAGGCGGGGAACGTAGGCGACGCCCGGCTCGTCGAGGCTGGCAGAGAGGACGGTGGTCCCCGGCTCGATCTGCTGGGCTGGCGTCATCGCCGTCTGGACGCATCCGCCAGACAGGAGGCCTGCGGCCAAGCCGGCGCAGGCGACCCACCTGGAGGGCAGAACGCACCCGCACGTCAGAACGTGGGGGAGGGATGCCTGTCGCCGAGGCATTTCCCACCGCCGCCACAGCACGCAGAGCACGCCGGCGGCCAGAAGGCACGCGATGTCACCGGTGTTGGCGAGCATGGCGACCGATCTGCTTCGGGCGGTTTTTATCGCAGGGTATTGTGCCACACACGTCCGCCGCCGAAGTTCTAGCGTGCGAGGGGGTCTGGCCCGATCAACGGCGCATTGGGCAAAAATCGAGGGAGAGCAGTGTCCGCCCTCCCAAGGGGCTGGGGACACGAGCCGGTCGGTGATCGCCACCCTGAACAACGGACTTGCCTTCGTGGCGCTTCAACAGCACCGGTCGCCCCGAAGAGAAGAGGAAAGGAAGTGTCGCTCATATGTAGAAAACAGGCACGGAAGGGAACCGCTAAACTCTGCTGGTGTGGAACGCTGAGCCGCTCTTCCGACCCGCCACGGCTTGAGAACCTGTTTGGCGGACTGTCTGAGACCTGCGACTTCGTGGATCTCGTGCAAAATGGCTTCTGCACTCGCCCGGTAGTTCCACTACAGGGCTCGTTTGAGCACCATTTTGCAGCTTCGCCCACTGTGTCTCGGCTTCTCATCCATCCACCAAACAGGTTCTGAGCAAAGAGTTGGGGTTGCCGGATGAAGCGGATTGCTCGATCTCGACCGCGGTCGGGCCTCGTACTCAGGCGGGGGCTCGCAGGACCTCCAGGCCCACCAGAAACGCCCCGGGACTGCTGTCGCCGCTACTGCCGGGGGAGAAGTGCGGGCGGTGGTTGACGGACACGCCGGATGCGTTTGGTTCCCAAAGCTTATCTCGTTCCTCGATTTTCTGAGCTGTGCTCGATCCCCACGTCCTCACCCGTCCCGGCACGGTCCTGCTCGACTCGGCCCGTCCCGACGCCGAGAACCGGTGGAGTTGGGCCTTCACGGCGCCCCACCGCGTCCTCACCGCCACGACGGCCACTGAGGTGCGTGCGTTGGTCAACGAACTGGAGGCGGCCACCGACCAGGGGCGGTACGTGGCCGGGTACCTGTCGTACGAGGCGGGCTACCCGTTCGTCGACCTCGACATTCCGGACCACGCCGAACAGCCGCTCGCCTGGTTCGGGGTGTACGACGCGCCCCGTCGCCTCGCCCCGGCGGACGTGGAGACAGGGCTGAATGCGCTCGATGCGCGGTCGACGGTCCGGGACGTGCGACTGGGCGTGTCCCGGCCCGAGTACATCGACGCCATCGAGGCCGTCCGGCGCCACATCGGGCGCGGGAACGTCTACCAGATCAACTACACCGCCCCGCTCCGCTTTCAGGTGGAGGGCGATCCGCGTGCCCTCTACCGCCGCCTCCGGAGTCGCCAGCGCGTCCCCTACGCCGCGTATCTGAACTGCGGCGCCCGGCAGATCCTGTCCCTCTCGCCGGAGCTGTTTGTTCGGCGCGAGGGGACGCGAGCACGCACGCGGCCCATGAAGGGCACCATCCGCCGCGGCCGCACCCTGGACGAAGACCGGGCGCTTCGGGAGGCGCTCGCCGCCGACCCGAAAAACCGGGCGGAGAATCTGATGATCGTCGACCTGCTCCGCAACGACCTGTCGGTCTGCTCGCGTCCCGGGTCGGTCACGGTGCCGGCGCTCTACGAAACGGAGCCGTACCCGTCGGTCACCCAGATGACCTCGACTGTGGAGGGACGCCTTCGGGACGACGCCGGCCTCGCGGTCCTGCTCCGCGCCCTCTTTCCGTGCGGCTCGGTCACCGGCGCCCCCAAGCGGCGGGCCATGCGCACGATCCGCGACCTGGAGACGACGCCGCGGGGCGTCTACTGCGGCGCCATCGGCATGGCCGGGCCGGACGACACGGCGGTCTTCAACGTCGCGATCCGTACTGTCGTGCTCGACGAGGGCAAGGGCACCATGGGGCTCGGGAGCGGCATCGTGTGGGACTCCGACCCGGAGGCCGAGTACGACGAGTGCACGTTGAAGGGGACGTTTCTGACGGGAGACGCGGACGGGCACTCGAACGCCACGGGTCCGCCCGAGGAGGATTTCGAACTGATCGAAACGATGCGGTTCGACGGGGTGCGCATCCCGCTCCTCGACCGCCACGTAGCGCGTCTCGCCCGCTCCGCGGCGTACTTTTCGTTTCCGTTCGACGAGGAGCGATTTCGCCGGCGCGTCGAGCGAACCGTAAGGGGCCGCGACGCCGACACGCCCCTCAAGGTGCGCACCACGCTCGATCGGTGGGGGCGCCTCTCGGTCACGACGACCCCGATCGACGGAGGTCCCACCGAGCCGTGGTCCCTCACGGTGGCCGACGAGCGGGTCGACCGCACCGATCCCTTCTTCTACCACAAGACCACGCGGCGCGGCGCGTACGACCGGGCGCTGGCCGCCGCGCAGGCGGAGGGGTACGACGAGGCGGTTCTCTTGAACCAGGACGGTGATGTCACAGAGGGCACCTACACCAATCTGTTCGTCCGGCAGGGCGAGAATCTCTGGACGCCGCCCGTCGAGTCCGGACTGCTGGCGGGGGTGTACCGCGACCACGTGCTGGAGACGCAGCCGCAGGCCTCTACCCGCCCGCTGACCCTCGATGATCTGGAGTTGGCGGACGCGATCTACTGCTGCAACGGGGTGCGCGGATGGTGCGCGGCGTCGCTTCCCCAGGGCAGCCCGAAGGAGCGCGCATGAGGGAATCATACCATCTGCGCCGAATCGGTGTGCAGATCCAGAGGGGTCGTCGTGGCCAATAAATGGGAACCGAAAGGTAGATTTTGCCACCATCTCGATGTAGGGACGACCGGCGGGTCGTCCCTACATAAACGGATAGGAGCAATAATGCACATTGAACGCTCGCAATTAGTATCAGGCCTTCGACGTTTGGGCGTGATCGGGGGATTCCACGCAGTCCGGCCGCCGCCCGTCGGACTGAATTTCAACGGAGGAGGGCCGTGGACTGGGAGCGCTTCCGGTTGCATTTCTGGGAGAAACGAGGGAAATTATATTCGTTCATATTCCTCTCGAACGCAGCCACGGCCCACCATGTCTGGATCCGACACCGACGCCACGATTGAAGCCCGCCTCTCCGACCAAGACTATTTCCGCCCGCCCCCGTCGTTCGTGGGACAGGCCAACGTGTCGGACCCGGCGGTGTACGATCGGTTCGACGACTTTCCCGACGGCTTCGAGGAATATGCGAACCTGCTGGACTGGGAGGAGCACTGGGACACGGTCTTCGACGGGTCGGCGCCGCCCTTCTTCGAGTGGTTCAAGGGCGGGACGCTCAATGCGTGCCACAACTGTGTGGACCGCCATCTGGAGGAGCGCCCAAACCAGGCGGCGCTCATCTGGGAGGCCGAGGACGGAACCCGGCGCACCCTCACCTATCGGGATCTCTACCGGGAGGTCAACAAGATGGCGGCGTCGCTTCGGGACGTGGGCGTTCAGGAGGACGACGTGGTCACGCTGCACCTCCCGATGGTGCCTGCCCTGCCCATCACCATGCTCGCCTGCGCCCGCATCGGCGCGCCCCATTCGGTCGTGTTTGGCGGCTTCTCCGCCAGCGCCCTTGCCGAGCGGGCCACGGCGGCCGACTCCGACGTGATCGTGACCATCGACGGCTACTACCGCCGCGGGGAATTTTTGCATCACAAGGAGAAGGCCGACACGGCCGTCGAAGAGGCGGACACCGACATCGACACCGTGCTGGTCTGGGAGCGGCACGAGGGCGAGCTTCACCCCGACGCGGAGATCGAAGAGGGCCGCGACGTGCTCGTCTCTGAGCTTCTGACGAACAACGAGCGGGCCCGCGTGGAGCCCGTCTCGCGGGACGCCGAGGACATTTTGTTTCTGATGTACACGTCCGGCACCACCGGCCAGCCCAAGGGCGCCCAGCACCGCACAGGTGGATACCTCAGCTACGTCGCGGGCACGTCCAAGTACGTGCTCGACATCGAGCCGGACGACACCTACTGGTGCGCCGCCGACATTGGCTGGATCACGGGCCACTCGTACATCGTCTACGGGCCGCTCGCGCTGGGCACCACGAGCGTGATGCGGGAGGGGGCCCCCGACCATCCGCACAAGGGCGTCACCTGGGAAATTGCCGAGCGGCACGACGTGGACATCTTTCACACCTCGCCCACCGCGGTCCGGATGTACATGAAGTGGGGCGAGGAGTATCCGGCGGCGTACGACTTCGATTTTCGGCACATGACGACCGTCGGGGAGCCGATTCAGCCGGAGGCGTGGCTCTGGTACTACAAGCACATCGGGGACGAGGACGCCGTGATCGTCGATACCTGGTGGCAAACCGAGACGGGCGGCCACCTCATTACCAATCTGCCGGCACTCCAGGACATGAAGCCGGGCTCCGCGGGGCACGCCTGCCCGGGCATCCAGCCGGCCATCTACGACGACAACGGCGAGCCGATGGCGCCGGCGAGCGGCCGGGCCGGCAATTTGGTGATCGAGCGGCCCTGGCCCGGCATGCTCCAGACTGTTTACGGCAACGACCAGCGCTTCATCAATGAGTACTGGCGCCGCTTCTCCGACGTCGACTCCGACGACTGGCGCGATTGGGTCTACGAGGCCGGCGACGGGGCCGTGCATGAGGAGGACGGCTACTTCCGCGTTCTCGGTCGGCTCGACGACGTGATGAACGTGGCCGGCCACCGCCTCGGCACCATGGAGCTCGAATCGGCCGTCTCCCAGGTCCCGGAGGTCGCCGAAGCCGCGGTGGCGGCCCGGGAGGACGACCAGAAGGGCAACGTGCCCGACGTGTACGTGACGCCCCGCGACGGGGCGGAGGCCTCCGACGACATGCGGGACAAAATCATCAGCGCCGTCGAGAAGGAGATCGGCCCCTTCGCCCGCCCCGCAAACGTCGTCTTCGTCGGCGACCTGCCAAAGACGCGGTCCGGCAAGATCATGCGCCGTATTCTCGAAAACATCTCGAACGACGAGAACCTGGGCGATACCACCACGCTGCGCGACCCCACTGTGCCCGAGCAGATTCGGGATCAGGTGCAGGAGGCCTGAGGCGTGACGCGTGATTCGTGAGGCGTGGGGGTAGGGAGAACAGTTGCCCACGCATCCTGCTTCACGGATCATTGCTGTCCGGCGCCGCGGGCACCAGCCGCGTGGTGTGCCGGATGGGGGCATTTGCGGTCGAAATGGGGGCCGGGCGCCCGCGGGGCAGGAGGGGGCGGGCCAGAAAGTCCGACGGGTCGAAGCGCAATCGGCGGGCAGTGAGGTGCACGCTGTCGGCCCACGTCCAGCCTTCCCAGGAGGCCGGGGCGGCTCCCAGTCGCGGGCGGTCCACCGGGGTCGGGCCGCCGGAGAGGGCGGAGGCGTGCCCCCGGCCCGGTCGGTCGAGCCCGGCGAACCGCGTGGTGCTCAGCGATGAGAGGTCCGCCGCCACCAGGCTGTCGGCCGACCACACGGGAAACAGTCGTCGCTGGGTCGCGACCCGTTCCCACCGCCACCGGCGCACGTCGGTCCCGTACTGGTCGGCGAGGCCCGCAATCGCCTCCCGGAAGGCGTCGCGGTAGCGCGCCGCCGCCACTGCGTCGAGCTCGGCGGTGGGGGAGGGCCTTCGTCCCTGCTGCTTCTTGTACGCGAGCATCCACCGCTCAAACACGACCGCCCCAATGCTCGCCGGCTCGTAGACGAAGTTCCAGTTTCGGAGGTAGGAGCGCGCCTCGTCGACGGTCGAGTCGGCATTCGCCATCGGGGCCAGCGCCGGGCGAAGGCGGGGCAGGAGGCGCGCCGCCCACGTGCTCGAATCGCTCACGCTCCACTGGGTGGGCGCGAGGGGCGAAGCGCCGGTCTGGGCCTGCAGGGCCGCCGCCTGGTGCCGGGCCCAGCGAGAGCGGCCGACGAGCACAGAATTGGGGCCACGGTCTACGACCGGGGGCTGGCCGCGGACGGTCCAGGCGCCGGAGCTGTCGACGACGAGGCCGGAGCCCTTGTGCAGCGTGAAGGCGGGGCGCCCGGACGTACCGGGAGCACCGCCCAGGTTCGCCGCGTCGAGCCACCGCGGCACGTCGCTCCGGGCGCGGAGGCCGGGCCAGCGCAACATCCACGTTGAGTCGGCGGCCGCCGAGCCGACCAGCAGCCCGTCGTCGTACCGCCGGGCCGTGACCAGCCGTTCGTCTCCGTCCGCCGGGGCGATGCGCTCGTGCCGGGTGCGCACCTGAGCCGGGTCCACTTGCACGCGGCGGAACCGGGCGGCACTGTTGAGCAGGTACGTCCAGGCCCGGGCCCCGGTCGTGCCGGTGGGCAAGATGGGGGCCCCGGGCAGCGACGCCAGCGCGGCGGGCGGGCGACCGGGGCGACGCACCACCAGCTCCTGCATCACCGGATCGGCCGTGGCGCCGAGCACGTGGCGGGCGAAGAGGGCTGTGCGGGCGGTGTCCCCGAGAGAGCGCGCCGCCCAGGCCACGCTTCGGGACCGCCCGTGAAGATGGAGCCATCGGCGCAGGCGACGATCTGCGGCCCGGAAGTCGGCACGCGCGCCGACCGGAGACGCAGACGGACGCTCAAGCTCGGCGCCCGTCCACGCCAGCAGTCGCTCGACGGCCAGCGGGTGCCAGGGCGCCCAGCGTTGCGGCTGGAGGTCGAGGTAAAGGAGCCGGTCTCGATTCTGCACCCGGTCCGACCGAAGGGCCGCATTCAGGCCGCGCGTGTAGGCCTCCAGGCGCTTCTGCTCGGCGCGGGGGAGGCGGTCGTAGGCCCGTCGGGCGTGGTGGCCGAAGCCGAGCCGCCGGGCGTGCTTGTCGACGGGTACGAGCGCGGCGCCGAACGAGGCGGAGAGGCGGCCGAGGGCGGTGCGGCGCCACACCGTCACGGTCCAGGGGCGCATCATGCCATGCACGTAGCCCAGGGCCGTGAGGGCATCGGGCCCGTTCTCGACATCAAGAACCGCGGTCTGCTCCGCCGTCCACTTCACCGAGGCCGTGTCCGTCAGTCCGTTGATGGACTGCTGAGGGGGCGGACTCGTCCGCGGTCCGCTCCATACCCACCATGCGAGCACCCCTCCGGCCAGCAGCAGGATGAGGGCGAGTCCGGCGGAGAGCCGTTGAGACACGAACGGAGGCGGGGTAGAATTGGGGACGGCCAGGGGGCGAACGCGTGGGGTCAGGGGGCTCCGTCGTCGAGCCAGTCCACAAAGCCCTCCAGCGACTTGGCGTTCAGGCACTGGTCCGGCGTGAGCCATCCCTTTCGGCCCACCGCCACGCCCCACTTCACGTAATCGATCTCGCGGAGGGCGTGCGCGTCGGGGTTGATCGAAATGAGCACCCCGTGCTCCGTGGCCGTCCGGACCCAGCGCCAGTCGAGGTCGAGCCGGTGCGGGTTGGCATTCAGTTCGAGGGCCACGTCGTGCTCCGCGCAGGCCTCAATGACCCGCTCGTGGTCGATGGGATAGCCTTCGCGGCGCAGGAGCAGGCGGCCGGTGGGGTG
>JBDGQM010000060.1:0-9975 GCA_042219065.1 Salinibacter sp. | reverse complement strand
TCGCGCACCTCCTCGGGAGAGAGGCCGTCGGCGATCTGGAGCGACTGGCTGTGGTCGCAGATTCCGAAGTACGAGAAGCCGCGCTCCCGGGCGGCCTCGGCCATTGCGCGAAGCGAGTTGGCGCCGTCGCTGTAGGTGGAGTGGTTGTGAAGGCAGCCGTCGAGGTCGTCGGTGGAAAGGAGCGACGGGAGCCGGTCCGCGGCGCCCGCTTCGACCTCCCCCTGGCCCTCGCGGAGCTCCGGCGGAACCACGGGCAGCCCGGCGGCCCGATAAAGAGAGGCTTCGGCCTCGTGGTCGCCCGGCGCTCCCTCCAGGTCCTCCACCGCCGTGCAGTGCTCGGAGGAGCCGGTGGTGCGCCACCACACGGTCCCGAAGCGATTGGGGGCAGCGACGTGCACCTGCACGGGCACGCCCTCCGCGAGATGACCGGCAAGGCCGGCGTCGGTCCGGGACGGATCGTCGAGGTGGGACGCCAGCCGATCGCGGACCCCGTCCGGCTCGGTCGTGGCCACGAGCACCTCGGCCCGTTCGACCGTTGCGCGTCGCCGCCGCAGGGCACCGGTGATCTCGGCGCGATCGACGTCCTCGAGGGACCGCACCCGGTCCAAAAACGATTGGGCCGCCGCCCAGGCGTCGGCCAGGCGCCACTTCGATTCGTAGCGGCGCAACTGACGAAGGTTATCGAGGATGTTCTGCTGCGTCTTCGGGCCGAACCCACTGAGCGTCGTGATGCGGTCCGCCTCCGCGGCCTGCTCCAGTTCATCGAGCGACGTGACGTCCAGTTCCGTCCACAGCCGCCGCGTCCGTTTCGTCCCCAGGCCCTTCACCCGCATCACGTCCATGAGCCCGGGCGGCACGGCGCTATGCAATTCGTCCCGGAGCTCGAAGGAGCCGCCGTGGAGAATGTCCGCCACGTGGTCGGCCATGGCCTCTCCAATGCCGTTGATGTCCACCAACGTGCCCGCCTCAAGCCGATCGGCGACCGCATCGTCCAGGCCGCTCAGCGAGCGCGCCGCCCGAGAGAAGGCCCGAGCCCGATATTCGTTGCCCCCCGTGAGCTCAAGCAAATCGGCGGTTTCTTGCAAAACGCTGGCAATGTCGTCGTTACTCATGAGTAGTGGGGGACCGAACGGAAAAGCGAGATAAGCATTGTGGCTGACCAACCTACTACGGTGTCAATTGTGATTTTATGGTTGGCTCTACGATCTCAAAATCCCAAGGCGGGTCGCTCCGAGCAGGGTCGAGGAGCCTCCCCGGAGCAAGCGGTTTTGACGGGGAGATTTCTCGACTGCGCTCGAAGCGTGTCCCGACTACTGTCGGGATGACCTGCCAGGTTTGTGGGATTTTGAGATCGTATCCGATGTCAAGAATGAGGGTTGACAGCCCACTACGTCAGTATACCGGAATTGCGGCCCGATTCCAATGAAACGCGTCCGCACGTTGAAGCCCCGACGAGCATCGCAGGGCGAGTCGCTCCGTCACGTCCAGGAAGGTAGGAAGTTGAATAAAGAATGAAACTTATTTGAGCATCGGATTGTCACGGGAGGTCTGTCCCGTGGGACCGTAGTGTCCAATTGTGTAGAACGTGTGCAACTTGACACCTATGTCTGTCTCCCCTGGAGACAAGCGCTGCTCTTCGGCGGATCCGGATGGTGGAGGGGACTCTCATTTAACAGGCGGCACTCCCCCGAAATATGTTGCTGGACACGGAAGGTTGGTGCTCTCTTTGACACCGTCTGTCCGCCTACCTATACTTGGTAGATGCGAAGCAGCTCCTACCATTCCGCTTTGGTGCGTGCCTTCGCCACTGAAATCCCCCCAATTTGTGAGATCGGTCCCTCAGGCGCACACTCCGAGTCGTTCTTCTATGTAGGTGAACGAGCGCACCTGTTCGAGCAGGCACGCGTCTTCACGGACCGGTGTCGCACTTGCACTCTGATCTTCTTCCTCAAACAGACTCGACTGAGCACTAGCCACTTATGGTGATTCTGGATAAGCTGTCGGTTCATCTTCTGCTTCTGCTCCCCCAACAGTCCGGTGGAGACGGTGCCATCAATGCCCTTGTTCAACGCTTCAACGAGGGCGGAGAGTTTATGTGGCCTGTACTCATCTGCCTGATCATCGGGCTTGCGATTTCGTTCGAGCGCATCATTTCGTTGAATCGTGCCGACATCAACACGCAGGCGTTTCTCCAGCGTGTGAAGGAGGCCCTCGATGAGGGCGGCATTCCGGCGGCCGAGGAGGAGTGCGCCAGCACGCGTGGCCCGGTTGCGTCGGTCTTTCAGGCCGGGCTCCTCCGTGCCGACGAAGGCATCGACGCGGTCGAAGAGGCGGTTGTCTCCTACGGGTCGATCGAGATGAGCTTTCTCGAGCGCGGCCTGGTGTGGCTGTCTCTGTTTATTAGCGTCGCCCCAATGCTCGGCTTCCTCGGAACAGTCATCGGCATGATTCGAGCCTTCGACTCCATCGAGCAGGCCGGAGACATTTCCCCGCGCCTCGTGGCTGGAGGCATTAAGGTGGCCCTGCTGACGACGGCCTTCGGGCTCATCGTCGCGGTCATCCTCCAGTTTTTCTACAACTACGCGGTGTCGAAAATTGACCGGCTGGTGGCTGAGATGGAAGACGCCTCCATTGAGTTGGTCGATGCCCTTGTTGCGCTTGAGCGAGGCGAGTCCGCAACGGCCGAGAAATCGATCCCCGAGAGCGTCGGGGAGCGAGAAGAGTAGTGCACCGACGGGCCCTGCTGGGGGATTGAGTAGGGTCCTGTTTTACTCTTCTGTCTTTTCCACCGATAGATTGAACGCCCTCTTATGAGTCAGAACGCCATTCTCCCCATCGCCATCTGGTCCGCCATCGCGCTCGCCGGATTGAGCGTGCTCGGCATGGGAATCTTTGGGATTCGGAGTCTCGTTTACGGAAAAGTCCAGCCCCTGAGCATCGCGATCATTGCAATCCCTGGGGTTCTGATTGCGATTCTCGGGGCGACCATGGAGACGTGGGTTCAGGCCGGCATCTACACGCTCGTTGTGATGTTTGGCCTTGCGACCTTCGCACTCTTGCTAACGGGGTTACGGAAGCTGTTTATCTCGTAGATCGAGCACTCTTTGAACTGTCCACTGGTAGCTGTACTGCTTTATGCCTGGACTGCTGGAAAAACGACGTGACGACCGGGAAGGCGGGTCTATTCCCACCGCGGGAATGGCCGACATCGCCTTCCTGCTGCTCATTTTCTTTCTGGTGACCACCACGATCAACGTGGATACCGGGATCGGCATGACCCTGCCGCCGAAGCTTAAGCAGGACCAGAAGCCGCCTCCCGTGAAGGACCGAAACCTCATGAATGTGCTCGTGAATGCATCGGGGGAGGTCTTGATCGATGAGGAACGGGCCTCAATCGGTGAGATCCGCAAGCGTGTGAAAAAGCACGTCCTGAACTACGGCAAGAATCCCGATATGTCGACGAGCCCCAGCGACGCGGTGATCTCGATTAAGACCGACGCGGAGACCCCCTACAGCACCTACATCGAGACGCTCGACGAAGTCTGGATGGCCTACCGCGAAATCTGGGACCGGATTGCCCGGACCAACCAGCTTCCGGGTCCGGACGGCGGGTCCGCAGGCCTCGAGAAGACCTACGAAAGCTACCGTGAGTACTACAACCAGCTCGGGCCCGAAGAGGACAACAAGATTCGGGATGCCTTTGGGGCTCAGATTTCGATCGCGGAGCCCGACACCGGGTAGGAGCGCCGTCGCGGTTCTGCGGAGCAGTAGTTCTTTCAATTAACCCTCTCTTCTCATGGCGACGCAAAAGTTTGAACGGGGAAGTTCGAGTACGGAACCGGAGTTCACGACCGCTTCGCTTCCGGACATCGTGTTTATGCTGCTGATCTTCTTCATGGTGGCCACGGTGCTTCGGGAACAGAACATTCAGGTCCGGACCAAGCTTCCCAAAGCAGAGGCGCTGACGAAGATTGACCAGAAGCGCCTTATTTCGAAGGTACACATCGGACCCCTCAAGCGCGGCGAAAAGAAAGGTGAGACGGCCATCCAGATCGACGACGCCCTGATTGAGGACAAAAAGACCATCCGGCAGATCATGTACAACAAGCTTCAGGAGCAGCCCAAGCTCATCGTGTCCCTGAAGGTGGATCGCGAGTCTGAGATGAAAATCGTTAATCAGGTTCAGCAGGAGCTCCGAGAGGCCAATGCGCTGCGCATTAACTACTCTTCGAACCGCGAAGGGCCGCCGCCCTCCTGAACCGTCTCCTTCCTTCGCTCCAAAAAGCTCTGCTGTTTTCGGCAGGGCTTTTTGATTTGGAGGGCCCGTGACGGTTTTGTGCAGTTTGTGCGCAGGATCCCGGGGCGGCCGCTACGCGACGTACTCTTCATTTCAACGCAGTTTCGTCTCTATGGCTCATCGTCTTACTCTTCTTCCCGGCGACGGGATCGGTCCGGAAGTGGCGGAGGCCACCGTGCAAGTGATTGAGGCCGCCGACGTCGACATTGAGTGGGATCGCCATCGTGTCATCGGGGCCACCGCCGTCGAACGAGGACGGCCGGCCCTTCCGCCCGACGTCATCGACTCCATTCAAGAGCGGGGCACGGCCCTCAAGGGGCCGGTCACGACGCCCGTGGGACAGGGCTTCACGAGCGTAAATGTGCAGCTCCGGCAGCGTCTCGATCTGTACTCGAACGTGCGCCCCGCCACCTCTCTCGAGGGGCTCGACACTCCGTTCGACGACGTCGACCTTATCATCTTCCGCGAGAATACGGAAGGACTCTACTCGGGCATCGAGTACTACGACGAACGGCTCGAAATCGCCGACTCCATCGCGCGGGTCACGAAGCACGGGGCGGAGCGCATCGTTCGGGCCTGCTTCGAATACGCGCAGGCGAATGACCGAGACCACGTGACCCTGGCGCACAAGGCCAATATTCTGAAGAAATCGTCGGGCCTCTTTCTGGACGTGGGCCGGGAAGTGGCGGCCGAGTTTCCCGAGATCGAGTTCGACGATCGGATCATCGACAATCTCTGCATGCAGCTCGTGACGAACCCGGAGGACTACGACTGCATTGTCTCGACAAATCTCTTCGGCGACATCCTGAGCGACCTGACCGCGGGCCTCGTGGGGGGGCTGGGCGTGACGCCGGGGGCGAACATCGGCGACGAGCTGGCGGTGTTTGAGGCGGTGCACGGGAGCGCACCGGACATTGCTGGACAGAACATTGCAAATCCCACGGCGATGATCCGGACGGCGGTGATGATGCTTCGTCACATCGGGGAGGAGGCGGCCGCCGGTGCCATCGAGCGCTCGCTGTTCGCGATGTACCGCGACGGGGAGGTGTTGACGCCGGACGTGGGAGGCGATGCGTCGACGTCGGCGTTTGCGAGTGCCGTGGCCGACCGCGTCGCGGAAGAACTAGAAGGATAACGGACCCCCAACCCCATCTTCCATGATTCAACGGATACAAACGCTCTACCTGGTGCTCGGGGTGCTCGCGCTGGGAGCCCTGGGACTCTTCGACACGCCCTGGAGCGGACCGGCCGCCGCCGAATTTGCGTGGTTCCTCCCGTCGCTCATCGGGCTCCTGGTCGTAACGGCAGGGACCGCGACTGTGGCAATCTTCCTGTACGACACGCACGAGTTGCGGAAAACCCAGCGCACGGTCGTCGTCGGGGCGCAGATCCTGACAATTCTCCTGGCGGGGGTTCTGTACGGCGGGCTGTTCATGGCGGGGACCTTGACCTTCACGGGGCCGTCGGGCATCCTCTGGACGCGCTCCGTCGCGCTTCTCCTTCCAATTCTCGGCTACGTCTTCTTTCTGCTTGCCCGTCGCAACATCAAGAAGGACATCGAGAACGTGGAGCGCAATCGACAGGGACGAATCCGATAGCGGGTGCCCCGCGCGCTGCATGTGATGTCCTCCGACTGGCCCCCTCGGATTTACGTCGTCCTAACCCTGGGCGTGCTCAGTTTCGCCGTCGCGCCCATCCTGGTGCGGTGGGCGGGCGACGTGCCGGGCCTGGCGATCGCGGTCTGGCGGACTGTGACGGCCGCGGCCGTGTTGCTTCCCGTCGCCGTGGGGCGCATTGGGCCGGAGGTCCGTCAGTTTACGCGACGCGACGTGGGGCTCATTGTGGGCGCGGGCGTCTTCCTGGGGCTTCACTTTATCGCGTGGATCGAGTCGCTCTACCACACGACGGTGGCCAGCGCGTCGGTGCTCGTGACCACGCACCCCATTCTGCTCGCGGTGCTGGGGTACGTCGTGCTTCGCGAACGGCTGAGTCGAACGACCGTGGTCGCCATCGGGGCGGCGGTGGGGGGCGCGGCGCTCATTGGCTGGGCCGACGCCGGAACGGTGGCCCTGGGACGCGGCGCGCTGCTGGGCAACACGCTGGCCCTCGCGGGGGCGGTGCTCGTAAGTGTCTACCTGCTGATCGGCCGCGTCGTGCGGCAGAAGGTGTCGTGGCTGGCCTACGTGACGCCGCTCTACACCGTGGCGGCCCTGACGGCCCTCGTGAGCGCTACTGTCCAGGGCGTTCCGTTGTTTGGGTACTCCTGGACGTTCTACGGCCTGTGTGCGGGGCTGGCGCTCGGGCCGCAGGTGCTGGGGCACGGGTCGTTCAACTACGCGCTGCAGTACGTGCCGGCGGCAATCGTGGGCATGCTGGCGCTCCTGGAGCCGGTGGGGGCGTCGATTCTGGCCTACGGCCTGTTTGGGGAGGTTCCGCCGCCGGCCTCGGTCGTCGGGATGGTCGTCGTGCTCGGGGCCGTGGCGGTCGTCGTGTGGCGTCGAGAGCGGCGCCCCGAGAACGAGGACGAGCGGGGCGGAGCGGCGGACGACGATCGGACGATCAGTGCAGCGAACTGAAGTTGGAGGCCGGCAGGGCGCGGAAGGTCCGTCGGCCGAGGAGAAAATAGTCGACCGGGGCGAGTCCGCGGTAGGGGGGCCGCACCACTGGATCGGCCGGATCCGGACGCCGGTCGCGGTAGTGCCGCCGCATCCGGAACGCGTCCCGGTACGCCCGGAGCATCGCCCCGGCCTCCTGCGTCTGGCCCTGGACGAGGGCCCGCC
Source organism: Salinibacter sp. (assembly GCA_042219065.1). Classification (GTDB taxonomy): domain Bacteria; phylum Bacteroidota; class Rhodothermia; order Rhodothermales; family Salinibacteraceae; genus Salinibacter. The sequence continues at coordinate 2,898 of JBDGQM010000060.1, read as the reverse complement.
CCAGCGCGGCGGTGTCGCAGGCAACGCGGAGCGGGAGCGTCCGGCGCCAGGCCGAGGGGGGCAGGTTCTTGTACAGCATGAGCAGGCTGTTGCGGAAGTTGTAGTAGGTCTTCCGGGGGGACGACTGGGGGAGCGACGCGCCGCCGATGTGGTAGACGGTACTCTTGGGATTCACTCGCACGCGGTAGCCGTGTCGCTGAAGCCGCCAGCACAGGTCAATTTCTTCCATGTGCATCTCGAACCGCTCGTCGAGCAGGCCCACCTCGTTGAGGGCGGACCGCCGGAGGAGAAGGGCCGCCCCCGTCGCCCAGAAAACGTCGCGGGCGTCGTCGTACTGCCCCCGGTCGCGCTCCATGGTGTCGAACAGGCGCCCGCGAGTGAACGGGTAGCCGGCCCGATCCAGATAGCCGCCGGCCGCCCCGGCGTACTCGAACCGGTCGCGGTCGTCGTACTGAAGCATCTTGGGCTGGACCGCGGCCACGTCGGGCTGCTGAACCATGGTCTCGACGAGGGGATGGAGCCAATCGGCCGGCACTTCCACGTCGTTGTTCAGGAGGACCACCAACTCCCCCGTCGCGTGCGGGAGCGCGGCGTTGTTGCCGCGGCAGAACAGCTCGTTTTCGGGGTGACGGACGATCTTGACCTCCGGGTACTCCCGGGCAATCCAGGCGGCCGTGCCGTCCGTGGAGGCGTTGTCGGCGAATACGATTTCGAAGTCCGGGTAGTCGGTGGCGACGACCGAGGGCAGGCACGTCTGCACCACCGACTTTGCGTTCCAGGACACGATTACGATGGAGACGCGTGGGGCCGCCATTCGTCTGTGCTTGTGTTGATCGTTGAAATGAGTGGTGCGGGGTGGGAGCGCCGAACGACGGCCCGGGGACAAACATAACAGGTGAGCGTCAGAAATGGAACGCGGTGCTCAGCGCCGCCACTCTTCGTATTTGCTGAACTTCGTTGGTCCGTTCGTCTCTTCGTCGATGTCAGAGCTTTCCTCGTACACGATTGCGGAGGCGCGTTGCGAGATGCGGAATCGGTGGGGGCACGAGGCCTTTCGGCCCGGTCAGGAAGCGGTGCTGACGCCCATTCTGAAGGGGAAAAGTGTGCTGGGCGTGCTGCCCACGGGCGGGGGCAAGTCGCTGTGCTACCAGCTTCCGGCGGTGCTGGCCGACGGGTTTGGGCTCGTCATCTCGCCGCTGATCGCCCTCATGCAGGACCAGGTGGAAGCGCTCCAGGACCAGGGAGTGGCCGCCACCTTCATCAACAGCACGCTTCCGCCCTACGAGGTGGAAAAGCGGTGGACGAACGCCGAGCACGGGCAGTACGATCTCGTGTACATGGCCCCGGAACGCCTCTCGTCGGACGTCTTTGAGGCGCGGGCCGACCGGCTGGACGTGTCACTCGTGGCGGTGGACGAGGCGCACTGCGTGAGTGAGTGGGGGCATCATTTTCGCCCCGCGTACCTGGACATTGCGGAGGCCCAGGCGGCGCTCGGCGATCCGCCGACGGTGGCGCTCACGGCCACGGCCACGCCGACGGTGCGGCACGACATCCTCGATCTGCTCGACCTGCCGGACGCCGCGGAGGTCGTGCGGGGTTTCGATCGCCCGAACATCGTGTGGTCGGTCTTCCGCACGGAGAGCAAGTGGAAACGCCTGCGTGCAGTGGTGGAGGGCGTAGAGGGGACGGGCATCGTGTACGCTGCGACCCGGCGCGCCGTGGAGCGGTGGCGGACGCGGCTCGTCAACCATGGGGTACCGGCGGCGGGCTACCATGGCGGGCTCGATTCAGAGGAACGGGAAGACCGCCAGCAGGCGTGGATCCGGGATGAGGTTCGGGTCATGGTGGCCACGAATGCGTTCGGCATGGGCATCGACAAGCCCGACGTGCGCTTCGTGGTGCACGTGGACCTGCCCGCGTCGCTGGAGAGCTACTATCAGGAGGCCGGGCGGGCCGGTCGCGACGGGGAGGAGGCGCATGCGGTCCTGCTGTTCCGCCCCCCGGACGCCGAGACGCAGGCCTCGCTCATCGAGGCGTCCCATCCCACCGCCGCCGAGGTCCGGGAGGTGTACGACGCCGTGTGCAGTGTGGGACAGGTGCCGGTCGGCTCGGAGCCGGACGGTCCCCTCGTGGTGGACCTCGAGGCCGTGCTGAAGACGACGGGATTTTCGCGGACCAAGGTGCGGACGGCGGTGGACCTCATCGATCGGCAGGAGGCGTGGACCGTGCTCCCGCGGCGCAAGCACTACGGGCTCCTGCAGTTCGACGGCACCGCCCGGGAGGTTCGGCGGTACGCCGAACGGGGGGACAACCGCGCGCTGGGCAAGTTTGTGCGGAGCCTCCTCCGGGTCGTCCACGCCGATGCCTTTCGTGAGTGGTGGCCGGTGGACCTTCGGGTTCTGGCCCAGCGAACCGAGCTGTCGCGGGCCCGGGTGCAGCGGGGGCTTCAGTACCTGGACGAGCACGGGCTCCTGCGGTGGCAGCCGCCCGGGGCGGCGCTCCGCGTGGAGCTTTCGTTCCCGCGGGCGGCCAAACTCCCCGTCGACGACCGGGCGGTCCAGAACGCGCGGTCGCGGGCGGAGACGCGCCTCGAGCACATGCTCCGCTACGCCCGCTCGCTGACCTGCCGGCGGCACGCACTGTTGACCTATTTCGGCGAGAAAACCGCGGCGCGGTGCGGCTCCTGCGACGTGTGCCTGGGGCGCCACGAACCCGATGCCGTTACGCCGGACGAGGAGCCCCTGCTCCGCCGCATCCTCGAGCAGGCGCACGCCTCGACCCCGCGCGGCGAGTGGTTCGACGATCCCCCCGTGCCCCCCCATCGCATCGACGAGCTCGTCAACTGGCTGGTCACCGAAGGCTACCTGACGCTCGACCGGCCCCTGGACGGACAGTTCC
>JBDGQM010000006.1:16047-18579 GCA_042219065.1 Salinibacter sp. | reverse complement strand
TCGGCCCGGAGCACGTCGAGCGGCGGGCGGTCGTAGAGGCCGCGGCTGTTCCAGAGGCCAATGCCGACCGTGACGGCGACGGAGACGATAAATCCGATGAGGAGCGGGATGGGGGCGACCACGAAGGGGCCCTCGAAGACAAAGTAGGAGAGGCTCCACGCTGCGACGAGGGCCAGCAGCAGGCCGGTGATCGCGGCGAAGGCCCCGAGAAACAGGTACTCGACGGTCGTAATCTTCTGCACGGTACTCTTCGAGGCCCCCAGGGTCTTAAGGAGCACGCTCTCCTCGGCCCGCTGGTACCGGCTCACCACCACCGCTCCGGCCAGCACGATGAGGCCGGTGAAGACGCTGAAGAGGGCCATGAACCGGATCACGTACGCGAGGCGCCCGAACAGGTCCTGGAAGGTCGAGAGGACCAGGGACAGGTCGATGGCCGACACGTTGGGGTACTCTTGCACAACCGCCCCCTGAACCTTCGCGGACATGTCCTCGCTGGCGGTGCGGCTGAGAAGCACATGCGTCTGGGGCGCGGCCTCAAGGACGCCTTCGGGAAAGACGACAAAGTAGTTGGTGCCGATCCGCTGCCAGTTGACCGTGCGGAGGCTGGAGATGTAGGTCTGTACCGGACGCCCCTGCACGTCGAACGTGAGGGTGTCGCCGAGACTCACGTTCAACTCCTCGCGGGCCATCTCCTTCTCCATCGAAATGGGCACGGCCTTGCCCGACTGCAGCGGATTGCCCTCCACGGACCCGACGAACTCGCCCGCCGCGATCGTCTCGCTGTTGCTGAGATGGTCGCGGTACGTAACCCGGTAGTCCCGCTCGTGCGCCCACCCGACGTCCACGGTCGAGTCTCGGCGGAGGGCCTCAATGGAGCGGCCCTTGAGGGCCTGGAGCCGGGTCGTCACGATCGGCTCGCTGGCCAGTACCGGCGCGCCCGCCTCTTTCACCGTCTCCGCCACGCCGTCAATCTGGTCGTTCTGGATGTCGAACATGACCAGATTGGGCCGATTGTCGCCGCCGGCCACCTGAATTTGCTCCAGCAGCGTGCGCTCCACGAGCACGAGCGTCATGATCAGAAAGACCCCCAGGCCCAGCGTCAGGAGGAGCACCGTCGTCTGGTTGCGGGGGCGGTACAGGTTTGCGAGGCCCTGCCGCCAGGAGTAGGGCCACGAGGTGGGGAAGAAGCGACGCACGCCCGCCATGATGCCCCGCGCCACGAGGGCGAGCACGCCGAACACGGCGCCCACGGCGGCGGCGTAGCCGAGCCCAATCTTCCAGGTGGGCGCCTGCAGCACCGCGATGCTCGTCACGGTGGCCGCCACGGCCGCCGCCACGGCCCACCGTGCGGGGTCTCGCCAGCCGCCCGTAGAGGACTCCACCTCGGTGCGCAGGGCCTGAAGGGGCGAGACGCCCCGCACCTCCAGCAGTGGCCACAGCGCAAAGAGGAGGGTGACCCCCAGCCCCACGACCAGCCCCAATCCTACAGCGGTCCAGGACACGGCGAAGCTCACCTCGACGGGGAGGAAGTCGGACAGGAGGCGCGGCACGAAGCCCTGAAGGGCGACGCCGAGAAGGCTCCCGAGCCCGGCCCCAATGAGCCCGAGCACCCCCGCCTGGGCCAGGTAGATCCGGAAGGTTTGCCCGGACTTCGACCCGAGACAGCGCAGGACGGCGATGGAGGTCAGGCGGCGCTGCACGTACACGTGCACGGCGCTCGCCACGCCGAGGCTGCCGAGGAGCAGGGCAATGAACCCGGCGAGTCCCAGGAACCGGTACAGGTCGCCGAGCCCTTCCTGCCAGTTTGCGGCCTCCTCCTCCACCGTGTCCTCGTCCAGATCGTTGCGCTCCAGATAGGGTTCAATGTTGGAAACGAGTTTCTGGACGTTGCGGTCGTCTTCGAACTGGAAGAGCACCTCGTACTCCACGCGGCTCCCACGCCCGAAGAGGGACGTGTCGAGTCCGGCGCGGGGCAGGTAGATGCGGGGGCTGGCGGCGGAGGTGAAGCCCGACTCGCCCGGCGCCTTCTCTAGCTCGCCGAGAATTGGGTACTGCACCGAGCCGATGCGGATGGAATCGCCCACTCCCACGTCGAACTGGCGCAGCAGGGTCCCGTCCACGAGCGCCCCGCCCGCCGCCTGGTAGCGGGCCGCCGCGCTGTCGGGCCGAGTGACGAGCTCTCCGTAGAACGGGTAGCCGCCCTCGACGGCCCGGACGGCCGAGAGGCGCGTGCCGCCGGTCGACGGAAAGTAGGCCATGGACGCGAAGGCGACGCGGCGCGACTGGACGCCCCCGATCGAGTCGATGAGTGCCTCGGTGGAGTCCCGGAACGGCGCCTCTCCTTCAATCTTGAGGTCGGCCCCGAGGAGCGTCTTGGCCTCCTGCTCCACCGTGCGGGTTAGGTTTTCGCCAAACCCGCGAATGGCCACGAGGGCCGCCACGCCCAGCACCATGGCCGAGAGGTAGAGCGCGAGGCGCTTGCGGCTGCCGCGGCTGTCGCGCCACGCCATTTTTAGGGGCCAGGGGAGGTTG
>JBDGQM010000006.1:0-15947 GCA_042219065.1 Salinibacter sp. | reverse complement strand
CTTGCGGCTGCCGCGGCTGTCGCGCCACGCCATTTTTAGGGGCCAGGGGAGGTTGTTGCTCATAGGGACGCAGGAAAGAATCAGAGACAAGATGTCCGAGAGGGGCGAAGGGGATGCGGGACTCGTGATGCGTGATCGGGGACGTGTCCAGGAGGGGGAGATGGCGTTCACGCATCACGCCTCACGGTTCAATGCCCGTTTGGAAGCAGCTGTCTTTTGGGGCTAGCGCAGCTCTGTGTCGCCGAACCGCGCCCCCAGGTTCTCACACAGCGCCTCCAGGTGCTCCCGATCGGTCGTGTCGAACGCGCCGAGGGCATCGGAGTCGACGTCGAGCACGGCCAGCAGCTCATCGTCCGGGGTGAGCACGGGCACGACGACCTCCGACTGGGTGGACGACTGGCAGGCGATGTGGTCCGGGGCCTCGGACACGTCGGGCCAGAGTTGCGTCTCGCGGGACCGGGCCGCCGCGCCGCAGATGCCGCGATCGAAGTCGATCTGGAGGCAGCCGTGCGGCCCCTGATACGGGCCTACGAGCAGCTGCCGATCGCCCACGTTTCGGTAAAAGCCTGTCCAGTCGTAGTACGCGAACGAGTGGTGGAGTTCACACGCCACCGTCGCCATCGCCGCGATCCAGTCGGTCTGAGTGTCCAGGAGGGCATCGATGCGGCGGCGCACGTCGGTGTACGCGTCGGCCTTGTCGGTGGAGGACACTACGTCGGGCATACGCTGGGTGGGAAGGGGAACGGTTGAACGAACGGTCGGACTCCAACAGTGCGCGTCGGTCAAGGAGGTACTGCTTGCGCGCGACGACCGCGGTCGGCGGTTCGCCGTCGGCCGTCCTCGCGAGGAACGCACAGTTCTGAGGTCCCAACTCACAGGGAAAGGGGAAGAGAAATCATCGAGCCGTGCAGGAATTCCTGGAGATTAAGCCTCTGGGTATGGGCGTTTGGGAGTATGTGGGTGTGGGAGAAAGAACGCCTGTACGCCCGTGCTCCCACACTCAGCCCCGTTCCGCCCGAGGCTTCTCGATCGGAGGTCGGCGCGTCTCGTTGAAGAAGTTCCTCGCGCATCAGTAAACGAGGTCAATATCGTCCCGTGCCTCGGTGGCCCGAGCGCCCCAGATGCGCTTGTCCAGAAGCAGGTACACCGTGAGCGGACGGTCGACCGCAATCTGGCAAGACAGACGCGGATAGTCGTACTGCGCCGCCAGGCGATCGTGCCAGTGTGTGGGCGGCGGGGCATTCTCTCCCAGCCGGACCCCACAGGTTGCGCACAGGCCGCGGCCGCCACAGTTCAGGGACTCGGTCCACCGGGTGTACGGCGAGAGGTCGTGCCGCAGCAGTGCGCGGCGCAGGTTCGTGCCGTCGGGCAGCGCCAGCTCGTGCCACGCCGTGCCGTCATGCACCCGAACGCGGTGGGCCCCCGGCGCATCGTTTGAATCGGCGGTGTTCGGGGCCACGGCGTTACTCCGTCACCTCCACCGTGCTGGTATAGAATGCTACGTGGTCTTCGATCTCGGAGGCCTCGTCGGACGGGTCCGGGTAGTACCAGGCCACATCCTCCGCGCGACTCCCGTTCTCGGCCAGATCGTAGTAGTGGGCCTCGCCCTTCCAGGGGCAGGTGGTGCGGTGGTCGCTCTCCTCGAGATAGTCCTCATTCAGCGACTCGGGCGGGAAGTAGTGGTTGCCTTCGACGACGACGGTGGCGTCGCTCTCGGCGAGAACATGGTCGTTCCAGATGGCTTTCATGGCGTTCGGGTCAGGATTGATCAGAGAAAGTACGGCGAGTGGTAGTTGCAGCGCCTGTTATGGACGACTGCTAACGGTACTGTTACTCCCCCACACCCTCATAGTGCCCGCTGATGACGAGGATGTTGCAGTTTTCCGAGTGATTCCGGGCTTCTGCCGACGAAACGGACCGGAGACGGCCCGGCGCGGGGGCGCAGGGCGGTGCGGTTCCCCACTACAGACGCATGTTGGAGGGAAGATTCGCGCATTACACGTGACGACGGGGTGGTGGAATCGTGAATTCTTTTTTGTTGTGCGGACGAAGAGCGTCTTCGAGACGTTTTCTGAAAGCCATCCCCGGCGAACACGTGAAATCGGCCCGGCGTTGCCCTATTCTGTGACTGGCCGATCCGAAGACGCCCGCGTCACCCATTGTCGGCGCTGCCGGGACGGGCTGCGCGGTCGGCCCGCGTCCTGTCCTGCTCATCGATCCGACGCTGCGCATGCCGACGACCCAGACGACTGACGTCCATCAGCTGCTTGCGCCCGATCGTGTTCGCATCGGGCTTCCGGGCACGTCGAAGGCCGAGGTGATCGATGCGCTCGTCGATGTGCTCGACGGCCACACGGCCATCACCAACCTGGAAGCGGTGCGGAGTGCCATTTTCGAGCGCGAGGAGAAGATGTCGACGGGAGTGGGGAAGGGGCTCGGGCTGCCGCACGCCAAAACGCCCGCCGCCGCCGAGACGGTGGCCGCCTTCGCCACGACCGACGAGCCGGTCGACTTCGGGGCGGTCGACGACGTGCCGGTGCGGTTGCTTCTGCTGCTCGTGGGGCCGGAGGAGCACAAGTCGCGGCACATCAAGGTCCTCGGCCGCATCTCGCGACTCGTGAGCCGCGACTCGCTGCGCGAGCGCCTCGTGGCGGCGGACACGCCGCAGGCGATCATCGAGGCCCTGCAGGAGGGCGAGGCGGAGCTGCGGGGATGACGAGGGTTGAAGGGCCAGGAGGAAAATAGGACGTGGATGTTTACCGAGCCGTGCAGAAATCCCTGGAGATGAAGCCTCTGGGTATGGGCGTTTGGGAGTGTGTGGGTATGGGAGTAAAAAACGCCCGCACGCCCACACTCCCACCCCGTTCCGCCAGAGCATTCTCGATTGAGGTCGGCGCACTCCGTTCACGAAGTTCCTCACTAACTCTCGAACGCGACCCTTTTTGCCCGTGAGCACTTCTTTCCAGAACATCCGGGGCACCTTCGACATCCTCCCGGACGCGTACTCCGACGACGGCGGCACGCGGGTCGCCCCCAGTGCCGAGTGGCGCCACGTGGAATCGACCGTCCGCGACGTGATGCGCCGCTACAACTTCGAAGAGATTCGCACGCCCGTGCTGGAGCCGACCGAACTCGTGGCGCGGGGCGTGGGGGAGTCGACCGACATCGTGCAGAAGGAGATGTTTGCCTTCGAGCGCAAGGACACGCAGTACGTCCTCCGGCCCGAGATTACGGCGCCGGTCGTGCGCTCCTTCCTCCAGCACCACCTCGACCAGCGCGGCGGGGTGCAGAAGCTGTTCTACATCGGCCCCTGCTTCCGCGCCGAGAAGCCGCAGAAGGGCCGCTACCGCCAGTTCCACCAGTTCGGCATCGAAATCCTGGGCGCCGACGAGGCGCGCGCCGACGCCGAAACCATCGCCGTCCTGATGGCCATCTGCGAGGCCCTGGGGCTCTCCGATCTCCATCTCCGCCTCAACACGCTGGGGACGCCGGAGCGGCGGGAGGAATACATCGCCGCCCTGCAGGACTACCTGGCGCCCTACGCCGACGAGCTGTCGGAGACGAGTCGCCGCCGCCTCGACCGCAACCCGCTGCGCATCCTCGACACGAAGGTGGAGCACGAGCAGGAGATCCTCCGGGACGCGCCGCAGCTCATCGACTTCGTCGGCGACGAGAGCCTCGCCCACTACGAGGAGGTCAAGGGCTTGCTCGCCGATCTGGAGATCGAGTACGAGGAGGATCCGCACCTCGTGCGCGGGCTCGACTACTACACGGAAACCACCTTTGAGCTCGAAAGTCCGGGCCTCGGCGCGCAGAGCGCACTCGCCGGGGGCGGCCGCTACGACCGGCTGGCCGAGGTGCTGGGGAGTGACGAGCCGGTGCCGGCGATTGGCTTTGCGGCGGGGATGGAGCGGCTCTTCCTGGCGCTCGACGACGCGGACGCGGAGCGCCCGGCCCCGCCCGAGCCCGACGTGTTCATCGCGGCGCTGGGGGACGAGGCGGAGCGGTGGGTCTTTCGCACGTCGCAGGACCTGCGCGACGCCGGGCTGCACGTGGCCCACGACCTGATGGGCCGCTCGCTGAAGGCGCAGATGAAGGAGGCCAACCGCCAAAACGCCCCGTACGCCCTGATCATCGGGGGCAACGAACTGGAGGCGGAAGCCGCGACGGTGAAGGAGATGGAGAGCGGGGAGCAGGAGGAAGTGGCGTTCGAGAACCTGACGGACCATCTCACGCACCGCGTGGCGGAACAGTAACAACAAAAGCCGGCATCTGCAGGGGGACCCGATTCGATGCCCTCCCCGATCCCAACTTCGGCCAAAAACCGATGCGACCGACGACAACGTGGCTTCTGCTGGTTCTCACAGGATTCGTTGTGCTATCGGGATGCCGGTCGCGCGACGACATCACCCGTCAAGAAGGGGAGCGCGTTCGGGTGATGACCTACAACATCGAGGACGTGCGCACCGCGGACGTGCGCCGGTCCGATCATCCGCGCCTCGAACGCGCCGCGGCCCGCATCCAGCACCTCGCGCCCGACGTCCTGCTCGTCAACGAGATGACGTACGACCAGCCCGGCAGCCCGGGCTACGAGGCGGGTGCGCCCGAGGGACAAAACGCGCAGCGCTTTGTGGACCACTACCTCTCAGTTCCACAGGCCGATTCGCTGGACGGCCGCTCCTACCAGCCGGTCATGCTCCCGGTCAACACCGGGTTGCACAGCGGATTCGACCTGAACAACGACGGGCAGGTCGTCTCCACGGTGCCCGACGTGCCCGCGTCGCCCGAGGACGGCAGCGTGGCGCCGCAAACCGGCGCGGGGCGCGCCTACGGCAACGACGCGTGGGGCTTCGGCGTCTTTCCGGGGCAGTACGGCATGGCCCTCTTCGTCCGCGAGGGGCTCACGGTCCTCCGCGACTCGATCCGCACCTTCCGCACGCTCCAGTGGCACGACCTGCCCACGGCGGCGGTCCCCCTCGACACGACGACGTACGAGCCCTGGTACGCGCCCGACGAGTGGGCGGAGATGCGCCTCTCCTCCAAGAGCCACTGGGACGTGCCCGTGCAACTGCCCAGCGGCGAGGTGCTCCACGTGCTCGCCAGCCACCCGACGCCCCCGGGCTTCGACGGCGTGGCGCGTCGCAACGACCATCGCAACCACGACGAGATTCAGTTCTGGGTGGACTACCTCAATCGGGCGTCCTACGTTGAGGATGATTCGGGCCGAGCCGGCGGGCTCCACGAGGGCGCATCGTTCGTGGTCATGGGCGACCTGAACGCGGATCCGGACGACGCGTCGGTCTTTCGGGACGCCATCCGTCACCTGATCGACCACGAGCGGGTGAACGGCGACGCGGTGCCCACCGCCAACCGACAGGACGTGTATCCCGACCTCGACCCCGACGACACGGCCCGCTGGGAGAAGCGTATCGATTACGTCCTGCCTTCCGCGACCCTGAGGGTACAGGAGGCTGAAGTCTGGCGGCCCCCTCCAGACCGGGTGCCCGAGGTGCCCGTCAGCGACCACTTTCCGGTGTGGATGGATCTTCGGGTTGAGGAGTAGGACCATCGGTGGCATTTCAAGTCTGTGTGCGAGCATCTTTGGGGAGCGCCCACTTCGGGAAAGACGGCCGACGGCGGACCGCGGACGGCCGTTTCCGGCGTTCATCGGCGGTCTGTCATCCGAAAGACTTCGGATCGCGGTCGTCGCAGATCAAGGCAAGTACGTCCGCGGTCAACTCACAGTGCTGAACTATGACCGAATCATCGACACGCTTTACTCATCACAGCCGATTGCCGCCATGACGTGGAGACAAGACACCGTTCGCCTCGACCCGAAGCCCCGGGGCTTCCACCTCGTCACCGATCAGATCCTGACGCAGGGGCCGCACCTCGACGACATTCAGGTGGGCCTCCTGCACGTCTTTATCCAGCACACGTCCGCCTCGCTCACCATCAACGAGAACGCCGCCCCGGCCGTGCGCGGCGACATGGAGCGCCACTTCAACGAGATGGTGCCGGAGAATCAGCCCTACTACCAGCACACCGTGGAGGGCTCCGACGACATGCCCGCCCACATCAAGGCGTCGATGCTGGACACGAGCCTGTCCGTCCCCCTCCAGGACGGCCGGCCCGCCTTCGGCACGTGGCAGGGCATCTACCTGAACGAGCACCGCGATCACGGCGGCGCCCGGTCGGTGGTGGTGACGGTGCGGGGCGAGACGGAGTAGCTGCCGGCCTGGAGCGCATCGCTACCCCACCGGCTCGGGATGCGACGCAAGCTCCTCGGTCAGCGTGCGGGCCCGGGCATAGAGATTGTGGACGTGCGTGTAGGTGAATTTGGCACTTCGGCCCAGGAGATGGAGGTTCTCGAAGCGCTGCAGGTACGTCGTCAGGCGCTCGGCCTTTGCCTCGGCGCCGACCTCCAGGATCGGGTACGCAAATGGCACCGCCCGGTGGTCTACGGCGACGATCTCGTCGGCTCCGTCGATCAGCCCCTGCTCCGTCAGCACGTCCACGGCGCTGGCTCGAAGGGCCGCGTCCGACTGCGTCCACGCCTCGGTCTCCGGGTGACACGGCCGTTCGAGCACGACGACGGTCTGGTCGTCCGGCGCCATGTCGGGGCTCCGGTTTGTCGGCTCGTAGAGGCGCGTGAACGGAATCGATCGATCCGGGAAATAGAGCGACGCGTTTGGGGTGAGACGGGGCCGGTCGAGGCCCAGCACGACCAGGCGGAGGTGGCGAAAGCGCATCGACTGGGCGAGCGCCTGGAGTTCCTCGGGGGGCGGCGGGTCCAGGAGGCGCAGCACGAGGGTGAGCGGCAGCGTGCTCACGACCGTCTCCACGCCCGTCGGCTCCGCGTCGTTGACCGTGACGCGGCGGATGCGGGTGCCGTCGTGCGACAGGGTTGTGATGCGCGCGCCGGTGCGAATGTGCTCGCGCCCCAGCGCGTCGGCGGTGGCCTCGGCGATCTGGCCGTAGCCGTGCCGCGGGTAGTAGAACGAGCCGTCGAGGTGGCGGGCCTTGTCCTTCGTGCCGCCGAAGGCCTCCAGGAGGAACGTCTTCAGGTCGAGGCCTTCCAGCCGGTCGCCCGCCACCCGGGGCGAGAGCTGGTCCGCGTCGGTGCCCCACAGCTTTTCGGTGTAGTTCAGCAGGAACAGCCGCGCGAGGGTCGGGCCGTAGCTCTGGAGGGCCATCTCCTCAAAGTCGTCGGCGTTGTTCGAGACGCGGGGAATGGACAGCTGCTCCCGGGCGATCCGAGCGAGGAGGGACAGGGGCAGCTTGCGCAGGAGGTCGTAGGGCGCCAGGGGAAAGTCGATGCGCCGGCCCCGCCAGCAAATCTGACTCGGCGCGTCGATGCGCCGGAGGTCGTCGCCCAGGAGGGCCTTCACGTCGGCCGTCACCGCCGCGTTTTTGTCGTGGAAGCGGTGCGCGCCGGTGTCGTAGCGGAAGGGGCCCAGTTGGAGCGTGCGGGCATTCCCGCCCACCGCGTCCGCGGCCTCCAGCAGACGCACGCCAAGCCCTTGCCGACGGGCATAGAATCCCGTGGCGAGTCCGGCGGGACCGCCCCCCAAAATCGTGATCGGTGCCTCGGCAGTGTCAGTACTCATAGACATAAACGGTGACCTCGGGCCACATGCGATTGACGTGCGGATTGTGATAGAAGGTGCGGGTGCGGGTGGGCGAGCGCTCCAGGAGCGACGCGTAGGTGCCCACGACCAGCGTCCGGCCCGTCTCGGCCCCTCGCAGGCGGCGGACGTCCGACGAGTCCTCGATCGATAGAACCCGGGCGTCTACCTGCTGGGTCCGGAGGTATGTGTTGACGAGCGGCACGGACGCGACGCGCGTCGGCCCGGCGTTCTGCGCCTGGGCCTCAACGAAGGCCTTGGCCTGGGCAATGGCCGAGGGCTCGCGGTGCTGGTCGACGAGCACAAGGGTGACGGCGGCGTAGGCCCCCGCAGCCAGCAGGACGCTGCCCCGCGGCGCCCATCCCTCCATCCGCCACAGCGCCGCCGCGCCCGCGGCAAGTACAGGCAAGAGCAGTGCCAGAAGCGGCAGCACGTGCCGGCTCTTGTGCACCACGTTCTGAAAGAAAAACATCCAGACGCCGTAGGCGAGCACACAGGCCCCGAGGACCCAGACGCGTCGGTCGCCCAAACGCCGTCGCCCCCACAGTTTCCACGCGCCGAGGCCACCGGTTCCGATGGCCCCCATCCCCACCGCAGCCGTCACGGGATGGCGCCCCGGCCACCAGCCCCCGAGGCCATCGGCCCAGAGGCCCTGCACGGTGCCGAGAAGGCGGCGCCCGAGGTCCGACTCGGTCTGGACCGTGCCGCCGAAGTCCGTGAAGTGGCCGGTCGTCTGTCCCCATCCCACGTCCACCAGCGTCCGCAGGCCCGTGTCGAGAATCATGGGCACGAGCCACGCCGCCACGCCAACACTGCCTGCAAGGATCAGTCGCCCCCGAGCCGACGAGTGCCAGAGCGCCAGGAGCGTAGGCACCAGCAGCAGTGGGAGGTACGACAACCGAAGTCCCGCCAGGAGGCCCGTGAGCAGGATCCCCACGAGGGCCATCCGCTCGTTGAGGGTGTTTTTCTTCGCCGGAAATGCCCGAAGCAACACGGCGAGCGTGGCCGCGGCCCAGGCGGTCCCCAGCAGGTCGGGCATGTAGCGGTTGCCCATCAGCCACAGCAGCGGATTGAACACGACGGTGACGGCGAGCGCCCATCCCTCCACCGAGTGTAGCGGTACGTCGCAGAGCCGGAGCAGGCCCCAAATGAGGCCCGCCGTGGCGACACCTCCCACGATCGAAAAGCTCACGCTGAAGGCGCCGGTGGGCAGGTAGAACAGCTTCGCGACGGCCCAGAAGACCGGGTAGCCGGGGAAATGCGGCTGAAGCGCCGCCACGTCGAACTCGTCGGCCACGCTGAGGGCGAAGCGCAGGCTGTCGGGGTCCTCGATGTACGTGATGGTGGTGGCGAGGCGGCTCCCTACGCAGGCGAGGAGCAGCGCCCCCCACGCGCCCCATCGCGTTCGTAGCTGGTCTCCGATCCACGCGAGCCCCGGACGTGGTTGCGGACTCTTCGTTGGTCCGTCGGGAGAATTCACGGGCAGAACGGAGGATTGGAGGGGATCGCCTCACATGCCAACAGCCCCCTCCTCCGAACTGTCGGAGGAGCAGGCTGCGACCGTACGTCAGACATCAACGTGCAGTCCGAGCAAACTACCACGCGTCGACGTTGCTCGAATTGAAGCCGTAGGCAGTTTCAAGCTGGTTCTTCACCGCCTCGACCGCGTCAATGACATCTTGCCTCGTGACCGTTCCCTCTCGGGTGCTGGTGTACGGGGGCGCCGCGCCCAAGTCCTCGTGGAGCGTTTGCAGGTCAACGTTCGGATTGCGCTGGGCATTAAACTGGAGGGCCCAGGCAAACGGTTTGCCCTCTCCCCAGTGTTCGTTGTAGTCTCCCCGGACGCCTGCATTGCTGAGCGTCTCGACGGTGACTTCTTCATCGAGGCCGAGCCCCGCCTCTTCAAGGTCACTCTTCATCGAGTTGACGTAGTGGATGACGTTGACCGCTACGACCTTTTCCCAGGCCTCGAGCGCCGTGGATGCTTTGGCCGCCACGTCGACGCTGGAGTCATCGTTTTCGATGGCCGTACGGATCTCGTCGATCGCGCTCTTGAAGGTCCGGGCGAAGTCGTTCGGATTCCCGTTGTTTTCGGCCAGAGCACTGCGCTCCGCCGCGTAGCCGGCCCACGTGTGGACAAACTCCGTGTTGAAGTCGACTTGGCCGTCGTCGTTCACGTCTCTGCCAAGCGCACCGCCAGCCAGTCCCTCGTCTCCGTTGGCGTAGTCGAGAAACGCTTCAAAGTCGTCGGGCGCCCCGAAGTGCTCTGCCGCCGTCACCAGACGGTCCTGGTCCGAATCGGTCGTGCCGGTAATGCTGTTCAGCGCGGATGCGCCCTCCTTGTACTCCAGGGCCCCCAGCAGCAGCTTGTTCACGAGCTGGCTCATGTCGACCTGGTTGGCGGTCGTGTACACGTCGAAGCTCCCCAGATCGTCGCCGCTGCTCTTGCTGGCTACTTCCCCGAGATAGAAGCGGATCAGTTCGTCGGCCGTGACCGGCCCGGAATTCGGGGAGTCGACGCCCTGCTCTAGCGCAGCGCTTCCGGTAAGTGCGTCCGTTGATACGGCGCTTTCGAGCGTGGTGCCGCTGTACGCGTTCTGGGCCGGAGACCCCACCCGATCTGCGATGAGAATAGGGACGCCGTCGGTATCGCCATTGTAGCGCGTGAGGAGTTCGTCTTCGGAGACCTCCGACGCCTCATCCTTGGCCAATCCGTCGGTTTGGCTCTTGATGTCGGCGGTGAGAAGGTTTCGGGCGGTCTGAGTGGTGAGGGAAGTGCCATCGCCGCCCCCGTCATTCCCCCCGTTAGAGCCAGTGCTGTCACAGCCCGTCAGGACCAGCCCAACGGCGAGAAGAGGAAGTAGGACGATGCGCGTGTACTGAAGGAAGGAACGTAGCATAGGAGTGTTTGCGTAGTTGTGGGTGGTCAGAGTGAACATGCGCCCCGTCTCTCCGGGCCCGGAGGGCCGGGGCGTGACTCTTAGAAGTCGTACTGAACAGAAAGATTGATCTGGCGGCGCGGGCCCGGGAGGATGCCAGTGCTGCCGCCGGCCGACTTGTCGCGCGGGTTGGAGTGCAGTCGCGACCCGATGTAGACGTTGTCCGTCACGTTCTGGACGGTGAGGTTGAACCGCAGGTCGTCGGAATACGTGTAGGTGACCCCGGCGTCGACGACGGTGTGCGAGGGCACCGGGCCGACCTCCCCCCGATTGCTCGTCTGTTCGAGATTTTCGAGGTCGGTGTAGAATTCGCCCTTGTAGCGAAGGTCGCCGCGCAGGGTGAGGCCGATGTCCGAGAAGGTCTTCGAGAGCCCCACCGTAGCGGTGTGGTTGGGCGCGCGCAGCAGTTCATTGCCGCTGATGTCGGTCGGGGTGCCGTCGATGGCACTTGTCACGACCCCCTCCACGACCTCCGTTCGCAGAAAGGTGTAGGAGACATCCAGGGTGGGCAGGGAACCGGCGAGGGCGCCGCCCTTGATCTTGCTCTGGAACTCCAGGCCGTAGCTCTGCACCACCCCCAGGTTCTGCTGGAAGCTCGTGCGGCCGCCGACGAGGTCCTCCACGTAGGTGTAGAAGCCGGTAAGCTGGAACTGGCTGGCGCTGGAGCGGCCGCGCAGTCCCAGTTCCGTGTTCCAGCTCTTCTCGGCCTTCAGGTCGAAGGCCTCGTCGGTCTGGCTGGCGGCCGTGGGCGGGGCAAAGCCGACGATGGCGAACGTGGCGCTAGAGGGCGGCGTGTAGCCACGGTGCACACCGCCGAACAGGTTGAACTGCCCGTCGCCGAGGGGGGCGCCCAGGCCGTACCGGCCCAGATCCAGGTTGAACCCGAGGCCGGGAAGCGGCACCACGTTCGTCTGGGCGCGGTACTGATTGCCGTTGAGGCGATCGATGCGCGATTGCTCAAAGATCTCCAGGCGCAGGCCGGGGGAGAGGCGCAGCCGCCCCATCTGGATCTCGTCTCGACCGTAGAGTGCCAGGGCCGTCGTCTCGTAGACGTGGCTCTTCCCGACGATCTTCACTGGTTCCTCCGCCGACACGTCCCCCCGGTAGAACACCCCCTCTCGGGCCTCAGGATCGTCGCTGATCTTGCGGTTGTCCTCGAACCGTTCCCAGTGCACGCGGCCGCCCACCGTCAGGTCGGCGGAGTGGCCGAAGAGAGTGTGATTGATGTCGAACGAGTGCTCGATCCCGCCCACGTAGAAGGTGCGCTCGTTCCCGAAGCCCACCGCACTGTCGCGATCCGTCACGTCGGTAACGCCGACGCGCACGAGGGGACCGGGCGTGGTCGGCGGCACGGGCTCGGCCGCCGCGCCGTTCTGGTGGTAGTCCTCGGCCCGCACGAATACATTGTTTTCGCGCCACCAGGGTCGGTTGAACGTGTTGGCGTACAGCTTCGTGGTGCCCTGGACGCTGTCGCTGTATTGCCGGTCATAGATCGCGCTCAGCGACGCCCGAAAGATGCGGTAGAGATCGTCGTCCTTCGGATTAAAGTTCGGGTCGTGCTTGAGCGTGTGCGGCGTAAGGCCCGTGTACGTGGCATTCATCCGCTCGTAGTCGACGTTCGACTTCACATACAACGAGCGGTCGGCGCCATTGTCGTATTGAAGCTTCGCGGTGCCGTTGATTTGGCGGAAGTCGTTGTTCTCGCGGAAGCCGTCGCCGCGCTTGAAGAGAACCTGCACCTGCGGGTGCCACTCATCGGTGCCGAAGCCGCCGATCTCGGCGAAGGTGCTCGCGTACCGATGCATGCCCCCGGTCACCTTGATCGTCCCGCCGAGGGAGCGGCGCTGGGGGCGGCTCGTGACATAATTGATGACGCCCGCCATCGTCTGCGGGCCGTGGCGAATGGTGGAACTGCCCTTGATAACCTCCACCTTCTCAATCCGCTCGACGGGCGGGTTGTAGTAGAGCGGGGAGAAGACGTACGGGGCCGGCTGGATGGGCATGCCGTCCTCCATCACCAGCACGCGCTGCGTGCGGCGCGACTGCAGGCCCCGGATGCTGATCGACATACGGGTCTGTCCCATGCCGTCGTCGGCAAAGCCGTACACGCCGGGTTCGGATGCGATCGCCTCCTGGGCCCCGATCGGGTTCATCTGCTCCAGTTCAGCGGCGCGTACCGTCGAGGCCGCCCCCGGCAGGGTCGCGCGGTCGGCGCGGGTCGCGCCAGTGATTTGAAGGCCGGGCAACTCTAGGACAGCGCTCTTCAGTTGCACCGTCAGACGCGCGGTTTCTCCGGCCTGCACCTCGACCGTCCGCGTGGTGGAGACGTATCCGACGTGGCGGATTCGAAGCGTGGTCGTCCCCGGCGGAAGATCATCGAGCACGAAGCGGCCATCGACGTTGGTCGTCGTGCCGTTGCGGCGGGTCTCCCCCACAACCCCGACGGTGGCGTCCAACACGGGTGCTTCGGCGCTTGCGGTCACCACGCGCCCCTCTATCCGTCCCGTCTCTGTGTCCTGTGCGGCCGCGATCCCATAATTTAGACTAAGTACAAAAAATACCGAGAGAAATAGGCGAACCGGAGAGTGCATGCGCTGCGGAGGAGAGTTCTTCGTGCTCGGACGCGGGGCGGGACGACGCTTCAGAACCGCTCCGGATTGGGGGCTGTGGTGAGGTCGAGGGCCGACGCTTCGGTCGGGGCCGTCGAGTCGGCGGTGGGAGAGGGGGGAGAAAGGCGATTGATGCTGCTGTAGCTTCCCCCGTCGCCGGACTCCTTCCCGTCGTTCGGCCCCAGAATCGGATCGTCCGAGCAGGCGGGAAGCGTAAGGGTGAGGCTCAACACCAACAGAAGACCCATTCCGATTGTGAGCCCCCGATAGAGGGACTGGCGTGTTGCGTCCATGAGACGACCTGTATTTGACTATCTAGACCAGTTCTAAATAAGCGGTCGTCTTCATACAAGTCAACTGCGATGTGTGGAGGGTCAATTAATTCGGACGGGGGACGAGAGGGGGCTGCGCAGCCGCGGCGCCTGTGATTTGGGCGGTGTCCCGGGTTTGCGTCCCGATGACGGAAGCGATGGGATATGCGTCTCACAGGAAGAGGGAGACGATCGTCGAATCGACATGAGGACGGGCCATCCGTTCGCGGTCTACCGTCCGTTGAGAACGGTGGACCCGTGAACAAAGAAAAAGCACGGTTAGCGGGACTCCGCGTCCCCAAGAACGAGCGCCCCGAGCGGCGGCAGGGTCAGCTCGATGGAGTGGGAACGTCCGTGGTGGTCGACGGGATCGGTGTGGACGGCCCCCGCGTTCCCGACGTTGCTGCCGCCGTAGGCCTCGCTGTCGCTGTTGAGCTGCTCGTGCCACACGCCTTCGCCCGGCACGCCGATGCGGTAGTTCTCGCGGACCACGGGCGTGAAGTTGAGCACAAAGATCAGGGACTGATCGCCCCTCTGGCGCCGGTAGGCCAAGACGCTGTTCTCGCGGTCGTCGTACGAGATCCACTCGAAGCCGTCTTCGTGGTCGTTCCAGAGCGCCGCGGTGTTCTGGTACAGGCGGTTCAGGTCCCCGAGCCACTCCATGATCCCTTCGTGCAGCGGCTCGTCGGTGAGCCACCATTGCAGCTCCTGGTCGTGGTTCCACTCGTGGTACTGCCCAAACTCGCCCCCCATGAAGAGTAGCTTCTTGCCGGGGTGGCCGAACATGTGGGCGTAGAGGAGGCGCAGGTTGGCGGCCTTCTGCCAGTCGTCGCCCGGCATCTTGCCCCAGAGCGAGTTTTTGCCGTGCACCACCTCGTCGTGGGAGAGGGGAAGCGCATATTGTTCGGAGAACGCCCAGCTCAGGGTCCACGTGAGGTCGCCGTGGTAGTACTTGCGGTGCACCGGCTCTTCGCTCACGTACTCGAGCGTGTCGTGCATCCAGCCCATGTTCCACTTGTAGAGAAAGCCGAGGCCGCCGTGCTCGGTGGGGGTGGTCACGCCGGGCCAGGCGGTCGACTCCTCCGCCAGCATGATCGCCTCCGGATACTCGTCGTACACGTGCTCGTTGGTGTCCTGGAGCAGGCTGATGGCCTCCAGGTTCTCGCGCCCGCCGTGAATGTTGGGGGCCCACTCGCCCTCCCGCGAGTAGTCGCGGTACAGCATGGAGGCCACGGCGTCGACCCGGAGGCCGTCGACGTGGTACTTGTCCATCCAGAAGAGGGCGTTGGAGAGGAGGAAGTTGCGCACGCCGTTCTTGCCGAAGTTGAACACGCGCGTCCCCCAGTCGGGATGCTCCCGCATGCGCGGGTCTTCGTACTCGAAGAGGTGGGAGCGGTCGAAGTAGGTAAGGCCCTGCGGGTCGGTGGCAAAGTGGCCGGGCACCCAGTCCATGATGACGCCGATGCCGCGCTGGTGCAGGGTGTCGATGAGGTGCATGAGCCCCTCCGGGTCGCCGTAGCGGAAGGTGGGCGCGTAGTAGCCCAGGATTTGGTAGCCCCAGGAGCCGTAGTACGGGTGCTCGGCGAGGGGCAGAAACTCGACGTGCGTGAAGCCGAGGTTCTCGACGTGGTCGGCCAGCGGCTCGGCCACCTCGCGGTAGCTCAGCGACTCGCCGTGTCCCTTGTGGCGCCAGGAGCCGAGGTGCACCTCGTAGATGGAAAGCGGCTCGTCGATCCCGCTCGGCCCCTTGCGGTGGTCCATCCAGTCGTCGTCGTTCCACGTGTAGGTGTCGAGGTCGGTGATGATGGCCGAGAGGCCCTCGTAGGTATTCTGGGCGGGTGCCTCCATCCGAAACGCGAACGGATCGGTCCGGTCCAGCCACTCGCCGTCGGCCTGGAGGTGGTACTTGTATTTCTGCCCCGGCTTCGCCCCACGGACGTATCCCTCCCAGAGCCCACCCTCGCGGCGCTCCAGCACGTCGGCCCCAAACGTCCAGTCGTTGAAGTCGCCCGTCACCTCCACCCGGTCGGCGTTGGGGGCCCAGACGGCAAACCAGGTGCCCTGCTGATTCGGATGTGCCCCCATCCGCTCGTAGCTGTGCGTGTGGGTGCCTTGGTTCCAATAATAAATGTCGTCGTCGGTGAGGTGGGGCATGGCTGTTGGGGGGTGAGGGTTAAGGGTTGAGCGTTGAGAGTTGGGGTGTTGAGAGTTGTCGGGCGGGTGTTACCGAGTCGTGGAGAAATCCCTGAAGATGACGCCTCTGGGTGTGGGCGTTTGGGAGTGTGTGGGTGTGGGAGAAAGAACGCCCGTACGCCCATACTCCCACACTCAGCCCCGTTCCGCCAGAGCATTCTCGGTCGAGGTGGGTGCATCCCGTTTAAGAAGCTCCTCACGCATCGGTATAATGTGAATGGATGCGAGGGGCGGTGGTTACGTGTCGGGGGAGGGCTCTGGGGGCGG
>JBDGQM010000059.1:0-4439 GCA_042219065.1 Salinibacter sp. | reverse complement strand
GTGGCATTTCAAGTCTGCGAGTTGGAATCTCAGGGCTGTGCCCCCGCGGGAAGACAGCCTATCCCGACTGCTGTCGGGGCGGACGGCCGTTTCTCGGCGTTTATCGGCGGTCTGGGGCCTGAGCCCAGCGAAGGTCATCCCGTGTGGCCGTCCGCCGTCCGCGGTCGTCGCCCGTCAAGGCAGCGTCTCCTTGGTCAACTCACAGCATTGAAGTGCGACCCAACGTTATAGGTTGACGGGAAAATCGACCGTTCTCAGACTTCCGACTTCAGTTCATTTTCGGGCCGACAGATGAAATCATACCAATTGCGAGATTTCAATGTGCATTATTGCTCCTATCCGTTCCGTTTGTGTAGGGACGACCCGCCGGTCGTCCCCACATCAAGATGGAGTCAAAACCTACCTTTCGGTTCCCATTTATTAGCCGTACCGCCTCCCTAGATTTGCACACCGATTTGGCGCAGATGGTATCAACACGGCATTAGTCGTAGCTTGAGGCCCGCCCATAGAGGTACGTCAGGGTTTTCAGCGTCTCCTCGTCCTCGTCCGAAACCTGGTCGGGCGTAAAGCGCCACGCCCAGTTGTCCTCGGTGGTGCCCGGGGTATTCATGCGCCCCTCGCCGCCCAGCCCAATCACGTCCTGCATGGGAAACACCACGCGATCGGCCACCGATGCGATCACCGACCGGATGGCCTGCCAGTGCACGGCGTTTTTCGGGGACGCGTCGGGGAGGTTGAGGTAGGAGCGAGCGAAGTCTTTTCTCTGGTCCGGAAGCTCCTCGTTCCACCACCCCAGGGTGGTGTTGTTGTCGTGGGTACCGGTGTAGACGACCTGATTGCGGGTGTAGTTGTGCGGCAAAAACTCGTTGGTCGGATTGCCGCCGAAGGCAAACTGGAGGACGGCCATCCCCGGAAATTCGAAGGCATCCCGCAGGTCCTTCACCGAATCCGTGATGATCCCGAGGTCCTCGGCAACGACGGGCAGGTCCCCAAACTCGTCCTCCATGGCCTCAAAGAACGCGGCGCCGGGGCCCTCCTTCCACTCGCCGTTGATGGCTGTGTCGTGCCCGGCCGGAATCTGCCAGTACGCGTCGAAGCCCCGGAAGTGATCGAGCCGGACGAGGTCGAACAGATCGAAGGCCCGCCGCAGTCGCTCGGTCCACCACGTGTATTCGCGGTCCGCCATCCGGTCCCATCGGTAGATCGGGTTGCCCCAGTGCTGCCCCTCGGGACTGAAATAGTCCGGCGGCACGCCGGCCACCACCGTCGGCTCTCCGTGCTCGTCGAGATGAAAGAGATCCTGGTTCGCCCACACGTCGGCACTGTCCCGGGCCACGTAGATGGGCACGTCCCCGAAGAGATGAATGTCGCGGGCGTGGCAGTACGACTGGAGGGCCGACCACTGGCGGTGGAAGAGGTACTGCCAGAAGGCGTGTTGCTCAATCGTGTCGGCGTGCTCGTCGCGGGCCTGCGCCAGGGCCTCCGGGTCGCGGCGGACGAGGGGGGCGTCCCATGCCGTCCACGCCGCCCCGTCGTGGGCGTCCTTGAGGGCGGCGTAGAGGGCGTATTCGTCCAGCCATCCGGACTGGCGGTCCCGAAACTGGCGGAGGCGCGTCGCGTCGACGGTCGAGGCGTCGGCCTGAAACCGGCGGAACGCCGTGCGCAGCACCTCCCGCTTGCGGGGGATGAGGCGGGCGTAGTCGACGTGATCGGTCGGCAGCTCCGCGAGAGGGGCAAGGTCCGCCTCCGTAAGCAGCCCGCTCTCCACGAGGGGTTCGGGGCTAATCAGGAGGGGATTGCCGGCGAACGTGGAGGGGCTGGAGTACGGCGACGCCCCCGGCCCAATCGGCCCCACGGGCAGCATCTGCCAGAGGCGCTGGTTGGTGCGGGTCAGGAAGTCGGCAAACCGAAAGGCCGCCGGGCCAAGGTCGCCGATGCCGTAGTCGCTGGGCAGGGAGCTGATGTGAAGGAGAAGACCGCTGGCACGTCGAGAGTCCACGAGGTTCTGCGCGTAATGGAAGGGAGTTGAAGAATGAAGATCTGGACGCCGTCGCCATCGACGGCAGAAATCTGGGGAGTCCAACGAGGACTCAATGTCACGAGATCTGGGCCGGAGGGGCGGCCGTTAATCCACGGGTGCATTTTCGGGAAGACGAGGCCGCTCGTCCGGATCGAGCCGGGTGTCGGGGGCGCCGGTGGCCGCCTCCACGCGGGACTGGTACAGGGTCTTGAAGCGCCGGTAGAGCGCCTCAAACTGATCGTCGGCGTCGTCGGCGGGCACGTCGATCACCTCGGGGTACGCAAACGTGGCGGCGCCGGCCGTGTCCACGAAGAGGGTCTTCAGGTTGAGGCGGCGCTGAAAGAGGGAGGCGGTGGCGTGGAAGACGTGGAATTTCTCGACCGGAAGAATCCACAGGTAGTGCGAGAGCACGCCGCGCCGGATGTAGAAGCCGTCCTCGTCGGCCGCATATCCGTGGTTCTGGAACTGGAGCACCGCCCACCCCAGAATGAACGGCACGAGGCCGAGCCCCCACCACGGCAGTGCCACGCCGCCCAGGCGCATCCAGCCGGCGGGCCAGAAGTAGATCGTGGGGAGGAGGAGGGCACTGAAGACGGCGGTATACCGGATGAACCGCCGACGGATCGTCACGGGAGAAACGCTGACAAACGAGTCGGGGAGGTCGAACGTCCGCACGCGGCGGGCCAGCTCGAGGATGCGGTCCGTACCGGCAAAGGGGGCGATAACGCGGTGGCCCTGCTCGTCGACGTCGAGCCCGATGGTTTGCACCTTGAGCTCGTACCACCCGAAGACGCGCATGAACGGATTGGTGCGGATGATGAGGGCCTGCACCTTGTCGAGCGGAATGGTGCCTTCCGTGACCGTAAACAGCCCGTGGCGCTTCCGGAGCTTGTCCCCGTCCAGCCACAGCTCAAAGTCGTAGTACCGCGCCAGGTGCACCGCGATGCCACTGACCCATCCGAGAAAGATGGCCACGATGACGGAGGCGAGAATCGCGAGCGCCGGATGACTAAACATTGCCTCTGCGATCCAGCCCAGCCGTCCCGGGGACTGGATCAGGCGCTCGATGAGGGCCTCCAGGTCGAAAAATTCGAGCACCGTAAAGATGGCGGCGAGGTAGAGCAGGGAGAAGCGGAATGCCCCGGACAGCAACACGCGCCGCAGCGACATGTCGAACAGCGGTTCCACGTCGGACGCGTCCGCGTCCGCGACGGCTTCCTCGCCGTCAGCGGTCTCGCGCTGAAACGACCGCACGACCTGCCGGATCTCGCGGGCGGCGTCCTGGTGGACGTACTCGAGGCTGCCCTCGGTGCTGGAACTGCCCGCCGTTTCGAGCTTAACCTTGGCGAGGCCGAAGAGCCGCGCGAAGAGGCTCCGCTCGATCTGGATGTTCTGGACGCGCTCGATGGGAATGCTCCGGTTTTTGCGATTGAACACGCCGCTCTGGATGACGATCTGCTTCGCCGTGATGCGGTAGCTGAACCGCCAGTACTGAAGCACAATCGCCGGCAGCGCAAACAGGCCGTACATCACCCCGAGCACGAGGGACGTCACGTTCTCGCCGGAACTCGGGTTGCGAAGCACCGGGAACAGGATGACGAGCAGGGCCGGCAGGCTCGCGCCCACCCGCAGCAACAGGGTAAGCGGATGCAGCCGCTGCGGCTCGTGAATGGCCCCGAGGGTCGTCGCTGCCGGGTCGTCGGCGGCGGATGCGGCCGTTCCATCATCCGTAGACGAAGGGTCCGGCGCAGGGGACGCCTCAGGCGCAGACGGGTCCGGCTCCGCGGAGGAAGACGACATCACACCGGGTCTTCAATGAGGGGATCCTCGAGGATGAAGCGCTTGATCTTGTCCCGGATCGCCTCGGCTTCGGAGAGGGGCAGTCCCGGAATCACGACGTCGCTGCTGCGCGACCCGGCCGTGTGCACCACGAGGCGCCCGAGGGCAAACTCCCGTTCAATGAGATCCTGGGACACGTCGACGTGTTGCACGCGACGCAACGGAACGATGGTGCGGACGTGCTTCAGGACGCCGTGCTCCAGGTAGATTTCTTCCGGGCGCAGCAGGAAGCCCCAGGCTCGGTAGCGGAGGCGCGGCCACGCCACACAGTACAGCACAGCGCCCACCAGCACAGTGCCCGACAACACGCCGAAGGGCAACCACGAATCCGGCGAGAACAGGTGGGTCAGGTCGTAAAACAGCGCCGGAAGGAAGAGAAACACCGAGAAGGCGGCCATCTTGATCGTCCAAATCGTCCGCACCGACGGGTCGAGCGATCGAATGGGCGCTCCGGACGCCACGTCTGCGAGGGCGGCCTCGGAGGGGGAATCATCCATACAGGTGGGAATCAAAAATCCAGGACGAATCGACGATCAACGTTCTGGAACGGATGCGTCGGTCGAGGTTTCCGAATGGCGGG
>JBDGQM010000058.1:0-10367 GCA_042219065.1 Salinibacter sp. | reverse complement strand
ACGGAGCATCGTACGCGAGGAGAATCGTACGCGAGGAGAATCGTACGCGAGGAGAATCGTACGCGAGGAGAATCGCACGCGAGGAGAGTTGCACGCCCCCACTCCTCTCCAGGTTCGTCCGCGTCGCACAATTCTTGTCATTCCTGTTTCGGGGCTGGTCCGTGCCCGCGAAAACGAACCTTCTCAGG
The DNA here is from genome assembly GCA_042219065.1 of Salinibacter sp. Taxonomy (GTDB): domain Bacteria; phylum Bacteroidota; class Rhodothermia; order Rhodothermales; family Salinibacteraceae; genus Salinibacter. The sequence continues at coordinate 10,179 of JBDGQM010000058.1, read as the reverse complement.
TGCTTTCATTTACAAGGAGGGACGCTCACGAAGAAAACCACTGGTTCCGACACTCGGCGCCCCCCGCGTTCTGTTTGCAGTCACTGTGCCTCGACCGTGCTCCCCGTACGCATCCCCATTCCCGAGTCGTTCTATTCCATCGAGACGGACGAGCCCCTCTCTACGTGCCTCGCCTGCGACGCGTCGCTCCTGGACGGATCGACCGAGTACCTGATTGAACGGGGAATGCGCCGGTACGAGGCCTACGACGTGCAGGAGACCGTCTTCGAGTACGCGCTCTGCATGGACTGCCACGCCACCGTGCGAGAGTCTTTTTCGGACACCTCAATGCGCCGGTGTCAGGCCTACCTGTCCGAGCACATCGACCTGGCCGAGCGGATCGGGCGACTTCTCGGCGCCGAATCACGCGACCCGAGCGACTGGACGCAGCAGTGCATTGTGCACGATACGCCCCGGGCGGAGCTCGAGGAGTACCAGGTCATGGCCCACTGCCAGGGCGACGAGATGCTGCTTACCCACCTCCCGCTCGTGATGGGCGGCCCGGCGATGGACGAACTCGCGCAGTGCCTCTCGAACGACACGATCGACGAACTCGGGGGCTTCCGCGACGAGCACCTCGGCCTCCCGCCCGAGCTGAAGCGCGACCTCCAGGGCCCCGTCGTCGCGTAGCGCGACCGCCTTGCCCTGCCGTTCCTTCCCCTCCCACAACGGTCTTTTTCGATGAAGCAAGCCACGGCCCTTTGCACACTGCTCGTCGCTCTTCTCCTGGTCGGCTGCTCCGGAAGTCAGCCGGCCACAACCCCGACGAGTCCCGACACCACCACGGCGTCCTCCCAGACAGAGTCTTCCCAGACAGAGTCCTCCCCGACCGACGACGAGACGACAGAGCCCGATGAGCCCGCGCCCCCCGCTCCGTCCCGCGCTCCGCAAGACTGGTACCACCTCGACCGCGTGCCGCGCAGCGGCCCCGGCCTCAACACCGAGGCCGCCTACCAAACCGTGCTGCAGGATCGCGCCCCTCAGGACACGGTCCGCGTCGCCATCATCGACTCGGGCATCGACATCGAGCACGAAGACCTGGCGGCAGAGACCTGGACGAACGCCGACGAGGTGCCCGGCAACGGCGTGGACGACGACAACAACGGCTACACCGACGACGTGCACGGCTGGAACTTCATCGGGGGCCCCGACGGCAAGCACGTCAACCAGGACACGTACGAACTCACACGGCTCTACGCGGACCTGCACGAGCGCTTCGCCGATACCGACTCGGCCGATGTGGCGCCGACCAACCGGGAGGCCTACCGGCGGTATCAAAAACTCAAGCAGACCTTTCAGAAGAAGCGCAAGCAGGCCAAGCGGCGACTCGCCCGGGTCAAAAAGGCACAGGCCGCCGTACAGAACTCCGTACAGATCCTGAAGAAGCACCTCGAGACCGACACCCTCACCGCGGAAACCGTCCGTTCCGTCTCGAGTCCTCGGCGGCCCGTGCAGCGGGCCCAGAAAACCCTCCGCTACTTTTACGACCAGGGCCTCTCCCCCAAAGATCTCCGCGAATACAGAGACCAGCTCGAACGACAGGTCGAGTACAACTACAACCCAGACTTCAACCCGCGCCCCATCGTGGGGGACGACTACGCGGACAAGACCGAGCGCCGGTACGGCAACAACGACGTGGAGGGCCCCGATGCCACCCATGGCACGCACGTGGCGGGAATCGTAGGGGCCACGCGCCAAAACGGCCTCGGCACCGAGGGCATCGCTCGGGGCGTCCGTCTCATGCCGATCCGCACGGTCCCCAACGGCGACGAGCGCGACAAAGACGTGGCCAATGCCATCCGCTACGCGGTCGACAACGGGGCCGACGTGATCAACATGAGTTTCGGCAAAAAGTACTCGCCCCACAAGGAGGTGGTGGACGCCGCCGTGCAGTACGCCGACTCGATGGGCGTCCTCATGGTGCACGCCGCGGGCAACGACGGGGCCAACGTGGACTCGACCAACAATTTCCCCTCGCCCTACTACGCGAACGGCGGTCAGGCCCGGCGCTGGATCGAGGTGGGGGCCTCGTCCTGGAAGGGCGGCAAGCAACTCGCCGCTCCGTTTAGCAACTACGGGGACGACCGGGTGGACGTGTTTGCCCCGGGCCACTCCATCTACTCCACCGTTCCGAACAACCAGTACGAGCGCAACGACGGCACCAGCATGGCGGCCCCCATGGTGAGCGGCCTGGCCGCCCTCATCATGGCCTACTACCCGTCATTGAGCGCCACCGAGGTCCGCTCGGTCATCCTCGACACCGCCACGCGCTACCGCGATCGACAGGTTACCCGCCCCGGCGGCACAGCGACGGTGCGCTTCGGCGCGCTCTCGAAAACCGGCGCCATCGTAAACGCAAAGTCCGCCCTCCAGCGGGCTAAGGAAGTGGCACGTGCGGAGTAGCGTGGCCCCGACTTCTTTTCGGCCAATCAGGTCTCGTCCTCCACGGCCCGTTCCACGGCCCGCCGCAATCGCGGGGTGTGAAGCCGAACGGTCTCCTCCGGCTCCTCCTCCGTTCGCGTGGCCCGCAGGTTGAGAAACTCGACGATTAGCGAGAAGGCCATGGCCGAGTAGACGTATCCCTTAGGAATGTGCTGTCCCAGACCTTCGCCCACGAGGGTCACCCCGATGAGCAGCAGGAAACTCAGGGCCAGCATCTTCACCGTAGGATGCGCCTCGATAAAGCTGGAGATGGTTTCGGCCGACACCATCATGATGACGATGGCGATGGTGACGGCGATAATCATGACCTCGATATTGTTTGCAATGCCGACGGCCGTCACGACCGAGTCGAGGGAAAACACGAGGTCCAGCAGGAAGATCTGAGTGATGACGCTGGCAAACGTCACGTCGGCGCGGCCTGCGCCCGACTCTCCGTCTTCTCCCTCCAGCTTGTCGTGGATTTCCATGGTGGCCTTGCCAATCAAGAAAAAGCCCCCAGCCAGCAGAATCAGGTCGCGACCGCTAAAGGTATGGGCGAACATCGAAAAGAAAGGGGCCGTGAGGGTCATGACCCAGCTGATGGAAAACAACAGCAAAATGCGACCGACCAGGGCCAGCCCCAGCCCCACCCGGCGGGCGAGGGACTGCTCCGAGGCCGGGAGCTTGTTCGACAGGATCGAGATAAACACGATGTTGTCGATGCCCAGGATGATCTCAAGGGTGGTCAGCGCACCAAGGGCGATCCAGGCTTCCGGAGACGAAATCCATTCCATCCGATCAGAGCGTTTTTTGGAGACGGACGATTTCTCTATTCAACGCGGCGGTCTACGCCGGTTCGAAGTTGTCTCATCGACGCAGAACATAGAAAAGGGACCTCGCGCCTCACAGCGCAAGCTCCCAAAGCGACTGGTATAAACGTGAATCCCTCCCGAATCTTCGACATGTCCGGGATCGTGCTCCGGAGCGACAGCTCTTGAACAGCAACCGGGGGCATCCGGCTAAGCGAGCGACTCGGCCAGAAAGTCGGTGAGTCCTTCTACGTATTCGCGATTGAGGAGTGGTTCAAGGGCCTGAACGATGAGGCTTACGCAGGTGGCCCGGTAGATGAGGGGCTCATCGGGCCGCCCATTTCGGGACGTCTGATGCTGGATCTGCGTGTTGAGCATCGTCCAGTGACACTTCATCTCAACGTACCCAACCGCAAGGCATCGTTTGAGGGCCTCGTGCGAATCGGCCGCGAGGAGCGCGTCGAGGACTCGGTCGCGGAGATTTGCGGCATAGGTCCAGACCGCTTCTCGGTCGGCGGCCTCGGCCCCCGCCCATTGATCCAGAACGTCCTCCCACTGCTTCTCAAGAGACTCTTGGAGGGCCGCTTCGATGCGAGTACGGAGGGCCTCGGTCTTTGAGTCAGCGTCTGCTGGGGTCTCTGTTTTCTGTTCCATCTGTCTGTGGCTCAGATCCAAGGCCGGGCGTTGCTTCCCTTAGGTGACGTGTTCACAAAGTGCCACCTGTTTCGTAGGTTTAGGTCGTATCGAGAGAGTAAAGCGAGGATTCTTTCCGCAAACGCGCACGTAGGTTCATAGCGACTTGGTTACATCCGCGTCCCGAAGCGCCGGATGGGAGGCGAGACCGGGTCGTTCCGCCCGAAAGGACCGATGCGTTCGACGACGAATACAATGCAAAATCCGGGGTGCCTCTCAAGTGGACCAGAACAAGCACGGTGGCCGAAACCGCACCCGATGCGTTGTCAATGGGTTTCTTTGCCCTACTGGGCTGTCAATCCTCATTCTTGAGATCGCAGAACCGACCGCAAGATCACGAGAGGACCCCTGCTTTTGAACCGCAGCACCCCCAGCGGGCGGCTGCACGCCTTCCCCCCCACTGCTTTTTCGGACGCTGCGCCTGTTCCCTATGCCGTCTTCCCAGAATCCGTATTCGTATCTGCAAGAGGAGGACCCCGACGCGGATCAGCCCCCGGACGATCCTTCGCCCGACGAGGAGGAGTTGGCAGCGAATCTCGCGTTCGACGACGAGGAGGTGGGGGAAGCGCTGCGCCACGCCGACGAGGAGACGCTCAACGCGGCCCCGTTCGGGATCATCAAGATCGACGACGAGGGCGTCGTGCAATTTTACAACCGCTACGAGTCAAACCTGAGCGGCGTCCCCCCCGAGGAGGCCCGGGACACAAACTTTTTCACCGAACTGGCCCCGTGCAGCAACAACCCGCTGTTCTGGGGACGCTTCAAGGAGGGGGTCGATCGGGGCGAACTCGACGAGTACTTCACGTACACGTTCACCTACAAGATGCGCCCCACCCTGGTGGACGTGCGCCTGTACCGCGACGAGGCGGGCAACAACTGGATCATGATCCAGAAGCGTTAGGCTCAGGCCCGCAGAGGTCCAGGTCGCAGGTTGAGGTTCACTTTTCAGCGCCCCCACTCGTCTTCGGCGTGACCTCGGACGTAGGGGTGGGGGGCACAGCCTGCGTCGTATCGGGAAGCGGCACGTCGTCGAGGACCTGCTGTAGCTCGTCGAACCGATCGCCGAAGGTGGCAAAGTCCCCTCCCTGAAGGGCCTTCCGTGCCTCTTGAATGAGCTCCTTGGCCCGTTGCAGCTCCTCCACCTGCCCGGGCGCCGCGGCTTGGGCCTGCTTCGCAGCTTTCTGGACCGCGGCCACGGCCTGCTGGCGCGTCTGCATGACCTGCTCCCCCATGACTGTGTTGAGCGACTGCCGGAGCGTCTTCTTCATGGCCACCCGCTCCCCGTAGGACACAATCACGCGCTGCATCTGCGGGATCTGGATCTGCTCGGCGATCAGGTAGATCGGCTCCACGTACAGGAACGACTCCTCGATGGGCACCACGATGAGGTTGCCACGGATGACGTTGGATCCTCGCTGATCCCAGAGCGAAAGCTGCCGCGAAATCTCGGTGTCCTGATCGACACGCGATTCGACCTGGTTGGGCCCGTAAATGAGCCGCTCCTTCGGCAAATTGTACACCACGAACTCTCCGTAATTGGGCGGGTCCGACTTCGCCGCGATCCAGGCAATCATGTTGTCCCGGTTCTCAGGGGTCATCGGCGACATCAGCATGAACTGCTGCTTTTCCTGCCCCGGCAGCTTGGTCATGATGTAGTACGGTTCCATGATGCGCTGCTGGCCCGCGTACTGCTCGCGGGGACGCGTCCACAGGTCCTCGTTGTTGTAGAAGACCTGCGGCTCGGTCATGTGGTAGCGCTTGTAGCGCTCGATCTGAATCTCAAACAGATCCTGCGGATACCGGATGTGCTTCCGCAGGTTGTCGGGCATGGCGTCGATCGGCTGAAAGAGCCCCGGAAAGGCCTTTTTGTAGGTCTCAATGATGGGATCCTCCGTGCCCGTAACGTAAAGGGATACCTCCCCGCTGTACGCGTCGACGACGATTTTCACCGAGTTCCGGATGTACCGCGTGCCCTCATAGCCCCGCTGATTGCGGATGGGCTCGGAGTAGGGAAACGACTCGCTCGTCGTGTACGCATCCTGAATCCAGTACTGCCGGTTGTCGCTCATCACGAAGTACGGGTCGCCGTCGAACTTGAGAAACGGCGCCACGCGGCGCACCCGCTCGCTGAGACTGTTCCAGACCTGGATCCGGCTCTCGTCCCTGAGATAATCGGTCAGGAGAATGTTGAAGTCGCCCGTGTAGTACGCAAACAGGAGTTGTTTCCAGAAGCTGCCGACGCTGACGCCCCCCTCGCCATCGTAGTTCGTGTACACATTCTTGTCGCCTTTCGGGTAGTGTAGCTCCTGCGAGCGAGTGTCCACCAGGCGGTAGGTAGGGACGTTCTCGCCGTAGTAGATGGCGGGATTGTCAACGTTTAGGGTCGAATCCGTCGTGACCGGCGGGAGGTCTTTGACCAGAAACTCGGGGGAGCCCTCCGTGCCCTGCCGGGCCACCAGATTGGCCACGCTTCCGTACCCGTGCGTGTACTGAAGGTGACGGTTCACCCAGTTGTTGGAGCCCTGCGGCAACTGCTGGGTGAGCTGTCGCGCCGAGAGCATCACCTGTCGGTACTCGCCGTCGATCATGTACCGGTCCACGTCGACGTCGTAAAACTCGTAGTACGTCCGGATCTGCTGGAGCTGCTTGTAGGTGTCGATCAGCAGCCGCGGGTCCCAGAGCCGCACATTCTCAATGGTTTCCTTGTTGTCCTTGATGTCTTGCGTCGTGAGGTTGGGGCGGGCGGGATACGACTGAACCTGGGCCTTCTTAAGGTTGTAGGCCTCCCGTGTCTGACTGATGTTATGCTTCAGATAGGGACGCTCCAACTCCAGCTCATTGGGGAGCACGGTGAGCTGCGTCACGAGCGACGGCGCCAACACGAGCCCTCCCACCAGCAGCACGACGTACCCTGCCCCTCCAATCCCCAGGAGCCGGAGCCGCCGCCTATACAGGTTCAACCCCACCAGCCCGGCGAGCACGAGGGTCGCTGCGACCATCACGTAGAGGGCCGGAATCATGACGTTGACGTCGGTGTAGCCCGCGCCGTACACCGCTCCCCCTCCTTCCTGCAGCAGCTCGTAGAGGTCGAGATAAAATCCCCACGCCCATCCCAGCAACAGGAAGATCACGTTGGCCCCAAGATGCCGGAGGGCGCCCGCATCGGCCTCGAACCCGCCGTCCTGCACACCGATCTGACCGGCGATGACATACCCGGTAACGAGCGCCAGCAGGCCGAGAAACGCCAGCCCGACGACGCCGCTCTGGAGCGCCTGCAGAAAAGGAAGCTCCAGCATATGGAAGCCCAGGTCAACCCCGTAGATGGGATCGGCCTGGCCATACTCCCCCGCGTACCAGAAGCGGAGCAACTCCTCCCACCGCCCGGAAAACCCCGCGGCAAACAGGAGACTGAGCACGCCCGCCACGACGTAGGACAGCCGCTGGAGCCGCCCCCGCGTGAGCGGCTCGCCCCCCACCTGCGGCGCTTCGCCTTCCTGGGCCCACTGCGAGGCCCACAGGGGCGGAATGTTGCGCACGAGCAGGTAAAAGTTGCCGCCGAAGTAGAGGCCGGCCACGGCGAATACCAGCACAAAGAGGAGCACCTGGGTGCCCCGAATCGTCCAGAAGACGCTCGAATAGCCGAGTTCGCCCAGCCAGAAATACTCGACGATGAGCTCCGGAGTGACAAGCAGGACAGTGAGGACAATTCCAAAAAGACCCAGCAGGGCCTGAGCCCAACGGCTCGATGGAAGAAGGGACATGCGATGCGCGTGGGTGATGAGGAAATCTCAACAAGCGGGGAGCCCTGCTCCCCATTGACGGATTCGCCCGTCTCCTCGACGGACCTACATCCAATGCACGCGCACAGGTGGGGTTCTAGTCTGTCACACAGATCCATTCGGTTTCCGTAATTCCGGCCGGTCCGCACGGGCCGTTCTGTACTCGACGACCGATTCCGGTGCCCGACAGGTGGAGAAGCGGAGGCAGTCCGAGCCGCCTGTACCGGCAAAACGTGGGCGACGCGGGCCGATACGGGCACAGAGACCGAGAAATCACCGCTTCGATTTCGCCACCGATGTGAAGAGCGTGTTCACTGAGGTTGCATATTACAATTTGAAGAAACCATTATCTAGTCGCGGAAATTTGCCGTAGACGTAGTCGCTTTGAAAAACAAGCTCCGCTCTGTCATGGCGCCCCCCTGGAGACGGGCTTGAGCGAACGTACCAGATGGGACCAACGCCGACGGACCTATGATTGACCCGGACAAAACCCCCAGTGCGATCACAACGGCCATATTTCTTGGGATCACCGTCTCGATCATCGTCTTCGACGAAACCTTCGAGGATCTCGTGGCGGTCATCATCATCGTCGGCTCGGTGGCGGGGCTCGCCTTCCACTGGCTCAGTCGTCAGTACAGCCCGCAGGAAAAGGGCTGGCAGGAAGAGCGAGAGAACTGGGAAGAGGCAGATCGCTGGTGGTAATGTCGGCAGCGGCACTCCACTGCGCCTCTTCATGAACCGCAAAAGCGGCGGAGGGCGTCCCCCGACGGATGCTCCAACATCGGATTCGGGCGTGCACGCCGATCCTCGAAGACTGGGATCGCGTGCCCTGTCCCTCTGATGTACGTGCGCTCCACCGACATCTGTACGTGCGCTCCACCGACATCTCAGCTCCTACGGAACCCGCACGGCCGTCTGCTTTGTGTTTTCGCCAGAGGCGTCCTTCCACTCGACCCGAACGACGATTCGATCTCTTTGCTCGCCTCCGCTGGGCGCGTATCGATAGGAGAACGACTCGCTGGGACCGACCTCCGGACGCGGATGGGGCTCGGCGCTCGCACCGCCGCGGTGCCTCGGAATGGGCTTGTTGCGAACGTAGACGTGCACGTCATGCGCCGGGGCCGTTCCGTCATTGGCCAGCCGCAGTCGGTAGTACTGGCCCTCCGGGAACAGCCCCACGGCTTCTATGTTGGCCTTGCCATCGGCCGCCGTTCCCGACCCGTCCGCGGTGTCCTGTCGGGCGTCCCGCCACCACTTTGCCACGCCCGACCCAATTGCAAATACGATCGGGATGATTAGAAGAAGGAGATAAAGATGATCAGTAGTCACGTCAGGCATCAGTCGAGAACGGGCGGTTCATAGAACTGCGAATCGGCCTCCGTCGCCCCCTCCGCCCCCGCCGCAGTTTCGAGGGGGCATGATCGTTCCCGCCTCTGGCTGTTCCGGTTTGTGCACACGGGCGATTTGGGGAGTGTCTCCGCAGTGACGAATATGTGCATGGCAGTGCGCGATTTGTGAAAGACTTCCTCCTGAAAACGCCGCATACTGGTTTACGAGTAGTGAGCGAATGCCTTAGTTGACGTTGGATTCGACCAATCCCTGAACTGATTCAAGAACAGGTCTCGGGGAAGCCGTACTGGTCATCCGACGTCGGTCCGAACAGACGAAATGCTCCGGGGGACTTCCGGAGTCGGTATCGCTTGCTTTTCGTTTCGAGTGCGGACAGCATTCAAGCATCTACATTGCCATGGCCTTCTTTTCTACGATCTCCACTCTTCTCCAGGCTCTGATCGTCGCACTGGGTGGGGTCGTCACTGTCGCCTACTCCTTCTCTTTCCTGCACCAGACCGTGCAAAGTCAACGAGGCGTGGTGGACTGGAAGACCATCATGGCACAGACGACGTTTAGCCTGGTTCTCGTGGGCCTCTACGGGGTGTTCGTCTATGTCTTTGCCATGGCGAAGATGTCGGAAGGGGGCTTCCGCACTATTGTTCAGGTGCTTGGCGGATAGTGTCCTGCGAGTTGCTTCTCATCTGCGGCTCGGGCCCCAGCCTTTTCAGGATCCATCCCGTCCGAGCCCGTCTACGAGGGCATCCCGCTGCGCCATCCTGCATAGCGCAGCCTCGGCTGGTCTCTTCGGGGCCAAAAGTTCTCCGGATCTGACGGAAGAACACTGTCCTGGAGGGATGGCCCCATCGCTGTCGGCTTCGGGGGAGTCGGGGAGAGGTCTCGACGCCGCTCCGCTCGAAACCGCGTCTCGATCACCACCGGGATGACTCTACCTCAGGGGGGTTGCTTGAGACTACGTTGGGGAGACCTCTCTCTGCCACCCCGCCCGACAGACGAGCCGGCGCAGTGCGACCGCTGCCACGGCGCGGTCGCCCCGTCGGCGTCAGTCTGTTCTGACTGCGGGAGCAACCTGAGGCCAGGATGCGTTT
>JBDGQM010000057.1:0-17251 GCA_042219065.1 Salinibacter sp. | reverse complement strand
ACGCTTACACCTGCCGCCTATCTACGTCCTCGTCTCGAACGACCCATGAGGAAGACCCAGTCTTGCGGAGGGCTTGGCGCTTAGATGCTTTCAGCGCTTATCCCTTCCGGACATAGCTACCCAGCGATGCGCCTGACGGCACAACTGGCACACTAGCGGTCCGTCCACTTCGGTCCTCTCGTACTGGAAGCAGCTCCGCTCAAGTCTTCAACGCCCTCAGTAGATAGGGACCGACCTGTCTCACGACGGTCTGAACCCAGCTCGCGTGCCGCTTTAATGGGCGAACAGCCCAACCCTTGGGACCTTCTCCAGCCCCAGGATGCGACGAGCCGACATCGAGGTGCCAAACCTCCGCGTCGATATGAACTCTTGGCGGAGATAAGCCTGTTATCCCTGGCGTACCTTTTATCCTTTGAGCGACGGCCCTTCCATGCAGAATCGCCGGATCACTAAGTCCTGCTTTCGCACCTGCTCGACCTGTATGTCTCGCAGTTAAGCACCCTTTTGCCTTTATACTCAACGCATGATTACCGACCATGCTGAGGGTACCTTTGAAATCCTCCGTTACTATTTTGGAGGAGACCGCCCCAGTCAAACTACCCGCCTGACAATGTCCCTCGACCGGATAACGGTCGCAGGTTAGGCATCAATCAGGACAAGGGCGGTATTTCAGGGATGGCTCCACCGCGCCTAGCGACGCAGCTTCAATGCCTCCCGCCTATTCTGCACATGTCCTGACTAATGTCAATGCCAAGGTGTAGTAAAGGTGCACAGGGTCTTTCCGTCCCACTGAGGGTAATCGGCGTCTTCACCGGTACCACAATTTCACCGAGCTCGCGGTCGAGACAGCGCTCAGATCGTTTCACCATTCGTGCAGGTCGGAACTTACCCGACAAGGAATTTCGCTACCTTAGGACCGTTATAGTTACGGCCGCCGTTTACTGGGGCTTCAGTTGCGAGCTTCATCCCGACAGAAGTCGGGATTAACACGCTCCATTGACCTTCCAGCACCGGGCAGGTGTCAACCCCTATACGTCGTCTTGCGACTTAGCAGAGGTCTGTGTTTTTGTTAAACAGTCGTCTGAGCCTGTTCACTGCGACCCTTTTCCACTTTTGAACGGAAAAGGGCGCCCCTTCTTCCGAAGTTACGGGGCTAGATTGCTGAATTCCTTGACCACGATTCACTCGAGCGCCTGAGGATGCTCTCCTCGCCTACCTGTGTCGGTTTATGATACGGGCTCCCTGAGCAACGCATGACGCTTTTCCTGGTGGCATGCTTGGGGACTCTGAGAGTTTGCCTGTCGGCTCCCTCTACTATCGCGGTTCAGTCTTTGGAATGGAGCGGCGGATTTGCCTGCCACTCCGACCTACGCGCTTTAACGTGCTTTCGTCAGCACGCGGCCCTTATGCTACCACGTCACGCCGTGCGTTAACGCATTCGGGAGGTACGGGAATATTGACCCGTTTTCCATCGCCTACGCCCTTCGGCCTCGGCTTAGGTCCCGACTAACCCTGTTCCGATTAGCGTTGAACAGGAACTCTTAGGCTTACGGCGGACATGTTTCCCACATGTCTTATCGTTACTCATGCCTACATTTTCTTTTCCAGCGGCTCCACTGTGCCTCACAGCACAGCTTCTGTGCCACTAGAATGCTCTCCTACCGCTCGCCCGAATGGACGAACCCGAAGCTTTGGCGCCAGACTTAATGCCCGGGAATCTTCGGCGCCGGACCGCTCGACCAGTGAGCTATTACGCACTCTTTTAATGAATGGCTGCTTCTAAGCCAACATCCTGGTTGTCTAAGCAGTCCGACCTCCTTCGTGCAACTTAGTCTGAACTTAGGGGCCTTAGCTGTCGGTCTGGGTTGTTTCCCTCTCGGACATGGAGCTTATCCCCCATGCCCTCACTGTTATGGAACGTGTCGCTGGCATTTGGAGTTTGTCAGGGTTTGGTACCCGGTGAAGGGCCCTAGCCCAATCAGTGCTCTACCTCCAGCACACTTTAGCATAACGCTGCACCTAAATGCATTTCGGAGAGAACGAGCTATTTCCGAGTTTGATTGGCCTTTCACCCCTACCCACAACTTATCCGGCAGTTTTGCAGCACTGGTCGGTGCGGTCTTCCACGCGGTCTTACCCGCGCTTCAACCTAGCTATGGGTAGCTCACTCGGTTTCGCGTCTGCCCCCACTGACTCGGCGCCCTGTTCGGACTCGCTTTCGCTGCGGGTACGGCCCTGAAGGCCTTAGCCTGGCCAGTGAGGAGCAACTCGTAGGCTCATTAAGCAAAAGGCACGCCGTCATCCCGACAGATGTCGGGACTCCGACTGGTTGTCAGCTCATGGTTTCAGGTGCTTTTCGCTCGCCGATTAGGCGTTCTTTTCACCTTTCCCTTACGGTACTGGTCCACTATCGGTTATGGGCGAGTATTTAGCCTTGCCAGATGGTGCTAGCAGCTTCCCACAGGATTTCTCCGGTCCCGTGGTACTCAGGGAACCCCGCTGGATTCAGTTGTCTTACGCCTACAGGACTTTCACCTTCTCTGGTACTGCTTTCCAGTCAGTTTCGACTTCGACGCGTGAATCCGTCTGCGGGCCCTACAACCCTGACGTAGCCGAAACCACGTCAGTTTAGGCTCGTCCCCCTTCGCTCGTCACTACTGAGGGAATCACAATTGTTCTCTGTTCCTTCGGCTACTGAGATATTTCAGTTGGCCGAGTTAGCTCTTGACACCTATGTATTCAGTGCCAAGTGACAGGTTAAACCTGCCAGGTTTCCCCATTCGGAAATCTACGGATCAACGCTTATTTGCAGCTCCCCGTAGCTTATCGCAGCTTATCACGCCCTTCATCGCCTGCCCATACCAAGGCATTCACCATGAGCCTTATCAATGCTTAACACCCACTATTTTGCACGTGCCACGACAGGGCAGATAACTTTCACCGCGTCGGGTGTGCAGTGGTCAAGTGGATGGCACACACTGCTTTCGCTCTACTTATTTTCTCTTGCGCTCGCATGCTCGGTGTGTAACACAACGCGCAACAGAAAAGCCTCTATTGCGTCGACTCTGTGTGTTACACCGTGCAGTGCGGATTGACCTACCATTATGTCAAAAGAACAACGCCCTTTGTTGTATCACATGTCAGGGCGTAGTGGAGTTAGTCGGATTCGAACCGACGGCCTCCTGCTTGCAAAGCAGGTGCTCTACCAACTGAGCTATAACCCCGCCTGACAAGAAGTGGGGCTGGATGGAATTGAACCACCGACCTCACGCTTATCAGGCGTGCGCTCTAACCAACCTGAGCTACAGCCCCAAGTGCAGGTACTGCCCACTAATGCGGGCAACGTACCAGCTTTCTGAGCACTCTTTCAGCACTCATTTGCAATGGGTACATTTCACCCGAGGGGCTGTACCTGAAGAATACTCTTCTTGAGGAATGAGAAGCATAGCGAGTCCTGCCGATTCTGCTACGAAAAGTAGCTCAAAATGCCATCGAGCAAGAAACTCTTTAGGAGGTGATCCAGCCGCAGGTTCCCCTACGGCTACCTTGTTACGACTTAGCCCCAGTCACTGAACTCACCTTCGGCCGCTCCCTCCCAAAGGGTTGGGTCACGGACTTCGGGTGCTCTCAGCTTCCATGGCTTGACGGGCGGTGTGTACAAGGCCCGGGAACGTATTCACCGCGGCATTGCTGATCCGCGATTACTAGCGATTCCTGCTTCATGGAGTCGAGTTGCAGACTCCAATCCGAACTGGGATCGGCTTTCAGAGATTCGCTCCCTCTCGCGAGGTGGCTGCTCGTTGTACCGACCATTGTAGCACGTGTGCAGCCCTAGGCGTAAGGACCATGATGACTTGACGTCATCCCCACCTTCCTCACTGCTTGCGCAGGCAGTTTCGCTAGAGTCCCCGGCATTACCCGCTGGTAACTAGCAACAGGGGTTACGCTCGTTGCGGGACTTAACCCAACATCTCACGACACGAGCTGACGACAGCCATGCAGTACCTCGCTAGGCGTCCTTGCGGAAAACTCCCTTTCAGGAGCGGTCGCCTAGCGTTCGAGCCTAGGTAAGGTTCTTCGCGTTGCATCGAATTGAGCCACATGCTCCACCGCTTGTGCGGGCCCCCGTCAATTCCTTTGAGTTTCAACCTTGCGATCGTACTCCCCAGGCGGAATGCTTAACGCGTTAGCTTAGCCACTACCCCTTAACGAGGTAACGGCGAGCATTCATCGTTTACGGCGTGGACTACCAGGGTATCTAATCCTGTTTGCTCCCCACGCTTTCGTGCCTGAGCGTCAGTACCCGTCCAGTTGCCCGCTTTCGCCTCTGGTGTTCCTCGTGATATCTACGCATTTCACCGCTACACCACGAATTCCGGCAACCTCTCCGGGACTCAAGAGCAACAGTTTCGAAGGCACTTCCATGGTTGAGCCATGGGCTTTCACCTCCGACTTGCTGCCCCGCCTGCGCACCCTTTACGCCCAGTGATTCCGGACAACGCTTGCACCCTCCGTATTACCGCGGCTGCTGGCACGGAGTTAGCCGGTGCTTATTCCTGAGATACCGTCACACCCTGAACATACAGGGGTTTCTTCTCTCAGAAAAGGAGTTTACGCCCCATAGGGGTGTCTTCCTCCACGCGGCATGGCTGCATCAGGGTTGCCCCCATTGTGCAAGATTCCCCACTGCTGCCTCCCGTAGGAGTCTGGGCCGTGTCTCAGTCCCAGTGTGACTGATCGTCCTCTCAGACCAGCTACGGATCGTTACCTTGGTGAGCCGTTACCTCACCAACAAGCTAATCCGACGCAGACCCATCCAAAGGCCCCTGCAAAGCAGGGTTTCATCTGGTTCCCATGCGGGCTCCAGACGTCGTGCGGTATTAGCCACGGTTTCCCGTGATTGTCCCGCGCCCAAGGGCAGGTTATCTACGCGTTACGCACCCGTCCGCCACTGTACTTGCCTTGGCAAAGCCAAAGCGTTCTCGTGCGACTTGCATGTGTTAAGCCTGCCGCCAGCGTTCGTCCTGAGCTAGGATCAAACTCTCCGTAGTAGGAAAGCTTGCATCTAGCTCGATCGCATTCGCTTTTCGTCATAACGACGAAAAGGAATCGACAAGGACTCGCTGTGCTTCCAATTCCGTCAAAGAACAGTGCCGCGTTAGCGAATTTCCGCTAAGCGCGGACTATCACAGTACAAACATTCCCCGTCGTTGTCAAGGTGGGAGGCATTCTTTTCATTCTCTCTCCAAGGATCCTCCTAACACACTTGTGTCTGCGGAGAAGGGCTTGACGCGCCTCTCAACCCGTCGCCCTATTGCGTCCCCATTAGACTTGGCGGGTGAGTCTTGGTTTCCGCTCACTGCATGAATCAAGGTTAAATCGCCACGGACGCGTTCTCGCTCAAACTCTAGACACCACTGCTCCGGCGTCTCCATTTGAGGGACGCCATTAGACATGAATTTCCCTCCGCTGTTCCAGGGTGGTGTGTCAAGAACAGGTGGACCCGCTGAATAGCCAGGTACGGATCGATCCTTCCCCCGTCGCCTGTCACTTTTGAGGACAGTCCTAGAAACTGCACGATCCTACTTACTGTTATGATGCCGATATATCACAAAAGCAAAGTACTCCAGAACCTCAAGCATCGCTGCTCACCCGGGCTCTTTTCTCACCACTTCTCTTCCTTTCTCCGATGCGTCTCGCCCGTTATTTGAAGGCGGCCTTCAACTGGCTCCGTGCCCTTCTTCGAAACTCCTATTTTTGGGGTGGATTCGGGGGGCTGCTGCTACTTGCCCTCGCAATGTATTTTCTGGTTGATGCTGTGATCATGCCTTCCTATACCCGCCATGGCGTGGCAGTACAGGTGCCCGACGTGGAAAACCGTTCCTTCGAAAAGGCGAAGCAGCTCGTTCAGGATCGTGATTTGACAGTACGACGGGAGGTCGGTCCCTATAATCCCAACGTCCCCCGGGAAACAGTCGTGGATCAAAATCCGCCAGCCAATTCTGGTGTGAAGCCTGGACGGCGTGTATACCTGACGGTCAATGCCGGAGAGGTTCCTATGGTGAACGTTCCTGACCTCGAGGGCAAGGGTATATCGGTCCGGGAAGCCAAAAATCAGTTGTCATCGCTCGGGCTCGAGCCGGGTCGCATCGAGCCAGACTCCATTCCCTCCCCCTATCCAAACACCATTACCCAACAGGATCCAGAACCTGGGGACTCGCTGAAAAAAGGAAAGGCGGTGGACCTCTGGTATAGCACTGGGCTGGGGACCGATACCGTCCAAGTTCCGAGCGTAGTAGGTGAGCCCGTCGAGAAGGCCCGGAGCCTCCTTCTCCGTCGGAAGCTCCGGTCCGTCATTATTGATCCACGCCGGCCACAGTCTCCCTCCGATACCCTGCAATCAGACACCTCTGCGACGCGGTTCGTCCAACGGCAGGGTCATGCACCGGATACAAAGGTGCAGGCAGGCACGGAAATCCGCTTATTCACGACTGACGACTCCACTGCGATCCCCGATCCTGACACCAAAATTTAAGACTCATCCACCTTCGTCAACTGAGGTCGTCCCCAGCACTTCTCAGTCGTCCACGTACACCGCAAATTGCCCGTCGGTCTCCACGACGACCTCTTCCTGATGCTTCGTCTGCAACCGGCGGCCCGTACAGTCGGGTTGAATGGGATACTCGCGGTGCCCCCGATCGATGAGCACGACGAGTTGGATGCTCCGGGGCCGTCCATATTGAAGGACCGCATCGAGGGCAGCCCGGGCGGTACGTCCTGTAAACACGACATCGTCGACGAGAATGACGTCCCGGTCCGTCACAGTTATCTCGTGAGGCGGAGGGGTAGGGGGCTCGAGGTCGGGGCGGTCGTCCCGAAACGGCGTTACGTCGAGCTCATGGGCTTGGATGTCGGTCCCCTCCGCGGCATTGACCTCCTCCGCCATGGCATGAGCAAGGGGGACCCCGCTTTGCTGGATGCCGAAGAGCTCAAGCGAGTCGGCCCCGCGGTTGTGCTCGATCGTCTCGTAGGCAAGACGCCGGAGCGTGCGCTGCACCCGCTCCGGCGACATGATGCGCGTTCGACCCATGGGAACCCGGCTCGTAGATTTGTGGCGTAAGCGAAAGTGCCCCCCCGCACGGACTTCGAACCTACGGTGCGGCGTGAAGAGTATCGGCGGGGATTTCGACATGCACTAAGCGATGAGCCCTGGCCCGCTGCCCGCGTAGACCTCGATGGTCATGGTGGAAAAGCGCAGGTGGTTGAGCTCATGCGATGCGTTCAACGTGGTACGCCGGCGTTCGTTGTGGAGCACGTCGGGGGTTGATGAGTCACGAGTGAGGAGTGCCAGAAGGAAACAAGGGAGCCGTCAGTTCTCGGAAGGAGCGAGGGTTTCGACAACGGAAGAAGTGGCAGCACCAATGCCCGCGGCGGTATTGCCGCCGATGGCAAAGATTTGTCCGTTGAGCGCGGTGCCCGCGAGGCCGTGCCGGGGCGTGCGCATCGGAACGCGCTCCGTCCAGGTGTCGACGTCTGGGTCGTACGCCCAGGTGCGTTCGTAGACGCCCCCGCCGTCCGAGAAATATTCGCCCCCGAAGACGTAGAGCATACCGTCGAGCGCCGCCCCCGCAAGTCCACCGGACGGTTGCGGCAGGGGGCGCAGTTCGGCCCACGTGTCCGTCTCCGGATCGTACCGCTCCAGCGCCCCGAGATTGGTGACCCCGTCGTCGGTGCGGCGCCCGGCCGCGACGTATAGATGACCGTCGAGCACGGCTCCGGTAGCACTGCTTCGGGCCGTGGGCACCGGTCGCGCCTCGGACCAGGCATCGGCGCCGGGCTCGTAGACCAGATGCGTGCGGGACGCGCCCTGCGACGCGCCGTCGTCGGGGTGCAGGCTTCCGGTGACCAGGTGAATGCGCCCGCCAGCCGAGAGCGCAACCGTTTCGCCAAGCGGCGTGGGCATCGCCCCGATCCGGCTCCACTGCTCGCCGTCGAACGCGTACACGTCGTCCCGAAACTGAAATCCTGCACTCAGTGTCTCGCCTACGAAGCCGCCGAACCCGTACACGCAGTCGTCCGTGCGCCCGAGCACAATGTGGTGCCGCGGCGCCGGAAGGACTGGTCCCTCAGTCCACGTTCCCTCGGACGGGTCGAACAGAGCTGTGCCCTCCAGGGTCGTGAACCGGCGCGCGCTGTTGGCCCCGGAGCGGAGTCCCCCCGCCACTACGATCCGCCCGTTCCAGGTCGTGCAGTAGACCTCCTGCGCAGGCCCCGGCAACGAGGGGCCGTCCTGCCATCCTTCGGGGTTCGCCGCCGCAATCGAAGGCCGCAGGGCGAGCGCGGCCGCCCCGACGGCGCTGAGACCAAGGAACTGACGTCGAGAGATCGCCATCAGTCTGTGCGCGCTGTGAACGAGTGGAGGGGAGCCGCAGAAAGCGTATTCTGTGGGCCTGCAGGTGTTTTGTCCCGCCCGCACCCGGCATCCATCCAATTGTAAATCGGCCGGGAATCCGGGACCGAACTGCGACCGAGTCTCGTTGCGAGACAACCGAAACGCTCCTGCAACATTCGGAGATCCGGGGGAGTCTTCCCTCTTTTGCTCTCGTTTGAGTGCTGTATTTTAAGTGACCCTCTCCTCACAAGCAACTGCCACGTCCCAATGACTCCGTACGAGTTTCTGCGCCGCTACGACCGCGAGGGATACAACAGTGACTCCCGACTGGTGGAGGGCGAGTTTTTTCCCTCGTCCAAGCTCGGCGTGGAGTCGGGCGACACGGTCGGCGTCGTCCTTCTCAACCTGGGCGGCCCCGACGGCGAAGAGGCCGTAGAGCCGTTCCTCTACAACCTGTTCATGGACCCGGCGATCATCGACTTCTCGGAAGTCGTCTATTTTCAGGCCCGCGGGCGGGTCCGTCAGGCGTTCTCCAAAATCATCTCGTATTTCCGGTCCAAGTCGGTCGCCGAGGATTACAAGGAGATCAGCGACGACGGAGGCTCCCCCATCAATCCGCTCACGCGCGATCAGGCCGACAATCTGGAGCACCAGCTCAACGAACGGTACGCCGCGCAGACCGGCGCCACGTTCAAGACATACATGGCGATGCGGTACTGGGAGCCGACCAGCGAGGAGGCGGCGGCGCAGATGCAAGAGGACGGCGTGGACGAGGTCGTCCTGCTCCCCCTTTATCCGCAGTACTCTAAGACAACGACGGGCGCGTCCCTCGTCTACTGGCACGAGCTAGAGAAGGCGGGGGAGATTCCGGCCTGGCCCACTACGTCGGTCTTCGAGTATGCGACCTACCCGAAGTACATCGACGCGCTGAATGACCGGATCGACGAGGGCTTAGAGCGCTTTCCCGAGGACGTGCGCGACGACGTACATCTGCTGTTCAGTGCGCACGGGACGCCCCTCACGGAGATGGAGGAACGGGACGACCCGTACTGCTGCCTTGTCCACTCCACGGTGAAGCACGTGATGGAGGATCGGGGCTTCGACCACGACTTTACGACGGCCTTCCAGAGCAAGGTGGGCCCCTCGGAGTGGCTCACGCCCGCCACGGACGAAACGGTGGAGGAGCTCGCCGAGGAGGACGAGGATGTGCTCGTGATTCCGGTCGCGTTCGTGACCGATCACATCGAGACGAGCTACGAACTGGCCATCGAAATTCCGGAGGACCTGGAGGAGGAGGGCGCCCCCATTCCGGAGCACTATGAGGTGATGCCGGGGCTCAACAGCCATCCGAAGTTCATCGAAACGCTGGCGGACATGACGGCCGCGCAGCTTCAACTGCCAAACGTGAAGACGCCGACCCCGGCCTGCGAGCGCCCCTGCTACCAGGTCCAGGACCGTGACATCCGCTGCCACCAGTGCAAAAACGTGGCGGAGGCGACCATCTGGGACGAGTCGGAGGCAGAAGAGGACCGCGAACTGGAGACGGCGTAGGCTTCTAGGAGAGGGCGAAAGGGGGCTCTATTCGACTGGACCCGCCTTCAAGGATGGAATGCCCTCGCTGGGAGACCACTCGTCTTCAGACGGGGTGAGGCGCAAGGAGGCGGTGACGGCGCAGTGGTCGGACGGGGGATTCGGAGTTCCGCACCACCGCTGTACGTCCGTCGGGGCGAAGAAGCGGGGCGGGTAGAAGATGTAGTCGATGCGTTGGCGCGGGGCGTCGGCCGGATAGGTGGCCGAGGCGGTATCTGCCGCGGCGGTTCTCGCCGCACGAAGATCCGTGTCGGCCAGCAGGTACTGCATCGTGCTGTCTTCGGCCGGCCCGTCACTGTTTGAGGCGGCAAGACTGCTGTTGAAGTCGCCGAGCAGGAGCGCCGGGACGTCCTCCTCTGCGAGTCGCCGGTAGAGGTCGTTGACGATCCGGGCCTGTTCCTCGCGCGTGCCGACGTGGAAGGCTTCCAGGTGCACGTTGATGACCACGAGGGGACCTCCTCCGAAATCCACGACCGCGACCTGCGCGAGGCGGTCGAGGTAGAACGCGTCCCGGAAAAACGGCTGCGGCGGACGCGGGAGTACGTTCCGGACGTGCTCCCGAAGGGGAAAGCGGCTCAGGACGGCCTGGCCGGAGAGGGTCCGTCCAAAATTTACGGCGGGACGGCCGTAGGGAAACGGCAGATAGCGCTCGTCCCAGTTTACGGCCTGGGCCGCGGTGGGGAAGCCAAGTCGCATGGCGAGGGTGTCGAGTTGATGGACGTGGGCGACCCGCGCGCCCCCAAAATCGATCTCCTGAACGCCGACGAGATCGGGAGCGGTCCTCCGGAAAAAACGGACGGCCTGGTCCATGTTCGCGTAGAAGAGACTATCGGGCCGCACCACCGGCTCGTTGTTCCGCATGCCCGACAGGTACCCGATGTTGTAGGTAGTCACCGTGAGCGTGTCCGGCAGGGTCGTCTTCGGGGCAGGGGCGTACGTCCGGGTCTGCGCAAGGTCTTCCTCCGGCACGCGCCCCGAACTCGCCCACAGAAAGAACAGGACGGCCCCGACGCTGAGGAGGACGACGATCAGCCCGAACGCCTGAAGTGCTCGCTTCATAACCCCTTCTCCGACCGATGTGTATGGAATACGGATGGTGTCGTACCGCGCTCGCCGCCGGTGTCCTCTCCCCCGCCGGGCCCCGTGGAGGGCATCCGTGCAGATGGGCCGGTGTACTGGTCGGCCTCCTGCTCCTCGCTGCGAGCCCCCCTTCCGCCTCCGCCCAATCGCCACGGGCGGCCCTGGAGCCACTCACGGGACACTGGACGGGACCGTTCGTCGCGTACACTCCCGAGGGGAAACAGGTCGATTCTCTGACGGCCACGCATCGCTACCGGTGGGACGGCGACGTGCAGGTGGGCACGCAGATCGACCGCTACCCGGATGGACGCGTCGTGCGGAAAACGGCGCGCAACTACGTAAACGACGACGGCGTTCTCATCTGTGAGGTCGACCAGCCGGACGGCACGACGGTCACCTACCGCGGCCGCGTCTCGGATGGCGCCCTCGTATGGCACCGGCGCACCGAGGCCGGTCTCGTCGAGACCTTCCGGGAACGCGTCGTGAACACGCCCTCGGGGCCGGAGTACCGGATCGACGGATTCGGCGTGTACCCGGACGAGGACGGATCGCGGACCTATCTTCAATTTGTCGGGCGGTACCAGGCGGTTCACCAGGACGTTTCGAAGGGCCGGGAGTAGTCGCGCGGGGGCGGTAGCACGGCGATGCGCACCCGTCGGTTGCGGCGGCGGCCGCGTGCGGTCTCGTTCGACGCCACCGGGTCCGTGGCCCCGTAACTAACGGCCAGAAACTGAGCGGGATCGAGGTCGCTGTTTGCGATCAAATGCCGGACGACGGTCGTGGCCCGGGCGGCGGCCAACTCCCAGTTCGTGGGATACTGTTTCTGGAGCTCCTCGCTCAGGGGCATGTTGTCGGAGTGCCCCTCCACCCGAACGACCCGACTGGGGTAGGCCGCCTGCAGATGTGAGAGCACGACACGGAGTCGCGTTTTGCCGATCGGCGTGAGCGTCGCCGTGCCCGGCTCAAACAGCGAGTCGGCCGGGAGCACGCGCACCGTCCGCCCCCCGTCCCGCAGCGTCCGGGCCTCGTAGGTGAGCCGATTCAGCCGGTCCTTCAGAACCCGCAGGTCGCGCCCGTACTGCCCCGTCGCCACGTCGCTGCGAAGCTGCAGGGAGTCGCGGAGTCGACGGAGCCGGGCACGCAGGGTCGCAGTCTCGGCCTGCAGCGAGTCCACTCGGGCGGTCGAAGAGGCGGAAGACAGGCCCGCAACGCATCCCGACAGGCCGGCGAGCGCAGCAGCGAGACCAACGAGCACGGACAACCAACGCATCGGATGGAGCCACAGAAACGCAGATGTTGGAGGGACGATGCGCCCTACGAACCGGGTGCAGGAGTCTTCTTCTCGGCGCCCGACGAACTCCAGACCACGAGCGCCAGCACGGCCCCAAATCCGACCAGGGCCAGGACAAGGACGGGCAGGATGGGCTCTCCCGGCTCGGGACCCCGCAGGAGTCGGGCCTCGGCCCCGTAGGGCCAGAGGGCGCGAAGGGCGCCGGCGATAAGCCCCACGAGCGCCGCCATCGTCGCGTCGTGGCGGTGCGTGAGGAGCAGGTCGAGGAGCTTGGCGAATGTCCCGAGCCCCACTGCGGCCCCCAGGACGAACGTGAGCACATATCCCCATTCAAGCCCATTGACCGCTTCGAGCGTGGGGGTGTAGATGCCCAACGCCTCCAGCAGAAACGCCCCGCTCACGCCCGGCAAAATCATGGCACAGATGGCCACCGTCGCGGAGAGGAAGACCCGAAGGAGGCTCGGCTCCGAGACGGCGAGGGCCGGGAGTCCGGTCAGGAAAAAGGCCCCGACCGCACAGAACACGCCGATGACCACGCGCGGCCCTGTGACGCGCTCAATGCGGCGGGCGGGAATGAGGAGCGACGCGGCCACGAGCCCGAAGAAGAGGCCCCGCATGGGCGCGGGATAGGTCTCCATGAGGGGCGGAATGACCTTCGCGCCCCCGAGAATCGCGAGGCCGATGCCCCCCAGGAGCGGCAGAATGAGGCGCCACGGGACCGCTGCCCAGTGGGTCCGCGCCGCGTCGAGGTCCAGCCGCAGCAGCGCCAGCCCAAACGACACGGCCGAGCTAAGGGCACTCACGAGCCGCTCGTAGATGCCCACGATGAGCGCCATAGTGCCCCCGCTCACACCGGGGATGACGTCAGCGCCCCCCATCAACACGCCGTACAGCAGGTAGCGGACGAGGGCGAACGGCGTTGAGGGCATGCGAGACGACGGGACGGATCAGGAAATGGGCCGTTGCGCCGATCGACGCGACCGGCTCGCGAACATCGACCGGGCGCTACGAGTCGAGATCGAGGAGCTGACGGACGCGGTCGTTGTCGTAGAGGCTCGGGTAGGCCTGTCGAAACTCGTCTTTCTTGGCCGGATCGAGCTGAAACGCCGTCTTGAGGGCCCGGATGCTCTCATCCGCCCGGCCGAGGGCCAGTAGCGCTTTGGCCTGCCGGAAGTACGTGCTGGCACTGTCCGGGTCAATCTCCAGGGCTCGCTGGTACGCATCGAGCGCCTCCTCGGGCTGCCGCTTCTCCAGGAGCGCCTCCGCGTATCCCATCCAGGCGTGGGCATCGGACTCGTCGATCCGGACGGCGTGGCGGTAGGCCTCCGCGGCCTCATCGAACCGCTCGGCTTTGTAGGCACAATCGGCCCGCGCCGTCCAGAACTTCGCCACGTTCGACTTCAGATTGACGGCGTACCGGAAGCATTCGAGCGCCTCTTCGAACTTGTCCTCCGCGTCGAAGCAACAGCCAAGCCCGTACCAGGCCTCCGCGTAGTTCGACTCCAGATCAAGCGTCTTCTCGTAGTACGTGCGGGCCGCGTCCAGATCGTTCTTTTCTTCGTAGGCAAGCGCCAGGTTGTAGTAGGTGGCCGAATCCGGCCCCTCCAGCTCCAGCACCTGCTCGTAGTCGTCAATGGCCGCGTCCAGCTCTCCCAGATTGGCCTGCGCGTTGCCCCGGTTGTAATATGCCGACGCGAACTCCTCGTGGATCGCGAGGGCCATGTCGTAGCTCGACACTGCCTCCTCAAAGCGCCCCAGCCGGTTCAGCACAATGCCCCGGTTGTACCAGGCATCCCGCGAGTACGGGTCGATGTCGAGGTGATTGTCGTACGCCTCGACGCTCTTCTCATTCTCCTCGAGCCGGTCGTAGCAGTAGCCCAGCTCGTACCACACCTCCGGGTGCTCCGGGTACACGTCGACGCACTGCTCGAACGCGTCGACGGCCTCCTCCAGCCGGTCGGCCCGCTCCAGCGTGACCCCAAGGTTAAAGAGCGCCTCCCCGTGGAGGGGATTGATCGAAAGCGCTTCGTGGTACGCCTCCAAGGCCTCCTCCACCCGTCCCATGCTGTCGAGGGTGATGCCCAGATTGATCAGGGTCTCCGTATCGGTCGGATTGATGTCCAGGGCCTTCTCGTAGGCCTCCAGGGCCTCCTCCTGCCGGCCCAGGTTGTTGAGGAGAATGCCCCGCCGCATCCACGCATCGGACGTATACGGGTGCAACTCAATGAGATGATCGATGACCTCAAGGGCCTTTTCCATCTCCCCCGCCTCAAAGTAATACGACGCAATCTCTTCGAGATCGCTGGAGTCAAAATACGAGGACGGATCCTCCTCGTACGCGGCAACGAGATCTTCGAGAGGATCCTCGTGGGACGAGTCCTCAAACTCGTCGAAGCCGAAATCGAACGTGTTCATACCACAGCAGTACGTAATTCGGGAGAACGCACGATCGTCACCGGGCAGCGCTGCAGCGGACCACGGCCGACGCACTCGTCTTACAGTATAATGTTTGCACACAGGAACTTGCAAGAAGGACGCCAGATGGCCCCTGCCAGGAGGCGCTCCCCGGGGCCAACCCCGATCGTCTGACCCCACACATCACATGCTGCTTCTCACCTTCGAGGGCATCGACGGGAGCGGAAAGAGCACCCAGGCCCAGCTTCTCGCCGAGCACCTGCAGGAGCAGGGCCACGAGACACTGCTCGTCCGCGAGCCCGGCGGCACCGAGCTGTCCGAAGAGATTCGTTCTCTTCTTCTGCAGCCGGACCTAAACGTGCATCCGATGGCAGAGTTGCTTCTGTTTTCGGCGGCCCGCACGCAACTGGTGGGGGAGCGCATCCGTCCGGCCCTAAACGCCGGTCGCATCGTCATTTGTGATCGATTTTACGATTCGACCACCGCGTACCAGGGGGCCGGCCGCAAAGTGGCCGATCCCTCGTGGCTCCAGTCATTCCACCGGCGGGTCACCGACGGCCTGGTGCCCGACCGAACCTTCCTCGTGGATCTCGACCCCGAGACGGCCCAGGCCCGCCGCGACGACGGCGCCACCGCAGGCGACCGGATGGAGGCCGAAGACCAGACGTTCTACCACCGCGTGGCAGAGGCCTACGATGCACTCGCCGCCGAGCACCCCGACCGCTTCCGACGCCTCGACGGCACCCGCTCCATCGACGCCCTTCACGCCGCCGTACGGGCCGACGTGGAGGCGCTGCTGGACGACGAAACTGGAACCCCCCAGGCTGGCACCGGTTCGTCCGATCCGTGAGCAGGCCCTGGAGAATCGGCTGTCCGTCCGCCGCGCCGATCCTGCCAGCCCCATCCCCTTCGCTGTCGCACATACGTCTGCCAGTGGCATGTCGACCCTCCCGCAACAGAAAATCGACGAGGTCCGCTCCATCTTCCAGGCGTTCCTCAAAAAGCGCAACAAGCGACAAACGCCCGAGCGCTTCGCCGTCCTCGAAGAGATCTACCAGACCGACGACCACATCGACGCCGACGAGCTCTACGTTCGCCTGAAGCAGGACGGCACCGAGGTCAGCCGGGCGACCGTGTACAACACGCTGGAGCTTCTGCTGGAGTGCGATCTCATCGTCCGGCACCAGTTCGGGAAAAACCAGGCCAAGTACGAGCGGGCCTACAGCTACTGGCAGCACGATCACCTCATCTGCATGGATTGCAATGAGCTGTTCGAGTTCTGTGACCCGCGGCTCCAGAGCATCCAAGAGATGGTGGCCGACATCTACGAGTTCGAGATCAAGCACCACTCGCTGAACATGTACGGCCACTGCGTCCGCGAGGAGTGTCCCAACCGGCCCGAGGGCGAGGCGGACACGGACGAAGACCGAGGCTCGACCGCCAAGGACGCTGCCACGACGGAGGTAGAGGCCTAATCCCATCGGAACGCGCTTCCCGAACCTGCAGGCTCAGCAGGGGCGCGTCTCTTCTGACCCCGAGAACGTCACGTCTCCGCCCTGCGTCTTGACAGTTGCGAGCACGTAGGGCGACGTCAGGACCTGAAACGTGCCACATTCATCTCCCGGCACGCTCTCCGTAAACCGGACCTGAATCTGCCCGCCACTCTCGGTGGCCAGCACCTCGTCGATCTCAACGCCGTATCCGCCCGTCGGGCGCTGTCCCAGGACCACCGCAACGACGATCTGCGTGTCGAAATCCACCGCGGGCCGGTCCGGCACCGAGCTCTGATCGGCGTGCAGTTGCCTCCAGAACGAGGCGTAAGCGTCCTTGTCCCGAAGCACCTCCTGGGTCCCCTCCACGATGTCTCCGTACTGCCCCTGCCCAATTTCTTCGACCGTCACAGCCCCCGTATTTAGGGTTTCGGTGGCCAATTCGACCGAAAAGTTCGGGGTTCCGTCCGTCGTCCCCGGCATGCCGTCGCAGCCTCCGAGCACGAGGGCGAGACCAAACGCCGCGAGCAGAACAGGTCCATGCGCGAACAGGGTTCGTCTACGATCTTGAGAGCCGAGATGCAGCATAAGGTGTCGAGCATTCGTTTCACAAATCCAGCGAACAGAAGGAATCCGTCTCCGATTATCCACCAGTAATACACGCGACCGTTCGGGGAATGACCAGTCGCCGCGCCCATCTCAGCACTCCCCCACCAACAGAGGCACAGGCAGCGGGCCGCCCCGGAACGCCACTCTGCCCTCTCCTGCCGATTCCGATGGGCCGACCGTCGCGATCGCTTCGGGAGCCACGGTGCCATACGCCGGAATCTGACGTTCGGCATTGTCGGTACCCCCCCTGACTTTTACCGAGCCGTGCAGAATTTTTTGAAGGTAAGGCCTCTGGGAATGGGCGTTTGAGAGTGGGTGGGTGTGGGAGAAAGAACGCCCGCACGCCCACACTCCCACACTCAGCCCCGTTCCGCCAGAGCATCC
>JBDGQM010000056.1:0-44393 GCA_042219065.1 Salinibacter sp. | reverse complement strand
AACAATCGCATACTGCCCCCAGCCCCACCAAAACGTCGACCGGCTGAGCATCAACACCCCCACTTTCCCTCTTCCCCCTTCACTCTTCCCACTCCCCCCTTCCCCATTTCCACCTCCAGGAATCGCATCTCGAAACCCAGCCCCACCAAAACGTCGACCGGCAGACCATCAACGCCCCCACTCTCCCCTTCCCTCTTCCCCCTTTCCCCACACCTCTTACCCAATCACCCGGAGACTCGCGTACTTGAGCTTCAGCTTCTTATTCCCCACGTCGGAGCCGAAGAAGACGACCGCGGTGGCCTTCTCGCCCTCCCCCTCCACGGACTGCACCTTGCCCCGCCCGAACTTTTTGTGCTCCACCTGCGCCCCCGGCACGACGTCGCCGTGGCCCTCATCGTACACCACGCGCCGCCCACCGCCCCCGTCGGTCGACTCGATGCGCTTCAGGTCGTCGGACCCCGAGTCCGTCCCGCCGTCGCCGCTCAGGTCCTGGCGGTAGTAGTGCGGGTCCATCTCGTCGTACGCCTGACCGCCGTCGGACCCGCCCCCCGCCTCGAAGCGGTCCGTCTCCTGCTCCAGCTCGCCGCCGGCCTCGGTGCGCACCACGTCCGAGTCGACCTCTTCGAGGAAGCGGCTGCGCGTGTTGGACTGCTGCTCGCCGTAGCGGTAGCGGCTGCGCGCCCAGCTGAGGTAGAGGCGGCGCTCGGCCCGCGTGACGCCGACGTAAAAGAGGCGGCGCTCCTCCTCCAGCTCGCTCTTCTCCTGCGTCGCCTGCTCCAGCGGAAAGAGGCCCTCCTCCAGCCCCGCGACGAAGACGACCGGAAACTCGGTGCCCTTCGCGGCGTGGAGCGTCATGAGCGTCACCTTGTCGTCCCCCTCTTCCGCCTCGTCTTGATCGGTCATGAGGGCCACCTCCTGCAGGAACGTGCTGATGGTGGCGTCCTCGGTCGACTCCACGTACTCGGCCAGCGCGCTGATCAGCTCCTGCACGTTCTCCCAGCGCTGCAGGTTTTCGCGGGTGTGCTCCTTGCGCAGCTCGCTGAGGAGCTCGGCGTCCTGAATCAGATCGCGCGCCAGCTCGTCGGCCGGGGTGCTGCCGGTGCCCGCCTTTGAGGCGTAGCGGGCGATGAGGCGCCGGAACTTGCCGACGGCCCGCTCGGCCCGCGTGCCCAGCGTCTCGATCTCCTCGACCCGCTCCACCGCCTGCCACAGCGACAGGTTGTGCTGCTGCGCGTAGCGCTGGAGGCGCTCCTGCGTCTTGTCGCCGATGCCGCGGGTGGGGTAGTTGATCACGCGCTGCAGACTGGCCGTGTCGTTCGGGTTCACCAGCAGCTTCAGGTACGCCAGCACGTCCTTGATCTCCTTCCGCTCGTAGAAGGAGGTGCCCCCGATCACGCGGTACGGCACGTTCTCCGTGCGTAGGGCCTCCTCAATGGCGCGGCTCTGCGCGTTGGTGCGGTAGAGGACCGCAAAGTCGCCGTGCTCCAGGCCGTCCCGCAGGTGGAGGTCGCGGATGCGGCGCTCAATCTTCTGCGCCTCGTCCTTCTCGCTGAGCGCCTCCATGAGCGCCACGTACTCCCCCTCCGCGTTGTCCGTCCACAGGCTCTTCTCGATCTGGTCGTCGTTCTCCTCGATGATCGAGTCGGCCAGACGAATGATGTTTTTGGTCGAGCGGTAGTTGCGCTCCAACCGAATCGTGGTGGCGTCGGGGTAGTCCTGCTCGAAGTTGAGAATGTTGGTGATGTCGGCCCCGCGGAAGGCGTAGATGCTCTGCGCGTCATCGCCCACCACGCAGAGGTTCTTGTGGCGATCCGCCAGCTTGCGGGCGAGGACATACTGCGCCTGGTTCGTATCCTGGTACTCGTCGATGTGAACGTACTGCCAGCGCCGCTGGTACTTTTCGAGGACATCCTCGTGCTGCTCGAACAGCGCGATGGGCTTGAGGAGCAGGTCGTCGAAGTCGAGCGCGTTGGCCTGCTTGAGGGCCTGCTCGTACGCCGGGTACACCTCCGCCACCACCTCCTGCTGATCGCCCCGCGCCAGCTCCGCGTACTCCTGCGGCCCGATCATCTCGTTCTTGGCGCTGGAGATCATGCGCTGGGCCGACCGCGGCTTCACCACGTCGGTGTCGAGGTTGCGCCCCTGCATCTGCTGCTTGATGAGGCGCTTCGAGTCGGACGTGTCGTAGATTGAGAAGTCCTTCGAGTAGCCAATCTTGTCCCCCTCCATCCGCAGCAGGCGGGCGAAGGCGGAGTGGAAGGTACTTACCCACATGCCCTTCGCGTCGTCGCCCACAAGGTTTTCGACCCGCTCCTGCATCTCGCCGGCCGCCTTGTTGGTAAAGGTGAGGGCCAGCACGTCGCGCGGCTGGGCCGTGCCGGTGGCCAGCAGGTAGGCGATGCGGTGGGTGAGGGCGCGCGTCTTGCCGGAGCCGGGCCCGGCGATGATCATGACCGGCCCCTCGGTGGTGGTCACGGCCTCGCGCTGCCGGTCGTTGAGGCCGTCGAGGATGCGCCTCTCGGCCTCGGGATCGGGGTCGACCTGGGCCTCGGGCGTCGAGCGACTGATGGGAATGCGGCGCATGCGGACCTGAGAGACAAGATTCGGGGGACACGTGGAAGGGGCAAACCGTCGCCACACGGGCCTACGACAACCCGGGGCGCTGCGTTCGGTGAACATCACCAAAACGACGGGAACGGACGAACGGTCCCGACCCAGCGACGGAGGCACCGCTTCAAGGGCCAGGGCGATCGGATGTGGCCGAGCCGTGCAGAAATTCCCACGGATAAAGCCTCTAGGTATGGGCGTTTTGGGAGTAAGAGTTGCCGAGGACCTGCCCATATGCTAATCCGCCGTCCCGAAAAATTCCCGAGCACGTCATCCCGCACACCGAAAGCCTTCGGTGATCTTTTCGATAGGGGCAGTGCCAATCTTCTAAAAGATCCTGAGTCAAGCTCAGGATGACCGCCTGAACTGGATTTTTTCGGGACGGCAGGCGATGAGTGCTCTCAACTCTTAAGTAGGTCAAGGGAAAAACACTAGCCACGCATCCGAAAAACCCTAGGCAGTCATCCCGCACCCCGATGCGGGATCTCTTCGCCTCAGGCGGTGCTCACGACCGAAAAGATCCTGAATCAAGTTCAGGATGACGTGCTCACGAAGGGTTTTTCGGATGCAAAAAGAATAATGTACTTTCTCGGGTCTACTTAACCAGCATTATGTGGGTGTGGGTGAACGAATGCTCGTGCTCCCACACTCAGCCCCGTTCCGCCAGGGCACTCTCGGTTGAGGTCGGCGTGTCCCGCCTGCGAAGTTCCTCACGCATCGGCAAGGGCCCCCGCTGCGGGATGGCGGCTCGTCGGCCTCGAATCGACGAAACAGTCCGAGAAGCACGGGAGAGCGGGGGCGTGATCGCACAAGCTCACTGCTCCCAATCCGAATGATGTCGGAGCACCCAGGCCGAGATGCGATTGCCCTACTCCAGGGGCGCGGGAGTGAGAAAAAGGCACAGACTGCCCCCCCTGACCAATCTTCAAACCTTCCCACCTTCCAACCTTCCCACCTTCCAACCTTTCCATTTTCCAACCTTCCAATCTTCTCACCTTCCCACCTTCACCCCTCAAGACGCCACACCTTGTCGTGCCCGGCCTTCACCCCGTACCGGCAGGGCGACCGCGCCACCACGGTCCCGTCTCGCTTCTTAAGCCACTCGAACTCGACGTACGTGCCCGCCGGCAGCTCCACCTCGGTGGTCCAGCGGGGATAGTCCTCGGCCGACAGCGGCCCGACGGCGGCCTCGGGACGATTCGTGCCGAGCGCCTCCGTGGAGCCGCACAGGTACACCTCCTCGCCCCATTCGGTGTGCACCTCAATCTCGATCCGCGTAGGCACGGACGGACCGGGGTCGGCCCCGGGCGCGGGCCGCAGCCACCGGAAGCCGTAGGGCGGCAGGAGAATGCGGCCCGACGAAAAGACCGCCGTCTCGTCCCGCACGACCTCCGTGTACGTCCTCTGTCCCCACGCCTCGGGGAGACGGGCGAGGGGCACCGCCTGCGGGGTGTCGGAGAAATTCGACACGGCCAGCAGGCGACGGTCGGCGTCGCTCCGCTCCACCATGAATACCTGGTCGTTCGCGGGACGGAGCACCCGCTCGTCGGCGCGAGCATGGAGCACGTCCAGGCCTTTGCGGGCGTCCACGAGGCGGCGAAGGCCGTCGAACAGGCGTTGCTCGACGCGCCCCTCCTCGTGCCGCAGAGCAGCGCGGTCCCAGTCCATCGGCGGGCGGTGCACCCAGCGGTTGTCGTCGGCCTTGAGGGGGTCGTTCAGGTACGAGAAGTCGTTGAGCTGGCCGATCTCGTCGCCGCTGTAGAGCAGCGGCATGCCCTTCATCACAAAAATGACGTTGTGCAGCAGCAGCGTGCGGCGGAGGGCCTGCTCCACCGTCTCCGGCGTCCCCTCCACCTGCGCCTTCTGCAGTCCCGTGAGCGCCGCCAGCGTGCCCGAGGTGCGCGCCTCGCCCGTCTCCGCGTCGACCTGAAAGTCATAGCCCTCGGCGTAGCTGTCCGCCAGGTGCCCGGCGTAGAAGTCGGCGCAGAACCGGCGGGTGTCGACGGGGTCCTGCCCGACGGCCCGCACGTCCGCGTCGTCCAGCCCCCACCCAATGTCGTCGTGGCAGCGCAGGTAGTTGAGCCAGGAGGCCGATGAGGGCGTGTCCGGCAGCGACGTGAGGGCCCGCCGGAGCAGCTGCGTGTTTTCGCTGGCGAGGGCGTGCCAGAGGTGACTCATGAGCGCCGCGTTGTAGGCGATGTCGCACTCCTCGCCCTCGTGCCCGCCGACGCCGAGGTAGCGGACGATGTCTTCGGGCGCCACGATGGCCTCGGCCTTGAAGAGCGTGCCCGGGGCGGCGATGTTCATGAGGGCCCGGTAGGCCCGAAGGATCCAGTGCGCCTCGGGACGATTGCGGCAGTTGGTGCCCCTCTCCTTCCACAGAAACGGCACTGCGTCGAGCCGCAGCGCGTCCGCCCCGGTGTTCGCGACCACCATCATCTCCCGAAACATCTGGACGAAGACGTCCGGGTTCGCGTAGTCGAGGTCCCACTGGAAGTCGTAAAAGCTCGTCCACACCCAGCGGTCCAGCGCGTCGACGTACGTAAAGTTGCCGGGCGCAAAGTCCGGAAAGACCTCCGGCAGTGTCTGCTCGTACCGGTCGGGGAGGGTGCGGTCCTCGTAGGTGAGGTAGAAGTCGCGGTGCCGCTCGTCGCCGTCCAGGGCGGCCTGGGCCCAGCCGTGCTCACGGGCCGTGTGGTTCATCACGACGTCGAGCGCCAGGAGCATGTCCTCTTCGTGCAGGGCGTCGGCGAGGGCCCGCAGGTCGTCCATCGTGCCGAGGGCCGGGTCAACGCTCCGGTAGTCCGTCACCGCGTAGCCGCCGTCGTCCGGCCCGTCGCGCGATTCGAGGAGGGGCATGAGGTGCAGGTAGGTCACGCCCAGTTCCTTGAGGTAGGGAATCTTCTCCCGGACCCCGTCGAGCGTCCCGGCGAACAGGTCGACGTAGCACATGTAGCCGATCTGCTCGGGGCCCTGAAACCAGTCCGGGGCAGAGGCGCGGGACTGATCGAGCGCACAGAGCCGGTCGGCCCGATGGGTCCGCCCCTCGACGGCCGCGTCGACGGCGCGTACCACCCACGTGGCCTGTTCGGCCCCGTCGCCGTACACCTCAGCGAAGGCCGTCCACAGGGCCGGGAGGTGCGCGTCGATCCGGTCGCTCAGGAGCTCGGAGTCGGGGTGCTCCGCGTACCGGTCGCGCAGGAGGGCGCGGAGGATCGGGAGGGCGTCTTCGGGCCTCCACTCCGCGTCGGATATGGCTGGAACGGGCGCATCCATGGCGAACGAAACAGACGCAGGAACTGCGGGCCGGCTTTTCTCGGATACAACGCAAATCCCGACGTTACACGCAAATCCCGACGTTACACTGTTGCTGGCAAAATAAGTCTCAACGGTAGGAAATATCGAATCGGAGTGCGGACACGTCCCCCGTATTCCCGAAGATCCTCTTCCCTCCACGGCAGTTGGATCTCGGCCCGTGGTCTGTGCTCTTATCCAGGGCGGTGGGGGCGTGCTCCCTGCGCAGCCCCCGCGCGCCTCCTCGCCTATGCTTGTCGGGCTTTTGCGTTGATCAGGGGCGGAGGAGCCTCTATGGCGCATGGGATTTTCCGACGTGCGACCGCTCGCCCGCTCCCGCACGCCCCCGCTCCACGTCCCCTTTAACTCGTTCTTTCTTCCAATTTGCAAGGCGTACAGTTAGATTCGTATTGAGTCTGCTTACACTTTTCCCAAACAACGTCTGCCATGACCCGTCGAGCCCGCTTTCTGCTCGGTTCCGTTGTCCTCATGCTGAGTGCGGCCCTGGTGTGCGTGGGCCCCGCCACGGCCCAGAACGTCCCGCAGCAGGTCCCCGAGCACAACCTTGAGTCGTTCGATCCGGTGGATTTCCCCGACCCGAACGCCTACCGGAGCGCCAGCGGCCGGCCCGGGCTCGGGTACTGGCAGCAGTCGGCCGACTACGAGATCGACGTCGAGCTCGACACCACCACGAACCGCGTCACCGGGACCGAGACGATCACGTACACCAACAATGCGCCGCGGGCCCTGAACCGCCTGTGGGTGCAGCTGGAGCAAAACTACTTTAAGCCCGGCAGCCGAGGGGCCGCCGCCGTGCCCGCCGACGCCCGGTTCGGCGGCTTCTTCGAGG
This sequence comes from Salinibacter sp., assembly GCA_042219065.1. GTDB lineage: Bacteria > Bacteroidota > Rhodothermia > Rhodothermales > Salinibacteraceae > Salinibacter. The sequence goes on along the minus strand of JBDGQM010000056.1, from coordinate 37,642 downwards.
GGGCCGGCTACGACCTCTCGAATCTCCGCCTCCAGCGCAACGGCGAGACGATCACGCCGGACACGCTGATCGACGGCACCCGCATGCGCGTCTCGCTCGACGAGCCGCTCGCCGCCAACGGGGGCACCCTGCGGCTGTCGTTTGACTTCTCGTACACGCTCCCCAAGGACGGGGCCGACCGACACGGGCGTCTCAACGTCGAGGACGGGACGGTCTACCAGTTTGCGCAGTGGTATCCCCGCATGTACGTCTACGACGACGTGCACGGCTGGAACCCGCTTCCGTACCTGGGCCAGGGCGAGTACTACCTGGAGTACGGGACCTTCAACGTCAACATTACGGTGCCGCGCAACATGATTGTGGCCGCCACGGGGCGCCTTCAGAACCCCGATTCGGTACTGACCGACACCCAGCAGGACCGCCTGGCCGAGGCGCGCGACAGCCGCGAGACGGTGATGATTATCGACAGTACCGAGGTCGGCGACGCCTCCACGCGCCCCGAGGGCACCGGCCCACTCACCTGGCGCTACACGGCCGACAAAGTGCGCGACTTTGCGTGGGCCGCCTCTAGCGCCTTCATCTGGGATGCGGCGAAGGCCTCCGCCGGGGACGAGACGGTGCTCGCGCAGTCTTATTATCCGACGGAAGGCCTCGGCAGCAGTAAGAAGAAGCCGGGCTGGGAGCAATCCACGACATTCGTGCAGCACTCCATCGAGTTCTACTCGGACTTCGTCGCGCCCTACCCATACCCCAATGCCATTAACGTGGCCGGGCGGGTGCAGGGGATGGAGTACCCGCAAATCGTATTCTGCGACGTCAACTCGCGGGGCCGTTCTCTCTTCCGCGTCACCGACCACGAGTTCGGCCACGCCTGGTTTCCGATGGTTGTGGGCTCCGATGAACGCCGCTGGGGCTGGATGGACGAAGGCCTCAACACGTTCCTGAATCAGTACTCGCTCCTCGAGTACTACGGGCAAGGACGGGTGCCCCCCGAGAAGGTGATGGCGGGCCTGTCGCAGTACACCACGAAGCAGATGGGTGGGGCCCTGGGCGATCAGCCCATCATGACGTACGCGGATCGCATTCGGGACGACGCCCTCGGCTTTCTTGCCTACGCCAAGCCCGGCTACGGCCTCATGCTGCTGCGCGAGTACGTCATGGACCCCGACCAGTTCGACGCCGCGCTCAAGGCCTACTTTGACCGCTGGGCCTACAAGCACCCCAAGCCCGCCGACTTCTTCCGCACCATGGAGGAGGTGAGCGGCGAGAACCTCGACTGGTTCTGGCGCAGCTGGTTCTACGAGACCGACACGATGGACCAGGCGATCGACTCGGTGGCCACCGGCGACACGACCCGCGTCACGGTGGCGCAGAACGGCGAACTGATGCTGCCGGTTACGGCCCGCCTGACCTACGAGGACGGGTCGACCGAGCAGCGCCGCGTGCCCACCGCGGCCTTCTACACAAAGGACACCAACACCTTCCAGGTGACGAAGGGCTCGCTGCAGAAGATCGTCCTCGACCCCACCCAGATCCTGCCGGACATGAACCGCGACAACAACACCTGGACGCCTGGGGACGAGGCCAGTTCGTCCGGCACGGACGAGTCCTCAGACTCGGATCAGTAGATCGCGCCTCCTTCTCCTCCGTCCTTCGAGGGCACCGGGCATCCGCCGGGTGTCCTCGTTGTATTTGCCCCCGTCGCCCCGTTATCTCGACCTGGCAATCACATCTTGGCCTCAGTTCTGATGATCCCCTGATTTGGGGCAGTGTGTTCGTGCTCCCACACGCCCTTTCGCCCATTCTTACGGGGCTGCTTCACTGATCCGAGGCGGGCCAGCTTCCTCGCCGGGACGGAAGCTCGTACCGTACGATTGCCCTGGTCGTCTCGGGGGAGGCTTGTGTTCGTGCCCGCAGTCGTTATCTTACGCTCGGCTTGGAGGGAGGACCGTCGCCTGTATTGAACGTCGACCATACCCGCTTACATGTCCCTTCCTATTGCGATCCTCCGCGGCCTCATCGGCGTCGCGGTCTTCATCGGCATTGCTGTGCTGTTCTCCACCAACCGCAAGGCCATCAACTGGCGCCTCGTGGCCATGGGGATCGGGCTGCAGCTCGTCTTCGCCCTGCTCGTGCTGAAGACCGGGCCGGGCGAAACCCTGTTCGACACCCTCGCCACCTTCTTCGACACGCTGCTATCCTTCACGTACGAGGGGTCGAAGTTTATCTTCGGCGACCTGGGCAACCCGGAGAAGGGCAACAACTTTGCCTTCCAGGTGCTGCCCACCATCGTGTTTTTCGCCTCGCTGATGGGGGTGCTCTATCATCTGCGCATCGTGCAGCCGCTGGTGAACGGGATGGGCTGGGTGATGCAGAAAACGCTGCGCATCTCGGGGGCCGAGTCGCTGGCCGCCGCGGCGAACGTGTTCATCGGGCAGACCGAGGCGCCCCTCGCCGTGAAGCCGTACGTGGAGGACATGACCCGGAGCGAGATCATGACGCTCATGACCGGCGGCATGGCCACCATCGCGGGCGGGGTGCTGGCCGCCTACATCGGGTTTCTGGGGGGCGACTCGCCGGAGTCGCGGCAGCTCTTTGCGAAGCATCTGCTGTCGGCCTCCGTCATGAGCGCGCCCGCCGCGATCGTCATGGCCAAAATCCTGGTGCCCGAGACGGAGGAGCCCGAGACCAGCGGCGGGGCCAAGATTCAAGACACGGAGGACGTGAACAATGTGATTGAGGCCGCCGCCAACGGCGCGTCCGACGGCCTGCGGCTGGCGCTGAACGTGGGGGCCATGCTATTGGCGTTCCTGGCCCTCATCGGCACCATCAACGCCGGGTTCGAGTGGATCGGGGCGCCGGTGGTCTACGGCACGGAGCTCTACAACCTGAACGAACTGGTGGCCCAGGCGTCCGGCGGGCGCTTCGACGTCCTCTCACTGGAGGCGGTCTTCGGCTTCGCCTTTGCCCCGCTGGCGTGGGCGATGGGCGTGCAGACGGCCGACATTCTCCAGTTCGGCACTCTGCTCGGCGAAAAAGTGGCCGTGAACGAGTTTGTGGCCTACGCCTCGCTCCGAGACCTTCAGGGCGCCATGAGCGAACGGTCGGTCATCATTGGCACCTATGCCCTGTGTGGATTCGCCAACTTCTCCTCCATCGCCATCCAGATCGGGGGCATCGGCGGCATTGCGCCGTCCCGCAAGAGCGAGGTCGCGGCCCTGGGCCTCCGGGCCGTCCTGGGGGGCGCGCTCGCCTCGTGGATCACCGCCACCGTCGCGGGGGTGCTGGTGGGGTAACCCCAAGGCGGAAGGACATCCGCAACTCATTTGCCGGGGCGCTCCACAGTGCTCGATCCTTCAACAGATGCGTACAGGCGTGTGGGCGTATGGGGGTTTTTCTCCCATACGCCCATACTCACACTCCCCCAAATGCGTGCTACCGCATCTGGAACGGAATGTCGAACCGCACCCAGCTCTCGACGGGCGTCCACTCCCCGTCCTTCAGAATGTATGCCGGATTCCACGTCGCCTCCGTGGTGGCCTTGAGCGCGATCCGGTCGAGCGTCGGGTTGGTGCCGGAGAGGACCTGAACGGCGTCCGGACGGGCGACGGCCTTATCTCCCTCCCCCTCAACCGCCAGGTGCGCCTGCACCGTCACCACGCCGGAGTACTCCTCGGACCGCAGACTGTCCGGCCAGACGATGTCCGGCGAACTCTGGCGCTGCGGCTCGCGGAAGTACTCCGTAATCGCCTTGTAGGCCTTCTTCTGATTCTTGTCTCGGATCTTCGATTTCAACTGGCCTTTTTTCCCCACGACGTTTCCACCGAGGTCTACCCCTTCGAGCTTGGGCACGGCGTGCTCCTCGAAGAGCGAATCGACGATCATCGGGTTGTTGCGGTACAGCTTTATGAGGCTCTGCTTGATGGCCCTGTTAAACTGGTCCCGCGTGATGTCGCCACCCTCCAGCTTCATGGGTTGATCAACGACCCCCATCGTGGTCAGGCTGTCGAGATTGATGAAGACCTCCGACGTGTCGACGCCTTGCTTCCACCAGCGGGTGTCGCTCGTCTCCCAACCGTCCGGTGGCGCCGCAGGATTGCTTCCGCCCCCGCATCCAGCGATGAGAAAAAGCCCAACGAGGAGAGTGGGAATCCAGCGTGTCGAAAACCTGTGCATAAGTCTGTGGTGTCTATGGTGGGTAAACTGGGTGAAATTGTGCTACGATGTAAGGTTCGAACCTGTAGGCGTTCCCCCGCCGGCCGCTCCGGGAATCGCGGACGAGCGACGCCCACGAGCGGCACTCACTCGACGAGAACGGGCGTCCCGACCCGCACTTGATCCCAGAGCTTATCCATGACGCCATTCCGCACCGCCACGCAGCCCTGGGTCCAGGCAGTGGCGTCGCCCGTGCCGTCGCCGTGAATCTCGATCCAGCCGCCAAGGTCTGTGTTCATGGGGGGAATCTGAAACCGCTCCTGCGCCCGCTTGATCGCCCGGTACTGCGACCGAGAGATAAGGCCGTCCTCTAATCCCCGGCGTGCATCTTCGACCTTCGGATAGTTGAGCACAAAGGCCTTGTAGAACTGGCTGTCCGGATTCTTATGCACGACGTAGAAGGATCCCTCGGGCGTGCGCCAGTGGTCGGGACGCTGCTCACTGCCGTTCCGCTTTTTGTCGGCGAAGGAATTGTAGGCCATGTCCGCCTCAAAGGCATCGACGCGCTCGGGACCCCGATAGACGTAGACGCGTCGTTCCTCTTTCGATACCCGAAGCCAGACGTTGGAGAGGGCAGCCCGGGCTACGTACCCCACATCTCCGTCCTCGGTGCGCACCCGACACGACTCCTTCGTGCACCGAAGGCGCGTCACCGGAGTGCGCATCGAGAGCCGGGCCACCGGGGTATTGAGGCTCGGGAGGTTGTGGAGGATTGTGGACTCCTCCGCGACGTAGAAGAGCGAGCCGTCCGGCGCGGCGTCACTCTGCGAAGCCGCCGACAGCGAGGCGAGGGACATGTCGGACGACGTGCTAGTCTGGGCGGAGGCGGGACAAACGCTGCCGACCAGTCCCAGCAGAAGAAGGAGCCCTCCGATCGTGCGCATGGCGACTCAAGAAATGGGTTCGGAAAAGGGGCGCTCGTTCAGGATTCGTTTCGGGTTTGACAGTGCCGGTAGGCCTCACGCGTGCCGTCCAGAACCGCTCCCTCAGTCACGTGGTCGACGCGGTCCCGAACTTCTTCGGTCGCATTGGCCGGGGCAAAAGATAGGCCCACAGCATCGAGAGCGTCAAGGTCGGAATCGGCATCGCCGATATAGGCGATCTCGTCCAGGCCAAGGCCTAGGTGTTCGGCGAGCCATTCCAGCCCGTCCCGCTTTGTGATGCCGGGCGGGACGACGTCCACGGAGATGTCGGTCGAGAAGACGTGCAGGCCCGGGGCGTCCTCGGCCACGAATTCTTCGGTCCGGGGCCGAACCGCCCGAATCTCCTCGACCGCCGGCGAGACGACGCCCGCCTGCGTGCGCTTGGCGTGGTCGAGCGACAGGCGTGTGCCCGGAATGCACTCCGTCAAGAACCAGTGCTTCACCGTCTTGAGTTTGGCCTCCACCTCATCGGTCAAGTTTGGGCTCCACGTGGTCTGGGCGGCCACCGGATCGAACTGCCCGCCGCCGGCCTCGAAGAGTACCGGCGTCGTCAGGTCCAGGGCCTGGGTTATGGCCTCCACGTAGGGATAGGACCGCCCCGAGCAGATGGACAGCGTCGGGGCGGCATCCGGGTCCCCGCGGGCACAGTCCCGAAGCGTCGCCAGTCCGTCCAGATCGTACGGCGTGTAGGGCTCGGCCAGGCAGCCGTCAATGTCGGTGACGAAAAGCTCGATCACTGTTTTCTCGTGTTTAAAGTTGGAAGATTTAAAACTATAAGATTGGATGTTGACAAATGTATTGTTCCGGGAGATACCCTAACACTAAAGTATCACATCGGAAACACACTCACAACACCCGATCACACTTTCCATTTTCCCAACATCGACGTGGGCTTACCAGCGTTGATTTCAAATTTTTAACCTTCAAATCTTCAACCTTCAAACTTTTAACCTTCCCACCTTCAATCTTCATCTTCGTCCGCGAACGAGTCTTTCATCGCCTCCACGATTTCGTCGGAGATGCCCATGCTGGAGAAGCCGCCGTCGTGGTAGAGCGTCTGCATGGTGACCATGCGCGTGAGGTCGCTGAGCAGCGTCACGGCGTAGTCGGCACACTCGTCGGCGCTGGCGTTGCCGAGGGGCGCGACGCGCTCGGCAAACTCGTACATCGCGTCGAAGCCCTCAATCCCGGCGCCCGCGGTGGTTTTGGTGGGGCTCTGCGAGATGGCGTTGATGCGAATGTCGCGCTCGCCCAGGCGGTAGCCAAAGGAGCGCACGATGCTTTCCAGCAGGGCCTTGGCGTCGCCCATCTCCGAGTATTTCGAGAAGATGCGCTGGGCGCCGATGTACGTCATGGCCAAAATGGACCCGCCGTCGTCGATCGTCTCGGTGTCGAGGGCGTGATTGATAATGCGGTGCAGGCTCACGGCCGACACGTCGAGCGTTTGCTCGTACCAGTTGTAGTTGAGGTCCTCGTAGGGCACGTCCTTGCGCACGTTCACGCCCATCCCAATGGAGTGGACGATGAAGTCGATTTTGCCGTACCGATCTTTGACGTCGCCGAAGAGCTCGGACAGCTCCTCGTCGTCGGTGGCGTCGGCCCAGATGATGGGATTGTCGGTCTCCTCCGCCAGCTCGTCGAGGGAGCCGAGGCGGCGGGCGACCGGGGCGTTGGAGAGCACAAAGTCCGCCCCCTCCCGATGACAGGCCTGCGCAAGCGACCAGGCGATGCTGTCTTCGTTGAGGGCCCCGAAAATAATCCCCGTCTTTCCGTCGAGTAGATTGTGTCCAGCCATGGTAGCGTAAAGGTGTCGGTTTGAAGGAATACAAGGAGCAGGATCGAAGGAGTTCGGCCGCAGATCGTGGGGAATGCGTCACGGGTCGTGGGTGACGGGTCATGAGTTATGAGTCAAGGGTCATGAGTCAAGGGTCATGAGTCGCGCGTCACGCATCACGTCTCACTCATCACGCATCACGTATCACGCATCACGCCTCATAATCCGTGCGTCGCGATCATGGGTCATGATTCATCTCACTTCGCGTCGACGGAGGAACGGAGCACAGCGCCTCCCTCAGAGCCGCACGTTGTCCATAGGGGCAAGATGGTTCAGCAGCGGTTCGTGCACCCGGCCGTTGGTGGCACACACCTGCTGGTCAAACAGCGGCGTGAGCCCGGCGGTGTCGCGGTAGTCGGTCACCCGTCCCCCGCCCTCACGCACGAGGAGAATGCCCGCCGCCACGTCCCAGGCCTGCAGGCCGGTCTCGAAAAAGCCGTCGAAGCGCCCGCAGGCCGTCCACGCCAGGTCGATGGCCGCCGACCCGTGCCGCCGCACACTGCGCGCGTCCGGCAGAATGTCGCCCAGGACGTCCAAATAGATCTCCGTGTGCTCGAACCGGCGGTACGGAAACCCCGTCGCGAGAAAGGCGTCCCCAAACCCTTCCGTTCCGCTGACGCTCGCCGGCCGTCCGTTCACCTGAAGCCCGTGCCCCGCCACTGCGGTAAAGAGCTCCTCGTGCGACACGTCGAGCACTACCCCCACCACGATGGCGTCGTCCGCCTGCAGGGCCACGCTTACGGCGTAGGGCGGCACCTGATGCATGAAGTTCGTGGTGCCGTCGAGGGGATCCACGATCCAGCGCCGCCCGTCGACGCCCGCAGGAATGGCGTCGGGCGCGTGGCCCTCTTCCGCCAGTACCGGGTCCTCCGGAAAGGCCTCGCGGAGCGTCTCGAGTGCGGCCGCCTGGGCCTTCTCGTCGGTTTCGGTGACGAAATCATTTTTCCCTTTGGCCCGCACGTCGTTGAGCGGACCGGCCTGGTTGCGAATGACGACGGCCGCCGCCCGGGCCGCTCGCACGGCCCCGTCGAGGGCAGCGTCGTATGGCGAATCGTGTGATGGGGTCTCCATCTGGGCGACACCGGTTGGGCACGTGGCGCACAGGACGCCGAAGACTTCGCGAAGCCTGCTGTGCGATCCGAAACTTTTGTCCGGTTCCGTGCTAGCGGTACCGGAACGCGTGCTAACATATAAACCGACGATCACGGATGCAGCCCTTCGCCGCCAAACGCGCCCGTTTTTTACACGTGGTCGTGGGCGGGCTGCTGCTCGTCGGGATTTCCGTCGGGAGCGGGGGGTGCAACCGTCCGGCCCCGACGTCCGGCACGTACGCGTCGTTCGGCGCCCTCGACACGATCGCCACGACGGAGGCCCCGCGCGATTCGGTGCTGGCCGTGCTCGCCCGCATGGACCGGTCCGCGTTCGACTCGGCCTTTGCCAATCTCTCCGCCTACGCCGTGACCCGGTACGTCCGCACCGAGCAGCTGGACACCACCGGTGCGACGACGGCGTACCGCACGCTCACGCTCCGATACCCGCCGGGCTCGCAGAGCGGCACCGTCCAGCGGGCCGACTCGGGCGGCTCGTTTCGGAGAGGCGGAATGCTGTCGGCGATTACGCCCGCTCGGCAGCGCACGGAACGGCCCGCGAACCTCACCGCCCAGACGCTCCCAGACGAGCCGGCGTACCTCGCCCCCCGCACTCAGGAGGCCTACCGGTACGCCCTTCGGCGCGACTCGCTGCTGGACGGCACCCCGGTGTTCGTGGTGGAGGCGAAGGCGCGCTCGGACCAACGGGGGGCGGACCAGGGCATTCGCTATGCCCGCCTCACGATCGATCGGGCATCGCACGCCCTCGTGGGCCTGACCACCGCCCGGACCAGTCGCATTCTGCTTTTCCGCGAACACAGCCAGATCACCATCCGCCTGCGCCGTGCGCCCGGGGCCATGGGCTCGGAGACATGGGTGCCGCGCCTCACCCGCTTCCGGGCCGTGGTGGACGTGCCGCTCCGCGCCCCGCGCCAGTTTCGTACCGTGTCGGCCTACTACGGGTATGCCTCCGAGTAACGCGGGAACTCCTCGAGCGACCCATGCCGACTGTGAGACCACTGTATTGCGTAGTGCGTATTGCGTACTGTTCTCGCACGTGTCCCGCGCATTCCGCTTTCACGTACCGAGCCGTGCAGAAATCCCTGAAGACGAAGCCTCTGGGTATGGGCGTTTGGGGGTATGTGGGTATGAAAAAACGCCCGCACGCCCACACTCCCATACTCAACCCCGTTCCTGCCAGAGCATTCTCGATCGAGGTCTACGAACCCCGTTCACGAATTTTCTCACGCATCGGTAATACGCGATACCGAATGCGCTCGCATCCGGTGATTCGGCCTTTTCTCCCACGGACTGATACCATCTCCCATGTCCCTCCCACTCGTCGAGGACGCTCAGGACCGGCTTTCCACCGACCGCCTCGGGGCGCCGATGCGCGGCGTCGAGGAGCTCGGCTCGACGAACGAAGCGGCCGCGGCGTGGGCACGCGACGGGGCGCCGGACGGGGCCGTGGTGCTAACGGAGCATCAGACGACGGGTCGCGGTCGGCACGGGCGCACCTGGACGGCCGACAGGGGGCAGAACCTCCTCTTCTCCGTCGTGCTCCGTCCCGAGCTGGCGCCCGACCGGCTCAGCCTGATCACGATCGCCGCCAGCGTGGCCGTCGCCGAGACAATCGAGCAGTTTGTGTCGCCCTACCGGGCCGGCATCGAGTGGCCGAACGACGTGCTCCTGGACGGCCGAAAGACCTGCGGCATCCTTCTGGAGTCGTCCCTCGCGCCGCCCGACGGCGATACGGTCGTGGTCCTGGGCGTCGGGCTCAACGTCAACCAGACCGACTTTCCGGACGCCCTCGCCGACACCGCCACGTCGCTCCGCCTCACGACGGGCCGTCCCATTCCACGCGCCGAGCTTCTGGCCCACCTTCTGCGCGCCATCGAGCGTCGCTACGACGCCGTCCAGCCCCCACGACCGTCGGGCGAGGCCGTCCGCGCTGCGTTCGAGGATCGGCTCGCCTCCCTCCACGAGCCGACGACCCTCCGCGTCCCGGACACGGACCAGACCCTCTCCGGCACGGTGGAGGGCATCACGGACACCGGCGCGCTGCGCCTCCGCACGGCGGAAGGAACCACGACGGTCCACGCGGGCAACGTGACGACGCGACACTGAACAGCGCCCCCCGAACGCTCGTCCACCCGTTCCGGGCAACCACGCCGAGCCCCCGTCCCCGTCCAATGCTCCTTGCCCTCGACCTCGGAAACAGCACCGTCAAGGCGGGACTCTTCGAGGGAGACACGCTCACCTGGCAGGCGTCTTTCCCGCTCCCCGATCCCTCTTCGACGGCGCCGGAGGAGGCCCACTGGCACGACGCCTTCGCCCCCCATCTCCACGATCCGAAGATCGACCAAGTCGGGCTCGTGTCGGTGGTGCCCACCCGCACAGATTCCGTCACGAGCGCCGTGCAGTCCTTCACGGACGCCCCGGTGACGCCCGTCCATCCAGGGATGGAGCTCCCGTTCGCTCTCGACTACGACACCCCGGACACGCTGGGCGTCGACCGCCTGGCCGCGGCCGCCGCCGGGTGGGTCCGCTACGGACAGGACGCCCCCCGGAGTGTGCTGGTCGTGGACGCCGGGACGGCCGTGAACGGCGAAGTGATCCACCGGGACGGCCGCTATCTGGGCGGGACGATCGGTCCGGGCCCGGCCCTCTCGCGGGAGGCCCTGCGGCGCGGGACCGCGCAGCTGCCCGAGATTCCCCTGTCCCTTCCGGGCCGCCCCGTGGGACAGTCGACCCGGACGGCCCTTCAGAGCGGCATCGTGGGCGGGCTCCTCGACCGCGTGCGCGGCCTGACGGACCGTCTGGCCCAGCCCCTTCCCGACGCGCCCCGCCTCGTTCTCACGGGCGGGTGGAGCACGCTTCTTGCCACCCATCTCGATGCGGAGGCCCAGCACGCGCCCCACCTCGTCCTCCACGGGGCGCGGCTCCTCGCCACCATGAACCGCTAGGCCTGCAGCGTGCCGTTCTCCACCGACCGAAGCAGCTCCTGGATTCGGGACATGACCATCTGGATGGCCACCTGATTGTGGCCGCCGCGGGGAATAATGATGTCGGCCTCTCGCTTCGACGGCTCCACGAACTCGAGGTGCATGGGACGCACCGTGCGCTCGTACTGGCGCAGGATGCCCTCGATGGAGCGGCCGCGCTCCTGCAGGTCCCGGCGGATGCGACGCATGAGCCGAATGTCGTCGGCCGCGTCGACGTAGATTTTGATGTCCATCCGCTCCTCCAGCGACGACTCGGCCAGCACCAGAATGCCCTCGATGATGATGACGGGCCGGGGCGCCACCGTCTCGGTCTCCTCCGCGCGGGTGTGCGTCGTGAAATCGTACACCGGCTTTTCGATGGCCTCCCCCTCGATGAGCGCATCCAGGTGCTCGGTCATGAGCTCCGTCTCCAGGGCATCGGGGTGGTCGAAGTTGAACCGCGCCCGCTTCTCGGGCGAGAGGTGCGACAGGTCCCGGTAGTAGGCATCGTGATCGAGGACGGCGATGGGGTCGGGCCCAAACTCGCCAATGATGCGATTCAGGACTGTCGTCTTCCCGGACCCCGACCCGCCCGCGATGCCGATCACAACCGGAGGAGTCATGAGATCAACCGCCTACTCAGCAACAACCATCGAGCCTTCACCAACGCCCCCAATCCCAATGCTCTCCCCTCAATTCTCAACACTCAACCCTCGACGCTCAACCCTCGACGCTTCCCCCTCAACGCCGAACGCCCCCTACTCCTGCACCATCACAACCGTCCAGGTCTTCGTGTCCTCGTCGTAGCTGGAGGCGTCCTCGTCGAACGACAGCTCATCCGACTCCTCCTCGGACCACTCGCGGAGATCCTCCATCTCTTCGGCGGTCTCCTGAACGATGAAGTTGACAAACTGCCCGCGCTGCACGTCCAGATCCTCCCCCGTAATCTCCACCCGCTCCCCGTCTTCGACCTGCTCAAACCGGACCTCCACGCGCGCCTCGTAGGTGTGCTCGTCGGTCCAGGCGTTCCGGTGCACCTCCGGAAGCATGTCCCACACCCATCGGCCCTCGAGACTCTCGTTGAGGATGGGACTGATGATGGAGCGCCAGTAGTCGGTCACCGGACCCACGTCCGGGAGCGTGGCGTCCATGCCGAGCTGATAGTTGGGAATCAGGTCGTCCGGGCGGAGCAGCCCGAACAGCCCCGACAGGATCACGCCGTTCTCGAGAAGGCGGCGCTGGGCCCCGGTGGGTAGGTTGGCAAAATCCATGGCGGCGTACATCACGCCCGGGCTAAATCGGTCGAGGGCCGACATCAGGGGCGCGTCGTAGATCTCTTCGTTGACCCGGACGGCCTCTTCCAGCTCGTATCCTTCAAGGCCGAACACGTCCGCAAGCGCGTCGTCATCTTCGTCGGCAATCACGTCTTGCAGGGTGTCGATGAGTTCCCGCCGGTCGGGATTCAGGTTGTCGAAGTAGTTGAACGTCCCGGACGTGCGGTAGTCAAACATGTCCGGGGCAAAGGGATTTCCCCCGGGCTGCTTTCGGTCGGCGGGGGACAGAAGGACAGTAAGGTCTGGCATGTAGAAGCGAGTCGGTCAGTCGGTGGCGAAAGAGATGAACACGGGAGGGCGGCCCGGCGAGATACGGCAGTCACTCCACATTGTCATCAACGTCCTGTGATTCCTGTCGGAGTTTTTCCATCAAGGCGTCAATGTCGTCGCGGATGTGATCGGCCCGGGTCTCTGCGTCCTCCACCACCGCGGCGCTGTTGCGGCGGGCCTTGCTCTCAACGCCGGACTGAACGAGCTGACGAAAAAACCCCTCCGCCTGCGCCGTAAGCCGTTCGAGCTGGTAGGTAATGCGGCGACGCGCTTCGGGCCCCCGCTTCGGAGCGAACAACATGCCCAGGGCAAATCCCACAGCTCCCCCTGCCAGTGCACTGTACACCCCCGTTCGAGTCGCGCGGTTCTGGGACTCCTTTTTCATGAGCGATGAGCGTGCTGGGCGAGAAGAATATGGAGGAAATGGACTTTCTTCGTACCAGATGAACGGTGTCCGGTTTCTCTGGCACCGTCCCTCAAGGTTGGGGCCTCGACCGTAGACGATTCTGCCGCCTCTTCCGCGAATTTTCGCTGCTTTCTTGATCTCGCCGGGTCCATATTTTGGACGACGGACGAACCCCTTGGCATGTGGGGCTTTGAATGTTATTGACTTCGTACGTTTCTTGCAAGAGGTATCCGAAAATCTACACGGCCTTTGCCTACGGGCACCAGCCCCCCACGACTCCTTTGCCCTAACCCCCCCGAGGCCCGTCCTCCCCACACCGAATCGGTGCCACGTGCCCGTATGCTCCATTGCGCGAGAACGACCTGTCCCTGGGGAGTTGACCCTACAGCCGTCGTTCTAACAACTTTGAACCGCCCCGTCCTTCCTGACGACGAGTTCACGTATGCACGAAACTCCATTCCATATCCACGAGACGGGTCCCTTCCAGTACAATGAGGAAGGCCCCGACGACTCCCACCTCCCCCCGGTCGTGCTTCTGCACGGCATGCTCGGCGACCTGAGCAACTGGGTCGATACCATCGAGGCCCTGTCGAACAAAGGCCACCGCGTGCTTGCCCCCATCCTGCCGATGTACGACTTTCCGATTTCGGAGACGGGGGTGCCTCGCCTCACGGAGTACGTGCGCGACTTCATCGACACCCTCGGGTTCGACTCTGTGATCCTCGTGGGCAACTCGCTGGGCGGCCACGTGGCGCTGCTCTACGCCCTCGACTACCCCGAGACCGTCCACGCCATGGTGCTCTCCGGGTCCTCCGGCATCTACGAGACCACGATGGGCTCGTCGTTCTTCCGCCGACAGGACCGCGAGTTCATCAAGGAGCGCACGGAGATGACCTTCTACGATCCTGTCCACGCGACCGACGAGCTGGTCGACGAGATGCTGGAAATCGTCAATGATCGGCCCCGCGCCTTCCGGCTTCTCAAGTTCGCCCGGTCGGCCGACGAGGAAACGGTCACGGAGCAGCTCTCGCACTTGGATATGCCGTCGCTTCTGATTTGGGGTCAGAACGACATCGTCACCCCGCCGGAGGTAGGCGAGGAGTTTCGGGACCGGATGCCGGACGCTCGTCTCGAGTTTATTGACAAGTGCGGCCACGCCCCCATGATCGAGCATCCGGAGACGTTCAACGACCTGACGCTCGAGTTCCTCGAGGACCTCGCTGAGGAGGCACATCTGGAGCCCTCGTCCGGTCGGTAGTCTCCTCCCCTGTCCAATGGTCCGGACAACTGTGTGACGAAGCGCACGCTCCCGCCCCCCGTGTATGCGGACACACCCGCGCAGATGCTGGGGCGATCCGGGTTTGGCATACACATTGTATGTCAACATATGTGCAGCGCGGGTCGCAACCGCGATCTCGTTGTCCGGGACCTCAACAGTCCCACGGAGGCCTCCATCCTTGCCGGGCAGGTGCGTCTTTGGGTGAGCGGACCTGCCCGGCATTTTCTATGTGTCCACGTTATATTTCCCCACCTGCGTGTGTCTACCGGATAGACTGACCGCATCATGCCCTCTTCCGCGTTCGTCCGCCCGGACGTTTCGGGACACTTCCGGCGCCTCGTCGTATAGCCAGAAGCACAGGGAAGAGGGCCCGGCCTTTCATTGATTTTCAAATAACAGTTAAGGTGGTTCGCTATGGCCAGAGGTGTCAACAAAGTAATCCTGATTGGGAATCTCGGCGACGACCCCGAACTTCGGTACACCGGCAGCGGAACGGCTGTCTGCAACATGTCGCTCGCAACCAACGAGACGTACACCGACGACGACGGCAACGAAGTGCAGAATACCGAGTGGCACGACGTAGTGGCGTGGGGACGGCTCGGCGAAGTCTGTAACGAGTACTTGCAGAAGGGATCGCAGGTCTACTTCGAGGGCAAGCTCCAGACGCGCTCTTGGGAGGACCGGGACGATAACACCCGCTACTCTACGGAGGTGAAGGCTCAAGAGATGATGTTTCTCGACAGCAACCGGACGGGCGGAGAAGGGCCTCAGGGGTTCAACCAGGACCGGGGCCGGCAAGAGGGCGACCTGGACCAGACCCGCTCAGAGCAACCGGCCGGTCCCTCTGGGCCGCAGTCGGGACAGTCGGGGGACGAGGAAGAAACCTTTGAGCCCGACGATGATCTCCCGTTCTGAGAGCGCAGAAGATCGCGTCTCATCGCTCGTTCCGCCAAAAGGAGGAATGCTGGGTGTTTCCCGGCTTCCTCCTTTTCTTTTTGTATATATCTTTTCGCTGATTCCGAATAATATACGGAAAACCGCGCAAGATCTTGATGATTTGTTGCAGCTTCGTTTGCAGATCTCTTCGTTGCGGTCGATCTTTTTTACTCCGTCTTTGTTCACGGTAGATGTAAGTTGTAACAAGCGTACTGCACCTCCGCCTCCACAGGGCGGACCCACTGGATCGCCGAGATAGCTTAATCTAATGAGCATAGCCTCATACCTTTCTGAAGACATTGGGACCTCCGTTGAATTCGAGACGTTCCGGAGCTCCTTTCGAGAGAAGCTGCAAAAAGCATTCACGATGCGGGGGGACTTCGACGAGATCAGTACGAGTCGGGGATTGCCGCCGTTCATGATGCGGGAAATTCAATCGACCACCCCGCTCTCCGTCTTCATTCCCGAGGAGTACGGCGGACGCGGCGGACACGTCCACGAGTGCCAGGCCATCCTTGCCACGGCCTCATACGAGTCGCTTGCACTCTCCCTCACCCTCGGAATCAATGGCGCTCTCTTCCTACAGCCCCTCACGAAGTACGGGGCCGAGTCCATCAAGGGCCCCATCTTTGAACGATTCATTGAGGAGAAGAACCTCGGTGGGCTCATGATTACGGAGCCCGACTACGGCACCGATGCCCTGAGCATGGAAACCTCGTATACCAAAGAGGACGGGGCGTACCACCTTGAGGGGACCAAGCACTGGGCCGGGCTCACGGGCTGGGCCGACTTTTGGCTCGTGGCGGCCCGACGGCAGGGATCGAACGGGGACCTGGGTCGGGACATCGACTTTTTCGTCGCCGACATGAATCAGCCCGACCAGATGATTGAGGTGGAGGAGCTTTACGAAAACCTCGGCCTCTACATGATTCCGTACGGGCGGAACCACGTCGACATTCAGGTGCCCGAGACGCACCGCCTGCAGCCGGAAAGCACGGGCATCAAAATGATGCTCGACACCCTGCACCGGAGCCGGATTGAGTTTCCGGGAATGGGCATGGGCTTCCTCCAGCGCATCCTCGACGAGGCCCTGGCGCACTGCAAAGAGCGCTTCGTGGGCGGCAAGCCGCTCCTGGAGTACGACCAGGTGCAGCGTCGCCTCGCGAACCTGCAGGCAGCCTACACGGCCTGCTCCGCCATGTGCCTCCACACCAGTGAACACGCGCACACCGACAACAACCTCGCCGGAGAAGCGCTCTCGGCCAACGCCACCAAGACGGTCGTCACCGACCTGATGCAGAACGCTGCCCAGTCGCTGCTGCAACTGACCGGCGGCACGGGCTACCGCCTCGATCACGTGGCCGGGCGCTCGGTGGTCGACAGCCGCCCGTTCCAGATCTTCGAGGGCTCGAACGATGTGCTCTACCAGCAGATCTCGGAGTCGGTGCTTAAGTCCATGCGGGACCTGAAGGAGAAAAACCTCCACACCTTCCTGTCGAACTACGAGCCGACTGCACGGGCGGCCGACTACTTCCAGGACACGCTCGACTTTGAGGTGGACCTCTCGCTTCCACAGCGCAAGCTCGTGGCGCTGGGCCGCATCCTGGGCCGCGTCATCTCGATGGAAATGACGATCGAGCTGGGGGATCGGGGCTTCCGGAGCGACCTCATCTCCAACTGCCTGCAGGTCTTCCGGAAAGACGTGAATAGCCGGATCACCTCGTATCGGAATCCCGAACTGACGGATGTCGTGGAAGACTACATGGAGGGCAGTGCCTGGCTGGACTATGTGAACGCGTAGCGGTCGGCATTGCGTGTTGCGTAGTGCGTATTGCGTATTCTGCTCGCCCCTCTGCCTTCCGCAATACGAAATACGCAATACTCAGCAATCCACAGATCACGCGACAGGCACTGGAGACGCACTCGTTGCCTCGTTTTTTCACTCATCCTGCCCTCCCATGCCCGTTCGCTTCGGCGTCGTCGTGTTTCCGGGATCGAACTGCGACCACGATGCGCACCACGCCGCCGCCAATGTGTTTGACCAGGAGGCGCGGCTCATCTGGCACGAGGAGGAGCAGGTCGGCGACGTGGACGTGGTGATCGTGCCGGGCGGCTTCTCGTACGGCGACTACCTGCGCTCCGGGGCCATCGCCCGCTTTTCGCCCATCATGCAGGACGTGGTGCGGTTTGCCGAAGACGGGGGGCTCGTCTTCGGGATCTGCAACGGCTTTCAGATTCTCTGCGAGGCGGGGCTCCTGCCCGGCACGCTCATGCGCAACGAGTCGCTCCGCTTTATCTGCAAGGACACCACGCTGCGCGTCGAGAATGCGAAGACGCCGTTTACGAACGCCCTGACGGAGGGCCAGGTCGTGACCATTCCCCTCTCGCACGGCGAGGGCCGCTACTACGCCGACGACGAGGTGCTGGAGCGGATCGAGCGCAACGACCAGGTGCTCGTCCGCTACAGCACGCCGGAGGGCGCGGTGACCGACGAGGCCAACCCGAACGGGTCGGTGCACGGCATCGCCGGCATCGTCAATCAGGGCGGCAACGTATGCGGTCTCATGCCCCACCCGGAGCGCTGCGTGGAATCGCTGCTTGGCGGGGACGACGGACGGCTCCTCTTCGAGTCGCTCATCGGCCACGTCTCTGCGGTCACGGCGTGAGGCCCGACTTTGCATTCGAGGCCTGCTCGCTGTCATCTCTCCGTGAGGACTCCAGGTTCGCTTGGTCGCAGAGTCAGCCCCGCTCAGACACCTCCCCGCACTTCTACTCTCCTATTCCCCCTCTCCCAAACTGAATGGAGCGACTTCTCAACGCCCCCATCACGCTTGCCCTGCTGCTCTCCAACCTGGGCATAAGCGGCTACGCCCTGCTGGCCGATCCCTCGCTCATCCGGGACCTCGCGTTCAAGCCTCGCCGGATCCGGAAGTACAACGAGTACTACCGGGTCCTCACCGCCGGCTTCGTGCACGCCAGCGGCATGCATCTGGCCTTCAACATGATCACGTTCTACTTCTTCGGCCCGCTGCTGGAGCGAATTCTGGGGGCCGGAGCCTTTCTTGTCCTCTACGTCGGGTCGGAGCTTGCGGCCCACGCCCTCACGTACGTCTTCAACCGCGACGATCCGCACTACTCGGCCGTCGGGGCGTCGGGGGCCGTCAGCGGCGTCGTGTTTGCCTTCTGCGTCTTCTTTCCGCTCCGCAACCTGTATCTGTTTTTTGCCCTCCCCATCCCCGCCGTCCTGTTCGCGTTCGGGTACGTGTTCGGCTCCATCTACGCGATGCGGGGCGGCGGCCGGGCGGCGGGACGGCAGGGGGGCATGCCGTCGGACTGGATTGCGCACGAGGCCCACGTGGGCGGTGCACTGGCCGGCCTCGTGATCACTGTAGTGACCATTTTGATCAGCCCGGGGGTGCAGCAAATTTTTCTCCGCTCGATGCAACAGATTCTGGGGTGATCGGTCGGGCCGGGCCGCGGCTATAGAAGGTGCTGGGTCAGCGTGGACCAGTCGTCGAACGTGAAGCCGCGCCCATTCGTCGAGCGACCGTTCGCCCCGTGCCGCGCGTACCACGCCACCCGCCATCCGGCAGGCTGCGCTCCCTCCACGTCGGACCGGTACGAGTCGCCCACGTAGAGCACCGCCTCGGCGTCCACCCCTGCCTCCTGGGTGGCGTGCTCGAAGACGGCGGGGTCGGGCTTGAGAATCCCGACCTCCTCGCACAGCACAATCGCGTCGGACCGCTCGCGGAGTGCCGGGAATTGGTCGAGCTTCTTCTCTTGCACCTCCGCAAACCCGTTCGTGAGCACCCCCACAGGATAATGCTCGGCGACCGCCTCGAAGGCGTCCTGCGCCCCGGGGATGAAGTCCCAGTGGGCCGCGTAGCGCTGCATGTAGTAGCGGGCCACGAGGGTGGCGTCGGCGTGGGGCGCGTCTACGGCCTCCAGCAGTCGCGTGAACCGCTGGTGCTGAACTGTCTGCTTGTCGATCTCGCCGTCGGCGTACTGCCGCCAGAGTGGCGCGTTGATGTCATGGTACGTCTCCTGCAGTTCGTCGACCGAGAGCGTGCCGAAGAGGGCGAGGTACCGGTCCCGCACGTCCGCGAGGGCCTCCCGCTCGGCCGCCTGGTGATCGAGGAGGGTGTCGTCGAGGTCGAAATAGACAAATTCGATGTCCATTTGCGAATGGCGAATTGCGAATGGCGAATGGCGACTGTAGGCTGAGGTCGAACTCGAAGTTCGTTACTCGACACTCGAAATTGGCGTCTCGAACATGGCGTATTCCTTGTCTTGTGTAGCGCCAATTTTGTCGATCATGTTCAGAAGTCGGTCGTTCGTGTCGAGGATCCAACTCGTCTCCCCCCCCACGTAGCCGTTGGGCCCCACGCTCTCCATCGTTTGCAGGATCAGGATTGCGTCGATGCCTTTCCCCTGGTATTCGGGCCGCACCCCCATGAGGGGCATGCGCGTGTTTCGGACACTGAAGTGACTGTGGAGAAGCAGCTTCGGCAGGCCGAGCGGAAAGAGGCGGCCGTCGGGAACGTGGCGGAGGGCCTCGTTGAGGTCGGGCAGCGTCACCGAGAACGCCACCGGCTCGCCCTCGTGCTCGACGAAGAACACGATGTTGGGGTCTACAATCTGCTTGAGCTCGTCGACCAGTTGGTCGAACTCCGCCTCCGTCATCGGAACGTGTCCCCAGTTGTCGGACCAGGCCTCGTTGTAAATCTCGCGGACCACGCGCACCTCTTCGTCGAAGCGGTCCATGTCGAGCGTGCGGAGGCGGAGGCCGGGCGTGCGCCGCCGTGCAATGTCGACCCCGCGCTGCAGGCGATCCGTCTCCATGTACTTGTCGTGCAGGTAGTACGACCACATGGTCATGATGCGGTCGAAGCCGTAGCGGAGAAGAAAGTCCTCGTGGTACGGCGGGTTGTACGGCATGAGGATGGAGGGATAGAACTCGAAGCCGTCCACCAGCAGTCCGGCGGTGTCGTTGAGCGACGGATTGGCCGGTCCCCGCATGTGCCGGAGGCCCTGCTCGTGAAGCCAGCCCGCGGCGGCGTCGAGAAGCGCCTCGGCCACCGCGTACTCCTCCACGCACTCGAAGAAGCCGAAGAAGCCCGTATCGTCGTCGTATTTCTGCAGGTGCATGCCGTTCACGATGCCGGCGATGCGCCCCACGGCCGCGCCGGACGCGTCTTCGGCCAGGAAGAGCTGCATGTCCCCGTGCTCAAAGAAGGCGTTCGTGGACGGATCGAGGGTGTTCTTTACGTCGCGGCGGAGCGGCGGCACCCATCGCGGGTAGCGCCCCGGATAGAACTCGTACGGCACGTCAATGAATGTTCTGCGGTCCCACCAGCCCTCGACGGGCCGGACGGTCAGGGCATCCTTCGAAGCCGACATTCAAGTGTGGACGAGACGGTCCCAGGAGCCAATGAAAAACGCCGTCGCCTCCCGATGGAAATCGGGAAACGACGGCGTCATTACGGGCCGAATGGTTTCGCTGTTCGGAATTGACGCTACCCGTGCCCGTTCGTGCCGATCACGCCGAGCTTGTGGCCGACCTTGTGGAAGGCGTCGAGAATCTCCTCAAGCTCCTCGTCGGTGTGCGTGGCCATGTAGGAGGTGCGCATGAGGGCCTGCCCCTTCGGCACCGCCGGCGGCACCACGGCATTGACGAACACGCCTTCCTCGATCAATTCGCGCCAGAACCGGAAGCACTGCTCCATGTCGCCGATAACGACCGGGATGATGGGGGTCTCGCTCTCCCACACGTCGAACCCGAGGTTGCGGAAGCCGTCCCGCATGTAGTCGGAAATCTCGTGGAGCCGATCGAGGCGCTCGGGCTCGTTCTGAAGGATTTCGAGGGACTTCAGCACCGTGGCCACCGTGGAGGGCGGCATCGAGGCACTGAAGATGTGGGTGGACGCCTCGTGCCGAATGTACTCCACCACGTCACGATCTCCAGCGCAGAACCCTCCGATGGAGGCAAAGCTCTTCGAGAAGGTGCCCGTGATGAGGTGCACGTCGTCCTTGCGTCCGAACGTGGAGGCCGACCCGCGCCCCCCCTCTCCCACCACGCCGATCGCGTGGGCGTCGTCGAGCATGAGGGCCGCATCGAACTCGTGTGCCAGATCGAGCAGTTCAGGGACGCGTGCAATCTTGCCGCTCATGGAAAAGACCCCGTCGGTGGCAATGAGCTTGCCCGCATCCGGACGCTCGTCATGGGCCCGTTCCAGCATCGTCCGCAGGTGGTCCAGGTCGTTGTGGCGGTACCGCCGCGTGTCCGCGAGGCTTGTCTGCGTGCCGGCGACAATGCAGGCGTGATTGTCCTTGTCGGAGAAGATGATGTCGCCGCGGCCAGCGACGGCCTCCAGGACTCCCTCATTCGTCATGTAGCCGGTCGAGAACAGAACGACCTTCTCCTTCCCCATGAAGTCGGCAAGTCGCTCTTCCAGCTCAAGGTGCAGGTCGAGAGTTCCATTGAGGAAGCGGCTGCCCGTACAGCCGGTGCCGTACTTGGCGGTCGCCTCCTGGGCCGCCTCCTTCACCCGAGGGTCCGCGGTCAGCCCGAGATAGTTATTTGAGCCCGCCATGACGAGCTCGTCGCCATTCATGACGGCCCGAGAGCCTTCGCTCTCCTCAATGGGTCGAAAGTACGGATAGAGATCTGCCTCTTTTACCTTCGCATAATCGCCCGACGGGTCAAAGAAGCGATGACACTTTTCAAACAGAGACGGTTCTTGCTGCGCAGCGACATCTTCCGAATGAGACTCGGTAGCCTGGTGGGGACGGTTGTGGTCGGGTGTCGTCATAATAGGGGACGAAATACGTAGGCGAGAACGCGAGGAACAAGGGAATGTCGCGCGTAGGCAGTGCTTCAGCGTTATGTTTAATCATTGCATCTAATTGTCGCCGCGGGATCCAAGAAAAAGGTAACACACGGAAAGTTTCAGTTTTCGTAACACGCGACGGTTCTCAGGAAAGTGCCGTCTCTCCGATCCGGTCTCGGGAGCCTGTTTGGTGGGCTCTCGACGTGTTCTGGATCGTGCTCGGGGGCATCAATTCTGGCCCCTCCCGAAGAGTGCTCGGCCGCTCCGCACCCCGCTTCAATGTCGGGACCTCCAGGCGTCCGGAGCCCCGCACGCAGGCGTCTTCAGGATCCCCCTTTATGCTTGGCGGTTTCTGTGCACACTCGGTTGATAAGCTTCGCCTCGAATGAAGGGGCTTGATCCGTACGCCTCGGGGCTCAGGGGTTTCACCTGCGTCTTGCATCGAAGGGCTTCCACACCGCCCATCCCAGTAAATTTTAGGACAGTTTTACATATTGCACGCGCACTGCGGCTCAAACAGTCTTATCCCCACTCAGAAGCGCACCCGAACGCGAACGCCCATCCCGGCCGACAGTGACAACACGGCGGGCGTCCCGGCACGTCCCCCTCGGCCTGGCCCCATCTTCGACGCCAGGCGCTCCCCACCCGTCGGGTGCACGTCCACGGCCACGTCGCCGACGTCGAACGTGAGCAGGTGCGCGCTGACATATGCATCCAGCACCGTCAGGGCATAAAAGAGCCCCGTGCCCAGAATGGAAAGGTCTCGCCTGCGGCGGTTCTTGTCGCGGAGGTCCCGGAGTTGTCGTCCGCCCACATTGCCAACCCTGTCCTCGCCGCCAAGCCGCTCGACGGCCTGGTTGAACTCGTCCTCGTACTGTTGATACGGATTCTTGCCCCCGTCCGCCGCTCGGTTCTGACCGATCTTGTAGAGATTCGCCTTCTGGAACAGATCGTAGCGACGATTCATCTCGTAGATGGCAAAGCCGCCGCCCGCCAGCCCGGCGTAGACGAACGGCATCTTGTAATACTGACGATTGTAGAGTTGCCCCCATCCGGGCGCGGCGAGCGCGCGCCAGAGAGCCCCACGGGGAGAGTGATCGGGGGAAAACCCTTTTTCTTCGAGAAGAGCCGCCCGCGTACTGTCGGGCTGCGCATGCACGATGGATCCCCCCAACCCCCCTACCAGAAGCAGGCAAACACACAGACCGAATCCAAGACGGCGCATCCGAGTCATGCGGACTCCAGAGAGAAATGCCGACAGAATCAGCAGGATACACATTCTTCGAGGCACGCTCAGAACGCCAGGCGTTGCAGCGTCAGGGCGGTGTGCTCGTGCTCCCACGCGCCCGTTCTCCCGTGCACGCCCGGCTCCTACCCCTCCATCATCATTTCCATAATCCGCTCAAGGTCCTCCTCGGAGTAGTAGGCAATTTCGATGGTGCCCTCCCCGTCTTTCGTGTGCTGAATCTGCACCTGTGTGCTAAACTGCGAGCGGAGCTTGCTGCGGAGCTCTTCGAGCTGTAGGTCGCCTCGGTCGGGCACCGGCTCCGTCACCGATCCCTCTTCGGCCGCGTCCACCGGCTCGGGGGCCTCCGCGTCGTCCTCGTCCTCCTCGTGCCAGTCCCGAACGCGCGTCTCCACCTCCCGCACCGACAGGTCTTTCTCGATCGCCTCCTGCAGGAGCGCAACCTGGGCCTCCTCATCGTCCATGGCGATGAGCGCCCGGGCGTGGCCCATGCTCACCTCTTTGTCGCGCAGGGCCGCCTGGATGCGAGGCGGAAGCCGCAGGAGACGGAGGAAGTTGGACACGGTGGCCCGGCTCTTGCTGACCCGCTCGGCGACCTCTTCCTGCGTCAGGTCACATTCCTCCACGAGGCGCTGGTAGCCCAGCGCAATCTCGATGGGATTGAGCTCCTCGCGCTGGACGTTTTCGACGAGGGCCATCTCGAGCATCTCTTCCGAGTCGGCCTCCCGGATAAATGCGGGCAGATGCTCCATGCCCGCCCGGCGGGCGGCCCGCAGGCGCCGCTCCCCGGAGATAATCTCAAACTCGCCGTCCCCGAGCGACCGAACCGTGATCGGCTGAATGATGCCGATCTGCTCGATGGAGGCCGCCAGTTCGTCGAGGGTGTCGTCGCTGAATTCCTGACGCGGCTGGTACGGGTTCGGACGGATCCGCTCCACCGCCACCTCCGCCACGCGGCCGAGCAGGCGGGTGCCGTCCTCAAACTGATAGAGCTGATTCTGCTCCGTCGCCTCACTCTCGTCTGCCCCCCCACCGTCCTCGTCCGACGCCTGTTCGTCCTCTTCTTCCGGCAGGAGCGCGTTGAGGCCTTTGCCAAGTGCTGAGTTCTTACCCATGCGAGACGGGGGATCGACGAAAAAGGAGAATGAAGCAGCTCTTCATGCAAAAACGCCGCGCACGAAAATTAGGGGCGGGCTACATCGAAAACTCGTCGGCGGGCGTCACGGAGCCGTCCTCGGACTCCGACGGCTCCTCGCCGATCGCGTCGGACAGCGTCTCTTGATCGTCCGCGGGCGGCACGTCGGCGGTCTCGGCATCGCGGGTCCCGTTGTCGCTGTGCGACGTGTCGAGATATTCCTGGTTGTTGCCGAGAATCTCGCGCGCCAGGGCCATGTAGTTCTGCGCGCCGGTGCTGGACGCCTCGTACAGCAGGGCCGGCTTTCCGAAGCTCGGGGCTTCCGAGAGGCGCACGTTGCGCTTCACGATGGTCTCGAACACGCGATCGCCGAAGTATCGGCGCACCTCGTCGGCCACCTGATTGGAGAGCCGGAGGCGCGTGTCGAACATCGTCATGAGCACCCCCTCGATCCCCAGGTCCGGATTCAGGTGCTGGCGGACGATCTTGATCGTGTTGAGGAGCTGTCCCAGGCCCTCCAGCGCAAAGTACTCGGCCTGCACTGGAATGAGCACCGAATTGGCGGCCGTGAGCGAGTTGAGCGTCAGCAGTCCTAGGGACGGGGGACAGTCGATGACGATAAAGTCGTACTTGCGGCGAATGCGGGGCAGGGCCGCGCTCAAGAGCTTCTCCCGCTGCGTCTCGTCGATGATTTCAATCTCGGCCCCCACGAGGTTGATGTGGCTCGGCATCATGTCGAGAAACGGCATCTCGGTCGTCATCACCGCCTCCGACGCGTCGACCTCCCCGATGAGGACCTCGTAGATCGAGTCATCGACCTCGTCCGACTCGATGCCGATGCCGGACGTGCAGTTTGCCTGAGGATCAATGTCCAGGAGGAGCGTCGGGTGCTCCGTGGCGGCCAGGGACGCCGCCAGATTGATCGCGGTGGTCGTCTTGCCCACCCCTCCTTTCTGATTCGCAATCGCGATGACTTTTCCCATAACAGACTACAAAAATCTCACTCTCAAGGATGCCTCTACAGACGCTCCCCCGCGGATCGGAGGTGATGCTCCCCGAACCGGACGGTAGTAATCTACGAAACGCCCCCGCCCAATGTCTACCGCCCACGACCAAGAAATCTACAATGCCGATCATTCGACACGGCTCCCGGCTCGGACCGGATCACTCGTCCCGGCACGAAGGTTTATCGAGTGGGGGTTTCGGACCGGCATCGTTGCGTGTGCGCTGACTCTCAACCGGCATCCGCCGGTGAGTGTTCGGCCCGGCGCGGGCGTCCTGGTGTCGACTACGGCCCGGCCCGATCCCTGCGATTGTCTTCCACGAACGACCCACGTCTCCGCCATGGCGCGCCGCATTGTTCTGCGTTCGGAGGACGACGAGCCTTCGGGGGCGCCGGAGGACCTCACGATCGAGTACGCAGAGGCGCTCAACGACCAGCAGTACGCAGCCGCCACGGCGGATGACGGGCCGCTCCTGATTGTGGCCGGCGCCGGCACCGGCAAGACGCGCACCCTCATCTACCGCCTGGCCTACCTGGTGGAGACGGGCACGCGGCCCCAGCAGATCGTCCTGCTCACCTTCACCCGCCGGGCGGCCAACGACATGACGGCCCGCGCCTCCAGCCTGCTCGACGGGCGCTGCGAAAAGGTACGCGGCGGCACGTTCCACGCCTTCTGCCTCGAAGTGCTCCGCCAGCACGCCACGGCCATCGACTTTCCGCGCAACTTTACCGTCCTCGATGCCTCAGACGCCGCGGACGTGCTGAGTGTGCTCCGCGCCCGGGGCGACTACGGCGAGGGCGACGAACGCTTCCCGCAGAAGAACACGCTCTACTCGATGTTCTCATCGGCTACGAACCGCGACGAGACGCTCGGGGAGACCATCACGAAGCGCTATCCGCAGTTCACCACGCTACACGACGAGCTGAAGACGCTCCAGAACGAGTACCGGCAGTACAAGAAGAGCCACGGGCTCATGGACTTCGACGACCTCCTGCGCCGCACCCTGGAGCTCTTCGACGACAACGACGACGTGCGGAATCAAGTAGCAAGCCGGTGCCGGCACGTGCTGGTCGACGAGTACCAGGACACCAACGCCCTGCAGGCCCAGCTCGTCCGCCGGTTCGCCTCGGTCCACGGCAACGTGACCGTGGTGGGCGACGACGCGCAGAGCATCTACAAATTCCGCGGTGCGGACTTCCGCAACATCTTCCGCTTCCCCGACGAGTTCAACGACGCGGAGGTTTTGAAGCTGGAGCGCAACTACCGCTCCACCCAGCCGATTCTGGACCTGGCGAACCACGTCATTGAGCAGGCCGACCGCTCCTACGACAAGACCCTGTTCACGGAGCGGACGGAGGGCCAGTGCCCCGCCGTCGTCCCCGCGGCCGACGGCGACATGGAGGCCCGCTTCGTGGCCGACATGGTGCTGCGCCTGCGCGAGGAGGGCGTCTCTCTCAGCGACGTGGCGGTGCTCTTCCGCAGCAGCCACAACGCGTACGACCTGGAGGTGGAGCTCAACCAGCGCAACATTCCGTTCGTGAAGTACGGCGGGATGAAGCTCAACGAGGCCGCCCACATCAAGGACGTCCTGGCGCACCTGAAGGTGGTGGAGAACCCGCAGGACGCCGCCTCCTGGAACCGCATCCTCCAGCTCATCCACGGCATCGGCCCCAAGACGGCGCGCTCCCTCATCGAGTGGTCCACCGAGACGGCCGACGACCCGCTCTCCCTGGACGACGACGCGCCCTTTTCGGACCGGTACGCGGCCCGGCTCAAGCAGCTGTTCTCCACCCTCCGCCACGTCCGCAACGAGGACACGTCGGTGACCGAGCAGGTGGAAGCGATCCTCAGCTACTACCAGCCGCTGTTCGAGAACGAGTACGCCGACGACCATCCGAAGCGGGAGCCGGACCTGGAGCACCTCGCCGGCCTGGCCGCCAACCACGAGACGCGCCAGCGCTTTCTGTCGTCGCTCACGCTCGACCCCATTGAGCTCACGGCCCTCGACCAGGAGGCCAGCGAGGACGACGAGCCGCCCCTCACGCTCTCGACCATCCACTCCGCGAAGGGCCTCGAATTCCACACGGTCTTCCTCATCCGGGCGCTCGACGGCACCATCCCGTCCCGCCACGCGCTGCGCGAGGACGGGGGGGTGGACGAGGAGCTTCGCCTTTTCTACGTGGCCGTCACGCGGGCGGAGGAGGACCTGTTCATCTCCTACCCCATGACGCAGTACCGGCGCGGGCAGGGCGAGTACATGACCACCCCGAGCCGGTTCATCGAGGACGTGCCGGAGGACGTGCTCGAACCGGTGCAGCTCGTGGAGGAGGACGCCGCGGACAACGCCGAACAGAACGCGGCGCCGTCTCCCCCCCAGAACGGAACGCCCTCGTCGCCGCCCGAGACGCCAAGCGACCCGGGCGGGCCGCCGGAGGACCCCTCCGACGCCGACGGCCTCCCGTTCTGACCGCCCGCTCGTTCCTCGCTCTTCCGGTCTCATTGCCCCCGCCGCATCATGGAAATTCAACGCGACCGATCCGCCGGCCCCGACGCAACGGCGGTAGCAAAGGTCCCGCTCGACATCGTGGAGGTCGGCCTGGAGCGGCTCGACACGATTCGCCGCCTCAACGTCGAGATTTTCGACGACACGCACATCATCGAGACCTTCGAGCGGGACGATCTGTTGATCCTGCTCGCCCAAACGGGGGGCACCGACGTGGGCTTCAAGCTGGGCTACCGGCTCGACGAGGTCACCTTTTACAGCGCCAAGGGCGGCGTGCACCCGGCGCACCGGCGCAACGGCATCGCCCGGGCCCTGCTCTACGCCATGCTCGACGTGGTGAAGCAACGCGGCTACGAGCGGTTTGTGTACGACACGTTCCCCAACAAGCACCCCGGCATGACGGTCCTCGGCCTCGACGAGGGCTTTGAGGTGATCCGGGCCGGCTACAGCGCCCAGTACCAGGACTACCGGCTCCGGTTCGAATGGGACTTCGAAGACGCGGATGCCTGATTACCCACGTAGAGACGTCCCGGCGGGACGTCCCTACACACCAAATTTCCAAAGATAGACACAAATGGATCGAGACGCTGCCAAACGGGCTGCCGCCGAGGCGGCCGTTGCGCTCGTGTCCGACGGCATGCGCCTCGGGCTCGGCTCCGGCTCGACGACCGCCCACGCCCTCGAATTCCTCGGCCGCCGTATCCGGACCGACGACCTTGATGTGCAGGGCGTCCCCACCTCGTTCGCCACGGAGCGCCGGGCCCGTGCTCATGGCATTCCGCTCACGTCGCTCGACGACGATCCGACGCTCGACCTCGCGCTCGACGGGGCCGACGAGGTCGACGCGTCCTTCCGGTTAATCAAGGGCGGCGGGGGGGCGCACTCCCGCGAAAAAGTGGTGGCCCATCAGGCCGATCGCTTCGCCGTGCTGGTGGACCCTACCAAAGAGGTCGACCGACTCGGCACCCACGTTCCGGTGCCCGTCGAGGTGCTTCCGATGGCCGCAACGCCGGTGATGCAGGCGCTCGAGGACGTGGGGGCCTCCCCGGAGCTTCGCACAGCCGAAGCGAAAGATGGCCCCGTCGTGTCCGACCAGGGCCTCTGGATCGTCGACGCCCACTTCCCCGACGGCCTCTCGGCCCCGGACGACCTGAGCCGCATGTTGTGCGCCCGTCCCGGCGTGCTCGACCACGGGCTGTTCCTCGACATGGCAACCGACGTGCTTCTGGGACACCCCGATGGATCGGTCGAGCACCGCTCGACGCCGTAACGGTCCTCGTCGCGCCACGGCGAACGGGTCCCAAAAACGAAACGCGCACCGCGGCCCGACGGCGGCCGGGCACGGTGCGCGCTCAATTCTGTCAAAATGGCCTGCGTGTGCGGCGCTACTGAAGCCGGAATGTCACTGGAAGCGACATCTGGACCTTCACCGCCTCGCCGCGCTGCCTGCCAGGCTTGAATTCCTGTTCCTTCACGGCCTTGATGGCCTCCTTGTTCAGAAGCTTGTGCACACCCCGCGTCACCTTCGGGTTCTGCACGTTGCCCTGCTCGTCCACAACGAACTGAACGATCACGCGGCCCTCAATTCCGGCCTTCTTCGCAAACTCGGGGTATTCGACCGATTTTTGAAGGGCCTTCATGCCGCCCTTCAGCTTCGGCTGATTCTCGACGACCATGAAGATCTCCTGCTCTTTCTCCTCTTTTTTGTCATCGCTCGGCGGGCCTTCGCCAACGTCCAGTTTCTGGTCCATGTCGAGCGAGGCGTCGAAGTCCACGTCATCCTGCTCGATGACCTCGTCGTTCGGGACCTCTTGCGGCACGGGCGGCTTCGGCGGAGGGGGCGGCTCCTTCTCCTGTTGAGTCTGCTGGATCTGCTTCATGTCGACGGTTTCCTGCTCCTCCATCTGCACCTGGAAGCTGCTCTGCGTCGACATGTTGACCCGGAAGGCCACAATGAGCAGTGTGAGGGACAGAACGAGACCAATCTGTGCGTACAGCGGATACTGCTTACGAAGATCCGCACCATCCTTCTTGCGCAAGGCCATGAGAAACTACCGTTGTTGTGGAACGAAACGAGCGTTGCTGTGCGACTGCATACCGCAACTTCATCTACTGGGCAGGCTCGGTTACAAAAGACGTTCTTCGATGTTTCAATCAGGGGTGGCTTTCTGCCCCCCAGAACGACGGTGCCGTGCAGCCTATGCCGAGGCCCGATCGGCCCGACGCACGTGATAGACGTAGTATCCCACAAACGCAGCGGTGAATCCGACGAGATCGGCCGTCACGTCGTACGGGTCTGCGAGGCGTTGAATCGGCAAAAGGTGCTGGTAGACTTCCGTCGCCCCCGCAAATAGCACCCCGACCACGAAAAAGAGGCCACCGCGGCGCCGGAAGAGCGAGAGCAGCCGCTCGTAGTCCGGCGGGCACAGCACGCGCAGCCACAGCCCCCCGAACCCGGCGAAGAGAACGGCATGCACGATCTTGTCGACGCCGAGAAAGGACTGGGTACCTGGCAGATTCTCCGCCGGAACGGCCATCGCAAGAAGGATCCCCACGGTCCAAAGCACCGCCAGCAGGCGGTAGTGCACAGTCTTGATCGAGGAGAAAACACGCATCGACAATCAGGTATACCAACATTCAAGGTTGACAAACCACTAGGTACTTGTTCGGGTCTACTTAGCTGTTCGGGCGTCACCGACGTGCGAACCGTTCGGCGGCCACGCGGGGAATCGTGTCGAGGAGATCGGTCGCTGCCATGGAGCGCGAATCATGGGTGGCCCCGTAGCGTTCCGCCGCGGCCCCGCCGATGTGGAGCGCCGCCGCCGCGGCCTCGAGGGGCGGAACTCCCTGGGCCAGCAGCCCGACGCACTGGCCCGCCAGCACGTCGCCGGTGCCGGCCGTCGCAAGGGCCGACGTGGTGATGCCGCTGACGTACGTCCGCCCGTCCGGCCCCGCGACGATGCTCGGCGTCCCCTTGAGCAGACAGACCGCGCCCCACCGTTCCGCATACGTCTGCGCGGCGCGGACCCGGTCGTCGAGGTCGACCTTGTTCCCAACAAGCCGGCGAAATTCCCCGGCGTGAGGCGTCAGGATCCACGGGCCATCCACGTGGGACGCCAGCTCGTCGACCTGACCTGCGAGCGCGTTCAGGCCGTCGGCGTCGAGGACGAGGGGCACGTCGACCGTCTGCACCAGCCGTCGTACGAACTGCTCGGTCTGGGGGGCGCGGCCCAGGCCCGGCCCCACGAGGACGGCGTCGGCCGTTTCCAGGGACTCGTCCATCGCGTCGAGCGCCGCGTCCGGCGCGACGGCATCGCCCTCCGAGGTGGGCAGCGGGTGAGCGGGTACGGTCGTCAGCGCGCCCGCGAGCGTCGACTGGACCGACGCCGGACAGGCGCAGCTTACGTATCCGGCCCCACTGCGCACCGCCGCCTTCGCGGCCATGACCGGCGCCCCCGTAAACTGCGGCGCGCCGCCCACCACGAGCGCCGTCCCTGCACTGTACTTGTGCGCGTCGCGGGCCCGCTCCGGCCACCATCGCCGGACGGCTGCATCGGTCGTCTGCCGGACGCAGCCGGGCTGCGCCGCCACACGGTCGAGCACGAACGACGGAATGCCGATCTCCACCACGTCGACCTCGCCCGCGTGCGCCGGTCCCTCTCCCACCAGCAGCCCGACCTTGAACGCCGCCATCGTCGCCGTCCGGTCCGCGCGCACCGCCACCCCGAGCACCGCCCCGGTGTCGCTGTGGAGCCCGGTGGGCACGTCGATGGCCACCGTGGGCGCGCTCCGCTCGTTCACCCACTCCACGAGGCTCCGAATTGGCTCGCGCACGTCGCTCGTGAGCCCCGTGCCCAGGAGCGCGTCGACGTAGAGCCGAGGCTGTAGGGCGTGTACCGTCTCCGTGAGCGCATCAAGCTCTCCAAGCTGCTCCATCGTGAGTCGCTCCGGCGCCTGCTCCCCAAGCTGCCGCAGCAGCGACAGGTTCTGCGCCGCGTCGGGGCTCAGCGCCTCCTCCGCACTCGTCAGGACGACGTGCACCCGGGCCCCGGCCGTCAGAAGGCGCCGTGCCACCACCAGCCCGTCGCCCCCGTTGTTGCCCTTCCCACAGAGCACCACGACGGCCGCGTCCGCCATCGGCCCGTAGGCGGCCCGGATGCGCTCGGCACACCCGCGCCCGGCCGTCTCCATGAGCGTAAAGCTGGGAAGGCCGTACTCGTCGATGGTGTACCGGTCGGCCTCCCGCATGGCGTCGGCGGTCAGCGCAGGCGGACAGGAGGGGGCGGTCGTGGAAGAAGTCATAGGGTGGGCAAAAACAGCTCGGTGCAACAGTTGGCGAACGGCATTTGCACTCAGTTCTCGCCCGGACGTGGACGGGTCGTGTCGGGCGGCGGGCTTTCCTGAGAGCGGGGCACCGGCGCGAGCACGGGAAGCCGCAGGGGGGCCGGCAGTTCCGTCGTCCACCGGGGCCGGGCTTCCACCGGCTCCCCGAGCCACGTCACCGGCTCGGCCGGGCGGTAGGGCTGAACCTGCCCGACGTCCCACCGCCCATTCTCGTTGCGGTCGAGATACGCCCGAAATCGATACTGTCCGTCCGGGAGCTGATCGAACACGAACGTACTGTCGGGCGATGTGGTCAGCCGACGGGGCGCCACCGGGACCGACGACTCGACGGGCTCAAGCGCGATTGCCACGGGCCCGCCGTAGAAGAGCGAATCCAGGCGGGCCCGTGGGCCCTCGGGACTCGTTGCCGCAGTATCAACGGACGGGACCGTAAGTGTGTCCGCCTCCGCCCGACCGGTGAGGCCGGCGGGCAGTCGGAGGGCCGTCGTGTCGTCCATTGCCCGGCCCGCAGAGGCCGCGTCCCGCGCCGTGTCGGCGACCCGCACACGCCCCTCGAGTTCGCCGAGGACCCGGCGCGTGACGCGCCGAAACCGCCGCCGATACGTCGTGTCGGCCCGTGCGAAGACGTCTCCCCGCACTTCTACGTCCACGTACCGGCCCGGAGACAGGGGCGACTCGAACTGAATCCGGTACCGGATGCCATCGACCGTCGAGAGCGAGGCGGGCCGGGGGGCGCCGGTCGTGTCACGAATCCGCACGCCCGCTCGCCGCTGGGTGCTGTCCAGCGATTGATTGAAGCGGACGCCGGGCTGCACCCCGGGAAGCAACGGCCGGGCCCCCGTCGAGTCGCGCCCAAGGTCGGCGGGCAGAAATCCTCGGAACCGGGTGCGTATCGTGTCTTCGCGCGCAGCGGCCCGGAAGCGCGCCGTATCCGGCACGAGCGGCCGCCCCACGGTGTCCGTGACAGCCCCGCGCTCCAGCGGCAAGACGTGGCGCGTCTCCTCCATCGGTGCCGTCCGCACCCCTACGGCATTCTCCCGGCCGGGCACCGCGTAGACGCCCTTCACGTCCACTCGCGTTCCCGTCACCGAGTCTCGGGGCGCCCACGCCGCGGCGGCCCGCGTCTGGAGGCGTACCGGCTCGTCGAATCCCAGGCGAACGCGCTGGCGGCTCACCGGTCGCACCTGCTGCAGGCGGGGCGCCGCGGTGTCGCTCTGGGCAAACAGCCAGGGCACAGGCACCGCGCCCGCTCCGCTGTCCGCCTGCAGCGCAAGCCGTGGCGGCACGGCGAACGACTCCCCGGGATCGGGCGTGCGGTTGCGGTTGTTGTCGCGGAGGGCGATCACGTAGTAGCGGGCCTCCCGCATGTAGTCGAACCCAAAGCGCCCCTCCTCCCCCGTCTGCGTGCGGTAGCGGGGCCGATCCGGCAGAGGGCGGGGACCGACCTCGTCGGGCGCCAGCAGATAGGCGTACACGTCGACCTGTTGCTTGGGACGCCCCCGGTAGGCCCCTACCACCCGCCCCTCGATCTGTCCCCGATTGATCTTCGGGCCCGTCGAAAACGCCACCGTGATGGGGCTCTCGAGCGAGACGCCGTGGGCGTCGCTCAGGTTCGTGTCGAGCGTGAAAATGTAGGTCGTGCTGTCCCGCAGCGACGCCGGAAACTCGATCCCGACGGCGCGCCCGCCCCAGTCAAACTGCAGCTGCTGCTCGAACGCCGGCGTGACGGACAGGGCCTGCGAGAAACTGCTTCGCTCGATGTACTCCGAAAACTCGATGCGCAGAACCTCGGTGTCCGTCGACACACTGACCGTATCGCGCACCGGACGGGTGTCGACCACCGTGGGCGGCGTCGTGTCCCGGGGTCCGCCGCTCGGGGCCTGCGGATTGGCGCAGGAGACGAGAAGAAGGGCCGCCACTCCGAAGAGGCCCCATGCGACCATCGGAGGACGCCACCCGCCGGGCCGCTCGCGTCTGCCGGGGTCAGAATCGGCACGGATACGAGGAAACACAGAGATACCGGTGCGTGAGGAAGCTTCTAAACACCCTGCCAATCGCGTTCTTCTCTCCGGAGGAACCATGAGTGCGTGGAAACCCGGAATCATCTTCAGGTTTCGACGTGCGTTTGTTCTCCCCGGTCGTGTGTAGATTGGTGCACGAACCGGAGACCGTTGTGTCCCGCACATGCCCCCTCCAGTCCCGTGCTTGCGCATGCCGAGCCGTGCAGAACCCCCTGAAGATGAAGCCACCGGGTGTATGAGCGTGTGGGAGTATGTAGGTATGAAAAACGTCCGTACGCCCACACTCCCACACTCAATCCCGTTCCGCCAGAGCATTCTCGATCGAGGTCCGCACGTCCCATGTGCGACGTTCCTCACGCATCGGAAAATCTCCTGCGACTGAACGATTTGCGTCGGCTCCGGTTGCTCCGCCGTCCCTTTCAGCGCCCGTTCCCTTCTGTTTGCCGCGCAGGCCCATGCCCGAGCCGCTGTCCAACCGTCGCCGCAAGGCCATCGCCGCCCTTACCCGCCGCCGGGGGCGCCGACGCCACGACCGGACGCTCATTGAGGGCCCCCGAACCCTGCAGGCCGCCCTCGACGCGGACGCTCCCCTCGTGGAAGCCGTCGTCACCGCCGACGCCCTGAACGATCCGGCCGTGCGTCCCCTGCTCGACCGGCTCTCGGTCCCCGTATTCGAGACCGATCCCGACACGATGGCGGACATCACCGACGTGGAGACCCCGCAGGGCCTCGTCGCCGTGGTGGAGCGCCGCCTCACTGCCCCCGACGCGGTGCCGGAGCACCTCGGCGCGACCGGCACGCTCCTTCTGCTCGACGGCGTGCAGGACCCGGGGAACGCGGGCACCCTCCTGCGAACGGCGGCGTGGTTTGGCGCGGATGTGGTCGTGGCGGGGCCCGGCACAGCCGGACTGTACGGCCCCAAAGTGATGCGCGCGGCGGCCGGGAGCCACTGGGCCCTCCCCCTGTCCCGCGCCGACGATCTCGGCCCGCTTCTCGACCGCCTGCGCCGCCAGGACGCCGCCCTCTACGGCGCCGACCTCCAGGGCGTTCAGGCCGATGCCTGGCAACCGACTCGTCCCTCCGTCCTCGCGCTGGGCAGCGAGGCGCACGGCCTCAGCGCCGCCGTCCTCGATCGCCTCGACACCCCCGTGTCCCTGCCCGGCGCCCCCAATCGGCCCGCGGCCGAATCACTCAACGTGGCCGTTGCCGGGGGCATCCTGCTGTACGAGTGGCTCGGCTCCTGATCGAAGGGCAAAAGGACTCCGAAAGCCCGTGTCACACAAACAGTTCCGATCTGCCGGGTCCCGTCAATCCCCTGAGCCTGAATCCAGCACGGCACCGATATTAAGAAACGAAAAACGACGTTAGATTCCCCCCAGGCTATGTGTCTACCGCACGCATTTCTCGTTGGGACGCATTTCTCCCAAGGCCCGGTCTCTTGGTGGGGGTCCGGGCTCTTTTTATGCCGACACTCGATTTTTGCGTCTCTTTCCCGAACGTTTCGTCTCGCACGCTCGTCCCTACGCGGAGCGTAAGAAACGGCGACGGGCCACGCGCATTGGGAGTCGACGGCTTGCGTTCGCACTTCCGCTCTTCCTGATCCGGCGCCTCCCACACCATGCCCACCTACACGATTATTGGCTTCGAAAAAGACGGCTTCGACCCCTTCTCCGCCGTCGCCACGGCCGACACCCCCTCCGACGCCGCCGAAAAGGCCATCCAGGACACCTTCATCAAGACCGAAGGACGACGCCCTCCCGACGCCGACGCCCTCGCGCAGCTCGAAAATGAAACCGGCCTTTTTGTGGTCGGCATCATCGAGGGGGAGCACGACAACCTGAACGAGATCGTCGACCACTACGAGCAGTGGTAGCCTCTCGCTTTCCCCCGGCCGAGAACGGGTGCCTGGGGCCGCCCAGGTAGAGACTTGATGGAATCGCTCCGAACTATCGAGAGGCGTCCGGCTTGAACGCGTCGGCCTCGGCGGCATTGTCGGGACCCACCGTCCCCTGTGCCGCCTCGCGGAGCGCCCCGGCCCGGTGGAGGTCCCCCCGCGTCATCACCCACTCGACGTTGCGCGTGTTACGGATGTCGGCCAGCGGGTTGCCCCGGACGACGAACAGATCCGCACTCTTGCCCACCTCGACGGTCCCGATCCGGTCGCTCATGCGGAGCGCCCGGGCGCCGTTGATTGTCGCAATGCGGAGCGCCGCGGCCTCCGGAATCCCGGCCCTCACGAACGCCTGCAGTTCGCGATGCACGCCGAACGGGGCCAGAAACTCCCCCCAGCTCGGGTGATCGGTGCCCAGCGTGATGTGGTCGCCCGCTCCGGCGTCGTAGAAGGCCTTGATGCGGTCGAGCTTGACCTTAAAGATCCGCTGGAAGCGCTGGATGGGCTCCTGGTAATCGTCCTCGGTGAGCACAGACCGCAGGTACGGGGTGAAGTACTGCTGCGCGTTCGGCCAGTCGCGGTAGATCTCGGAGGCCCGGGTGCCGTAATAGCCGTAGGCCGTGATGGTGGCATCGAAAAAGACCTCGTGCCGCTGGAAGTGCCGGGTGATGCGGTCAAACGCCGGGGCGTCCGGGGTCGCCGTCGGAAGCGACTCGTACGCCCGGACGCTGTCGGGCAGCTGATCGCCGCCCAGAAAGTGCTCGATGCGGTCGATGCCCATGTTGATGGCCGTGCGCGGGTTGACGCTCGGGCCGTAGCCGGAGCCCAGGTGCCCCGTCACGGTGGCGTCGTGCCGGTGCGCCTGGTCGATGAGGGCCCGCAGCAGATCGGCCTGGAGGCGCTTGGCCTTGAAGTGGTGCACCCCGCGGGCGGCCCACTTGTCGACCTCCCGGCGAATGCTGGCGGGGGTGCGGGTCGTGTCCCAGCCCGGTCGCGCCTTGCCAAAGTAGGGTCCGGACGTGAGAATGCGGGGACCGATCCGGTCGCCGCGATCGATGGCCCGGCGCACCCGGCGCATCTTTTCCGGCTTCATCTCGCCGGTCGTGAAGGTGGTAGTGGCCCCGTTGGCGAGATAAAGCCGAGGGTAGCCCTCCGTCTCTTCCACCCGTCCCGCCCCAAAGAAGTCCACTGCGTAGTGGGCGTGCAGGTCGACCAGGCCCGGCAAAATGACGTGCTCGTCGTCAAGCTGCACAATACGGGCCCCGGTGGTGTCGAGGCTCGTGGCGCCGCGCGCCATGATTTTTCCGGCCCGCACGACCAGCCCCGGATTGTCCGTGAGGGTCGTGTCCGTGGCGTCGAACAGGCGCCCGCCCCGCAGGACCGTTGTGTGCTGGGCCTG
>JBDGQM010000055.1:0-4557 GCA_042219065.1 Salinibacter sp. | reverse complement strand
CCCTTTCCCCTCTCGCTCCTCACGGCAATCGCGTCTTGGCATCGTCGTCATACCTCACCATTCTACTGTGGCAGAAATTCGGTGCTCCCACGCCCCCTCTCGCCCACTCTCCCTTTCTCGCCTTCGCCCCAGCCCCGTTGTGCTTCGGCCACAAAATTCGTAGGTTGCCCATCCACATCTGCTTGTCAACGGCCCTTCCCACGCCATGGAGACGGACACCATCATCGAGCCCTTCCGGATCAAATCCGTCGAGCCGATCCGCATGACCTCGCGGACCGAGCGCGAACGCCTGATCCGGGACGCCCACTACAACCTCTTCAACCTGCACGCCGACGACGTCATTATCGACCTGCTTACCGACTCGGGCACCTCGGCGATGAGCGCCGCCCAGTGGGCCGGCCTCATGCAGGGCGACGAGAGCTACGCCGGGTCGCCCTCCTACTTCCGGTTCGAGGACGCGGTCAAAGAGCTGATGCCGTTCGAGCACGTGATTCCGACCCACCAGGGGCGGGCCGCCGAGCGCATCCTCACCGGGCTCGTGGCAGGGCCCGACTCCAAAATTCCGAGCAATACGCACTTCGATACCACCCGCGCTAACATCGAGGCCACGGGCGCCGAGGCGGTCGATCTCGTCATCGAGGAAGGACATGTCCCCGACCGGGAGCATCCGTTTAAGGGCAACATCGACCTCGACCGCCTGGCGACCTTTCTCGACGAGCACGGCGACACCGTGCCCATCGCCATGCTCACCGTCACCAACAACACGGGCGGCGGCCAGCCCGTCTCGATGGCGAACATTGCGGGCGCGAAGGCCCTCTGCGACGAGCACGACATTCCGCTGTTTCTCGATGCCTGCCGCTTCGCCGAGAACGCGTACTTCATCAAGCAGCGCGAGGAGGGTTACGGCGACCGGTCGGTCAAGCAGATCGTCCGGGAGATGTTCTCGCACGCCGACGGCATGACGATGAGCGCCAAGAAGGACGCGCTCGTAAACATCGGCGGCTGGCTGGCCCTCGACGACGACACCTGGGCCCGAAAAGCGCGCAACCAGCTTATTCTTACCGAAGGCTTTCCGACGTACGGCGGGCTGGCCGGCCGCGACCTAGAGGCCATCGCCGTCGGCCTGCAGGAGATTGTCGACGAGGACTACCTGGAATATCGCATGGCCTCGACCCGCTACCTGGGCGAGGCCCTCACGGACCTGGGCGTGCCCATTGTGAAGCCGGTGGGCGGCCACGCCGTCTACGTGGACGCAAAGAACCTGCTCCCCCACATCGATCCGCTCGACTATCCGGGACAGGCCCTCGCCGTGGCGCTCTTCACGACGGGCGGCATTCGGGGCGTCGAGATTGGATCGGTCATGTTTGGCCGCCAGCCCGACGGCAGCGAGGAGCCAGCCGAGCAGGAGCTGCTCCGCCTCGCCATTCCCCGCCGCGTCTACACGCAGAGTCACGTCGACTACGTGATCGAGTGCTTCGAGGAGGTCTACGAGCGACGCGACGCGCTGTGCGGCTACACCATGACCGAAGAGCCGCCCCAGCTCCGCCACTTCACCGCGCACTTCCGGCCCAACAATCCGGCCGCTGTGCACCGCGAGACCGACGGGCCGCCGGCTCCGTAGGACGCGCGACGGGTTAGTCCGAAAGGGCGTCCTGCACCCGCTCCCGGACGCGGTTTCCGTCCACCCGGCCCCGCAACTCGTCCATCGCCCGGCCCATAACCGCCCCCATGTCGGCCATGGAGGTCGCCCCCACCGCGTCGATGATGGCGTCGATGCGCTCGGCCAGTTCCTCGTCACTGAGCCGTTCCGGCAGATATTCCTCCAGCACCGCCATCTCCTCCCGCTCCGCCTCCACGAGGTCGTCGCGCCCCGCCTCCTCGTACTGCTCGATCGACTCTCGTCGCTGCTTCACCTGCTTCTGAACGACGGCGAGCTCCTCCTGCTCGCTCAGCGTGGCGTCCGCCCCGCCCTCCCGCTGTGCGATTTCTTTGTTGGCGAGGGCGGCCCGGAGGGACCGGAGGGTCCGCCGACGCACGTCGTCCTGCGCCTTCATGGCTTCCTTGAGGTCGTTCTTGACGCGCTGGAGGATGGTGTCGGACATGGGGTCTTGTCGGTCAGTGGGCGTGAGAGAAGGATTGGATCAGTGTTGGGGCACCGCGCCGGGACGGATTTGCGCACTTCAGTCTCCGGAGGTGTCGTCTGCGGGCATGTCTGTGGACGAAGACGACATGTGGGTATCCACCCACTCGCGCGCCCGTCGGCGGACCGTCTCCGCATCGGTGGCGTCGAGGGCCTCCCGGGCGAGGCCCTTGGCGTCGGCGAGACGCACGGCCCGGATGATGCGCTGCACGTCGGGCAGATACTGCGGCGAGACGCTCAGGGTGTCCACCCCCAGCCCCAGCAGCACCGGCACGGCCTGCACGTCCGCGGCAATCTCTCCACAGACCTCCACCGAACACCCGGCCATGCGCCCGGCCTCCACCACCCGC
Organism: Salinibacter sp.; assembly: GCA_042219065.1. Lineage (GTDB taxonomy): Bacteria > Bacteroidota > Rhodothermia > Rhodothermales > Salinibacteraceae > Salinibacter. The sequence continues at coordinate 2,067 of JBDGQM010000055.1, read as the reverse complement.
ACGATGAGCCCGAGGACGGCCGGATGCAGCGCGTCGTGCCGTCCCGCCACCCGGTCGTTGCCCCGATCCGCCGCCAGCACGTACTGCGTGAGGTCGTTCGTGCCAATCGAGAAAAACTCCACGTGCTCGGCGAAGGCGTGCACCTGGAGCGCAGCGGCCGGGACCTCCACCATGATGCCGAGCGGAAGATCCGGGTCGTGGGCCACGTCGTTGCGGGCGAGACGGTCGGCCTCTTCGGTCAGGAGGCGCTGCACGCGCTGCACCTCATCCAGGTCGGTCACCATGGGCAGCAGCACCCGAAGCGCCCCGTGCCGGTTGGCCCGGAGGAGCGCCCGCAACTGCGGGCGGAGCAGCTCGTCGGGCCGGTCGAGCAGGGCCCGGATGCCTCGCCAGCCCAGGTACGGATTGGCCTCCGGCGGCCCGGCGTGGATGCGCGGAATGCGCTCGTCGCCCCCAAGGTCGAGGAGACGGATCGTCGCGCCCGCACGTCCGCCCGCCTCGGCTGCCCGACGGTACACCTCGGCCTGATGCGTCTCGGCGAGCGTCCCGCCCCCGTCGGCCAGAAAGAACAGCTCGGTCCGGAAGAGCCCGATGCCGTCGGCCCCGTGGACCTCCAGAAGATCGAGCTCCGCCTCCACGCCCACGTTGGCCCGCACCCGGATGAGCTGCCCGGTGGCCGTCCGCACGGGCCAATCGAGCCCGTCGCCCTCCCCCAGGGCAGGATCGCGCCCGTCCTGGCGCGCACGGTACTGCTCCAGGGTCGATTCGCGGGGATGCACGAGCACGCGCCCCTCGTCCCCGTCCACAACGACCGCGTCCCCGGACGATACTGTGTTCACGGCCTCCGGGGCGCCGGCGACCAGGGGCAGGTTCAGTGCCTTCGCAATGACGGCCACGTGCGAGGTCGCGCCGCCCTCGGCGGTGACGCAGCCGAGCAGACTGTGACGACTGAACCGCAGCAGATCCGTCGCGGTGAGGGTCTGGGCCACCAGCACCGAGTGGGTCTCCATGTTGCTCGCCACCGTCCCCCGCCGCAGGGCTCGGAGGAGGCGTTTCTCGAGGTCCTCCAGATCGTCGGCCCGCTCGCGCATGTACTCGTCGTCGCTGGCCTCGAGTCGCTGCCGATGGGCCTTCAGGACGGCCTTCACCGCCCGCCCCGCCGACTCGTGGTTCTCGCGGATGTGCCGGCGCAGCGCCTGCCGCAGTTCGTCGTCGCGGAGCATCAGGGCCTGCCCCTCAATGATGGCGTCGGTGTCCGCGTCCAGCGCGTCGGGGACCAGGGCCCGAACGGTTTCAAGCTCCTGCCGGGCGCGCTGCAGGGCATTGGCCAGCAGCTCAAGCTCCGCGTCCACCGCCTCCGGCTCAATGACGTCGCGCCGCACCTCGGGGGCGGAGGCGTCGTAGCGGTACGCCGTGCCGACCGCGATCCCCGGCGCCGCCCCGATCCCGTCCACGACGACCTCCTCGGCCGATGCCCTCGCGTCGCTCCGGTCAGAGTTCGCGGCGCCCAGTTCCATAGACACTGCATGCATTGTGGACGGGACACTGCGGCAGTTAGAGTTCTTCCCCAAACCCATCCTCGAAGAGCTCCGTGAGGGTGTCGGCCGCCTCCTCCTCGTCGTCGCCCTCCACCACCAGGGTCAGGGTGGCGCCCTGCTCGGCGGCCAGCGTCATGACCCCAATGACGCTCTTCCCGTTGATCTCGTAGTTGTCGCGCCGCAGGTACACCTCCGACTCGAACTGGGACGCGGTCTTCACCAGCTTCGACGCCGGGCGGGTGTGGAGGCCGGCGCGATTTCGAATCGTGACGTCCCGCTCGATCATGCGGCGTCGAGATCGGGTTCAAAGGGCGTTGTGTATACGAGACCCGTGGCAATGTTCGGGAGCGGGCCCGGCGCACGAGGATCTGCGCCTCAACCGACCGCCTAAGTAGACCCAGGAAACTACGTTAGCAAAAAGCAGTCATTTCGAGCGGAGCGCTGGGAGCAACGCGACCGAGTACTCCCCGGGGTGCGAAGCGGAGTCGAGAAATCTCCCTGAGGACTGGTAAAACTACAATTTAGGCGT
>JBDGQM010000054.1:0-6748 GCA_042219065.1 Salinibacter sp. | reverse complement strand
GGCGCGGCCGACCGTGTCGATCCACGTCGTGAGCTGGTCGGGGAAGAGCGGGTTGGTCGGGGCCGCGTTCGGCGGGAAGAAGTACTGGGTGGTCTGGCCGTGGAGATCGACGAACACCTGCGGCCGCCACTGCTGCATCTCTGTGCTCACCGCCCGGCTCTCCGTCTGCGTCAGCCCTACGCCGTCGCGGTTGAGGTCGATCTGGAAGTGGTTGTTGTTCGTGTTCAGGCCCCACGGCGCGTCGTGCTCGTAGGCCTTCGGGGCCGCGTCGCCCATCCCGAACGCGTTGTACCACGCCACGAAGCGCTCGTGGCTCTCCGGGTTGTGGGCCATGTTGAGGAGGACGAGCGTGTTCCGTCGGATCCGCCGGGCGCGCTCACCTTGCCCGGCCGCCAGCTGGTAGGCCACCTGCAGCACCGACTCAAACGCCGCCGTCTCGTTGCCGTCGTTGGCCGAGTTGATCCAGACGGCTACCGGCAGGTCGGCGGCGAGCTCGTCCGCGGCGGCCTCGGACGTAGCCGTCGGGTCGGCGAGGCGCTGCAGCCCCCCGCGGATCGAGTCGAGCCGACTAATCGTCTCGGCCGAGCCGACGGCCAGGAGGTGCAGGTCCTGCTGCTCGACGCTCTCGCCGTAGACGATGTGGCGGACCCGGTCGGAGGCCTCGGTGAGCGCGCCGATATACTCTTCCATCCGACCGTAGGTGGTGTGGATCTGTCCGATCGGGTAGCCCATCACCTCTCGGGGGCGGGGCACGTCGTCGCGGTAGGGGCCGAAGGCGTAGAAGTCGAACGATTCTCCCTCGCACATCCCGGACGCTTGACGAGCATCATGCTCCGAGCGACAGGCGGCGGGCGTCTGGGCCGACGCCGGCCCCACGCCGAGGGCCGTCCACAGAATGGCGACGAAGACGCTGAGGGATAGAGAGCGAGTCATAGGTAGGACGGGATGCAGATGAACAGATCGGGAAATCTTCCGCCGGCACGGGCAGTCCCCGAAGGCTCGGTTCGGATGGCCGCATTGGTTTCTCGACGGGGCGGACGGCCGGGGATATACCAAAACCGCCCCCTCTCTGCCGAGAGGGGACGGTTGGGCTGTAGATCGACGACGGGCCTACTGCCCCGGCACCATCGGGTTCTCAATCACGAGGCCCCGCTCTTCTACGATTGCACGATTCATGTCGTGGAGCATAGTCACCTCGGTGGTGGTAAGGGCACCGCTGTCGCCGTTTTCATAGAGGACCGAGGGTGTGTACTCGTCCATTTCTTTGCCGGACGGAATCCAACTCGGCACGGAGGCCTCGGTCCCCGTGTCGCCCATGCTGATGTTGGGGTTTGTTTCGATTTCCCGGAGCATCATGGGCAGGCGGATGCCGAGGTCATGCAGGCGGTGTCCCTCTAGCAGGAGGACTTCCTGCCGGACGAGGTACAGAAGCCGTTCGAGATCAGTCCCGGACGCCCCATTCACCTGAGCCGCCGTGACGTGGGTCCCGGACACGGTCGGGGTTTCCACCACTCCCGGTCGGTTCAGCACGAGATCATCGACGAGCGGTGCCTCGGGCTCGAAGCGGATCTGGATCGCGCTCGTATCGGGCCGTTTGTTCAGGGCGTTGTTCAACCGCTCATCGTTGTCGGTAAACGTCGTACGGGGGCGGCTGGAGGCAAGCGAGATCACCTCTTCGAGTTGCGACTTCGCCTCGGACGGATTGTCGTTCGCCAGGGCCACCTCCGCAAGAATGAGCTTCATCTCCTCGGCGGACGCCACGGGGATCGGGGAGTTCTCGGCCGTGTACTTCGGGTCGAGGAAGTCGAGCCGCGGGAGCGGCTGCATCTCTTGGAGGGAGCGCTGGACGAGGAAGTCGTGCGGGGCGTTGTCGAGGTTGTTGGCGTCGTACGGCTGGTCGACCAGGAAGTCGCTTCCGCCGGCCGCCAGGGCGTCCTGCGCAAAGGACTCCGCCTGGTCCACGTTGCCCAGGGCCCGGTGGGTACGGGCAAGGGCCGCATTGAGGCGAACGGCAAGGTCGGATTCTGCCCCGACTTGGTTCAGGGCGTTAGAAAAGTCCGACTGTGCATTGCTCAGCAGAGTGGCCGCGGGCACGGGCTCTTCGTCCTCGGCCGTCGGCAGCGCCACAAAGTTTTCGCCCTGCAGGAGGAAGGCCATGCCGCGGAAATAGCGCGCCTCCGCAACCTGTGCCGGGGTGGCGTTTTCGTCGTTCGGCGCAATGTCGTTGAGGACGAAGTCGGCCGTGGCACGGAGCTCCTGGGTGTTCCAGTACATCCCGGTCTGTGCCGTGGAGTTGAGAACGCCCAGGTTAGGCGTGAGACTCCCAGGGAAATCCAGGTCGTTGCCTCCCAGTCCGGTTCCGTGAATCGAGAAATTATCTGAGGCAAATTCGGTGGTTACAACCGTCGCCCCGAGGGCCCGAGCGAACTGCGCACGGAGTCCGTCCAGGAGGGCTTCGGTCGGGCGTTCAGCCTGTGCTAGGTCCTCGTCCGTCGTTCGGGGATTTTCCACCTCCGTCGGGTCTAGGGTGTCGCACCCGGCGAGGGCGAGTACACCGGAGAGTACAAGAAAGGCGACAAAAGAGCGGGATCGGGTCATCGTCATATCGAGATTGGGGAAACAGGAATCAACAACAGGGGCGGGCGGCTCGGTGGGTTAGAGCGTGACTTCGAGCCCGATGCGCAGCTGACGTGGAGCAGAAAGCGTAACGCTCTGCGATCCGCCGAGGGCCACGTTATCGGTCGTCGTGATGCCGGCCAGCTCCGGATCGACCAGCTCCTGACGTGTGAATTCCCACAGGTTGCGACCCGTCACGTAAATGGACCCGCGATCGAGGGTGGTGCCCTCCAGCAGACTGGACGGGAGGTTGTACGACAGCGTTACCTCCCGAATCTTCAGATAGTCCCCGTCCAGGAGGAGCGCAGAGCCGGCCTCCGTGGTGGAGAAATCGACCGGGTTTCCGTCCGAGTCGGTAATCGGATCCCCATTCTCATCAAACTTCTGGGGGCGGGGTGCGCGCTCCAGTCCGTTGAACGAGGCCCAGTGGCTGCCCCAGTCCAGGACCTGAGATCCCGTGCTCCAGTCCGCCAGGGCGAACAGGCGGAAGTTCTGAACGGTGAAGGACGTGGTGAAGGCGCCCGTATGGTTGGGGAACGGGGTTTCACCGGTGAAGCGAAACTCCGAGTCGTCGAGCTTGCCGTCTCCGTTTGAGTCGAAGGGGGTGGTGGCTCGCCAGGCCCCAATGGGACGACCTTCCTTCACACGTTGCTGGGCGAAGTTCCCGCTCCCGCCGATGGTGAAGGGGGAGGCGCCGCCGAGGCTTTCCATCTCGTTTTTATTCCAGCTCCAGGAGCCGCCAATCTGCCAAAAGAGGTTCTCCATCTCCAAAATGCCGACGTCCGCGCTGAGCTCCGTCCCCACATTGCGGATCTCACCGACGTTTCGGAACTGCTCCCCGCGGCCGGTGGCAGGCTGCTCAGGCACCTCAAACAGCGCGTCCGTCGTTTGCGACTGATACAGCGTGAAGTCGATCCCGAAGCGGCCGTCAAAGAAGGAACTTTCGAAGCCGCCTTCGAGCGTGGTAGTCGTTTCCGGGCCGAGGTCCGAGTTTCCAGGATTGTCGAACCGCGGGGCGCTGGCCCCCCGAAACGCGTTGGCCTGAAACGTGACGTCTCGGGCAAACGGATCGGGAAAGTTTCCGGTTTGGCCCCAGGCCGCCCGCAGTTTGAACTGGGAAAGCACAGTCTCCAGGGTCCCGGACCAGAACGACTCGTCCGATAGGATATAGGAGAGCTCCAAGCTCGGATAGGTTTCGAGGCCGACGTCCTCGCCGAATGCGCTATTGCCGTCGAAGCGAATCCCTGCGCTGAAGTAGAGGCGGTCCTCATAGGCGAGGTTCTCTTTGAAGTAAAAGCCGCCGTTGAAGACCTGCTCGCGAAGCTCGTCGGCCGTTACGTTCCCGGCTTCCCCTACGTCCTCCGTACCCGGGAGGGCAAAGGTTTCTGCTTCGGCCCAGACCTGGCTCTCCTCGTCCCGGAAACCCTGCGCCCCAAACGTGAAGTCGGACGTAATGGGACCCTCGCGGGGATAGCTGATCGTTCCGCGGTATTCCAGCGTCAACGACTTGAAGTCGCGGTTGAAGCGCGTGAGACTTCCGTTCGTATTGCCCGTCAGATCGTCGGCCCCACGTGGAAACAGGGCTCGTTGCTCATTCACTCGGCCGTCGATGCCGACCGTAAGACTCGAGTTGAACAGCGGGCTGGGTTTGTAGCTCCCCTTTGCCGAGACGCGGTACCGGTCGACACCTTCTTTGATCTCCGGAAGGGTGGCAACCCTCAGGGCATCCTCCAAGTTGTCTGTGCCCGTAAAGAACTTGGCGTCTCCCACTTCGAGCATCGTGAGCGGGTCGGCAATCGCCGTCCCATTACTCACCCGCGAGAAGTTCGACCGGGTGTAGGAGCCACTAAACTGTACGCTCACGTTCTCAGTAAAGTCTGTCGAGACATTTCCGCGGAGGGCGTACAGCGTATTGCTGTTGTTCGGTTGCACGCCTTTTCCATTCTGGATCCGTCCACTGAGGTTATAGGTGATGGCTTCAGAGCCCCCGGAAATGCCCACGTAGTAGTCCTGGCTGTACCCGCGACGCAGGTACTCATCTTCAATGAAGTTCGTCCGGCCGAAGTCCGGGCTATCCTCATTCTCTTGGGTCTCGGGAAAGGAGAACCCCGTATCCTTGAAGAATCGGGACACCGGGAAATCGGTGCCCTGCTTGGTGCGGAATGTGATGTCCATTTCTCCCGGGTCCCCGTTGGCCGTGAAGATCTGAATGACGCCGTTGGCCGCGTCGGACCCGTAGAGTGTGCTCGCAGCACCGCCCTTCGTAACCTCAATGCGCTCGATGTCGTTCGTCAGGATTTCGCTGAGTGCCGACGTGGTTTCTCCCCCGAACGAAAAGCTGGTGTTCGACGAGTTGTCCACCCGGATGCCGTCAACGTAAATCACCGGGGTCTGATTGGAGAACACGCTGGTGATGCCTCGGAAGTTGATCAGTGCCCCCTGTCCGGGCTGGGCGGACTGGGCCCGGATCGTTGAGCCCGACACGCGTCCCTGCAACAACTTGTCGATGGAGGTCGTCGGCGTCTCTGCGATGTCCTCGGCATTGATGACCGACATGTTGGTCCCCAGGGACCGTCGGGACACCTCGTTTCCCTGCCCGGTGACGACGACCTCGTCAAGGTTCAGCGGGTCCCCCGTCATCGTAAAGTTCTGGGTGACCTCTTCGCCTGCTTCCACAGTAACGGTCGCCTGCTGGGTTGCAAAGCCGACCAGAGACGCCTGGACGGTGTACTGGCCCGGCTCCAGGTTCGTGATCGTGTAGGTGCCGTTGGGTCCCGTCGCCGCGCCTTGCTGCACGGCCTGAATGGCTACATTGACGCCAGGAAGCGGCTCACCATTTGCGTCGGTGACTGTCCCCGTGACGGACCCCGTGGATTGGGCGTGCGAAACAAACGGTGCGAAAAGAAGAAGGACGACGACTGCGTAGCGGTACGATATCATGGGCGTGCGCGCTCGGTATTATATTAGAACGGAAACTTTTCGACGGTGAACCTGGGGTAGGCACCTGTCCTGGTGAGGATCTTCGAGCTTGGGAGCTCAACGTTAGGGGCTCCGCGTTCTGAGCATGCGAATACAGACGCTCGACGGGGGGCTCCTCGATTGAAGGGGCCTCACTCTAACCGGTGGGAGGTCGAGAGCAAGCCTTCTTGAACGTTTTCCACGATAGTCCGAGGAAGGGGCCATGTCAAAAGTTAATCCTCGGGGAAGCGTTTCCAAGAAAACAGATTTACGGACTCGTCACAGAAAGAGCAAAAATTTTTGGTGTTTATATAACTGTTGAGACAAAAAACTTCGGTTTAGGGGGGCTCAGAGCAAGTCCGGGGACGTTGCTTTCCCAAAAAGGACTGCAAACCTTTCGCGCTCGGCTCGCTGGTTTTGAGTACAGGGATCTTGTACTCCACTTCAATCCCGTCGGGTCGGTGAGCAGTCTAATTGCAGAGTCTTGAACCAACCCGTTGAAAGGGTCATCGACTGCGCGGCACTCACGTCATGCCGTCTGTGTCGCTTCGCGTCCCGCAGTGGCGTCGGATCCCGTGTCGGGAGTCCCTGGCAGTCAGCCCTGGAAGAGGCGCTTCTGTTCGAGGATGCGGCGCTCGGCGTCGACGTACTCGCCGAACTGCTGCGCCCCGTCGCGGCGCATGTCGTCGGCGTGCTCGTCGAAGTAGGCTTGGAGGGCGTCCCGGTCGCGCACCTGGTACTGCACCGTCCAGGTCCGGGCGCCGGTCGGCTCGTCCGGCTCCGGGGCCGTATCGCCGTCGTCGCTAGAGGCGTACCAGACGGCGGCCTCGAAGCCGTCGAGGTCGAGCATCTCGCGGATGTGCTCGCGCAGCCAGGAGCTGTACCGGGGGGCGACGTCGCCGTCGACGGTGAGGTTGACTTCGTAGAGGAGCATCGAACGGAAGCGGGATTGGTACGAGGGAGTGTGCGACGGTCCAACCTAAGAGTTAGCGCGGGGAAAGACAGGTGGTGCTGCGAGTGGGTGAGAGGGGGAAGAGGGAAGGGGAGAGTGTAGGGTGTAGGGTGGAGGGTGTAGGGTGGAGGGTGTAGGGTGGAGGGTGCCGGGTGGAGGGGGTAGGGTGGAGAGGTCAGGGGTCGTCGTTGTGCGGGAGGTGGTGCGAGGGGGGAGGGTCGG
>JBDGQM010000053.1:0-11278 GCA_042219065.1 Salinibacter sp. | reverse complement strand
AACGATCTGATTGCCCGCTCGGGTGAGCCGGTCCACGAGGGCGTCGAGGTGTTGCTGGTGTTGCTCCAGGCGACGGGGGGGCGCGTAGAAGGCGCGGGACGAAATGAGCGCATCGACCCGCTGGCGGGCGGTTTGGAGACGACGGGTCACCTGGCTGTGGAGGCGGTCGTGAAGGGTCCGAATGCGCTCGGCCACGTCCCGCCGGTCCGGCACCACGAGTTCGGCGGCCGTGGACGGCGTGGCGGCCCGCTCGTCGGCCACGAGGTCGGCGATCGTCACGTCCGACTCGTGCCCCACGGCGCTCACCACGGGCAGGTCGGACGCGGCGATGGCCCGGGCGACGACCTCTTCGTTGAAGGCCCACAGGTCCTCGGTGGAGCCGCCCCCGCGCCCCACGATGAGCAGGTCGGGGTGCTGCTCGTCCCCCGGGGGCACGTCGTTGAAGGCGGCGACGGCGTCGGCGACGGCCTGGGGGGCATCGAGCCCCTGCACCTTCACCGGACACAGCACCACCTCGGCCGGGGGGAACCGCCGCTCCAGGCCCGTTTGAATGTCGTGGATCGCGGCGCCCTGGCCCGAGGTGACCACGCCGATCGTGTCGGGGAAGGTCGGGAGCGGCTTCTTGCGCTCGGCGTCGAACAGGCCCTCGGCCTGCAGTTTTTGCTTGAGCTGCTCGAACGCTTTCTGCTGCGCGCCCTTGCCCGCCTTTCGCATCGCCTGGGCCTGGATCTGCAGGTCGCCCCGCCGCTCGTAGACGGAGGCGTGCCCGTTCACGCGCACCTGCATGCCCTCCTCCGGCTCAAAGTAGACGTACTGCGTCAGGTGCTTCCACATCACACACCGGATCTGCGCATCCTCGTCCTTGAGCGTGAAGTAGCAGTGGCCGGACGCGGCCCGCGTGAAGTCCGACAGCTCGCCCTCCACCCACAGGTCGTCGTAGTGCTCCTCCACGAGGTCGCTGAGGCCGCGGGTCAGTTCGGTGACGCTGAGGACGGGGGGGCTGGACGAAGAATCTTGAACAGGCATTGGGAGGCAGTTTGGAAGAAGGCTTGGAGAGAGGGTATTTCTGCAACTATCTTCTCAACCGCCACAGAGGAGATTTGGTTGGTGCTCGCCTAACATTTTTGCAACTACACGCGTAGGTGTGTTACCTTTGCACACATCGGCTACACTGCTGAACGGTCTGACACTCGTTCTTGAATCGCGTTGGACACCATGTCGATGAGCATCTCGCAAACGGACATTCAGCCGATCGTCGATCAGATCGTCGAAAAATTTTCCCCGCGTCGGATTTTTCTGTTCGGGTCGCAGGCCTACGGACAGCCAACGGCCGCGAGCGACGTGGATATCCTTGTGGTCATGGAAACGGACGAATCTGCCCTCCACGCAGCCGCCCGTATTTCGGAGGCCGTGGAGCACACCGTGCCTCTTGACATCATTGTCCGTACGCCCGAGGAGTTTGCGTCTCAGCTCGCCGGTCGCAGCTTGTTCGAGTCTCGCATTCAACGGAACGGGATCTCCTTGTATGAAGCAGCGGACTGAGGAATGGATTCAGAAGGCAGAGGGGGACTGGCGCATCGCTCAACGTGAACTTGATAGCGAGGAGCCGGTGTGGGACGGAATCTGTTTCCACGCACAACAGTGTGCCGAGAAGTATTTGAAAGCGGTACTGGAAGAACAAGAGGTGGAGGTCCCGAAGGTCCATGACCTCGTCGTCCTCCTCGATCGGACCGAGGAGTGGAGCAAGGAGGTTGCCGCGCTACGTTCTGCACTGGCCCGATTGAGTACGTTTGGCGTTGCGACTCGATATCCGGGGATGGATGCCGACGAAGAGGCGGCCCGTGAAGCAATGCACACAGCAGGTCAGGTTCGTAGTGCTGTGCGACAGGCTCTGGAGGTCGTCTGAGGCGCTTTTGAAGGTGCGGTACATTTCCTGCTGATTGGCACACCGCGTCCCGACCCGCGTTAGAAACGGCGGTCTTTGTTCGCATCTCACGCGTCCCTCTCGATTACAATCTCAGGCATCCCATGCCCGACCCGATTCGCATCCAGTTCGTGTGCCTCGGCAACATCTGCCGGAGTCCCCTCGCCAAAGCCGCGTTCCGCGACAAGGTAGAATCCGCGGGCCTCGAGGAGCACTTCGAAATCGCCTCCTCCGGCACCGGAAGCTGGCACATCGGAGACACGGCGGACGACCGGATGCGCGCGACGGCCCAGCGCAACGGCCTGTCGCTGGAGGATCACCGTGCGTCGCAGTTTGAGGCCGAGGACCTGGAGCAGTTCGATCACATCTTTGTGATGGACAAGAGCAACCTGAACGACGTGCTCCACCTCGACGAGAACGACGAGCACGGCGGCAAGGTGCGTCTCTTCCGCGAGTTCGACCCGGAGCCGGACGACTACCAGGTGCCGGATCCCTACCACGGCGGACGAAAAGGCTTCGAGAACGTCTACGACATCGTGGACCGCACCGCGGACATGCTGCTGCACCGCCTCGTCGACGAGTATGATTTAGAAGACGAGATGCGGAGTGTCGACGCGTAGGAGTGGAAGCCCTGGGGACGGAGAGACGCGGGGAGGGAGAGTGGGAGAAAGGGGGAATGGGGGAGAGGGAGAGTGGAGGGTCGAGTTTCGCCCGTGCTCTGCCGGCTCTCTTCATCGCTTAGTGCACGCCGTCGTACGCATTTGCGCCAACACGTCCACACGCAACTACGCTATACGCCACGATGCTGCCCGAGACGCTCCGCGAGACGTTGGAGGAGCGACTGGACGTGACCATCGAGTCGGCCGCGGCGGTGGGGGGCGGCTGCATGGCCAATGCATGTCGCCTGGAGACCGACGCCGCCCCGTTCTTTCTGAAGTACGGCGACGAGAAGGTGGCGCGCACCTTTCCGGGGGAGGCGGCTGGTCTGGAGGCCCTTGCCGCGGCCGACAGTCCGCTGGAGGTGCCCACGGTCCGGGACACGGCCCCGCCGACAGATGATCGGCCCGGCTTTCTCGTGATGGCGTGGATCAACGCCGGGCGGCAGGGGCGTCGCTTCTGGGAGCGATTTGGGGAGGGACTCGCCGCGCTGCACCGCCACACGGCCGACGCGTACGGGTTTGAGCAGGACAATTTTATTGGGCGGCTGCCTCAGTCCAACGACTGGATGGACGAGTGGCCCGCATTCTTCCGTGAGGAACGCCTGGCGCCGCAGGTGGCCATGGCGCGGGACCGCGATCGGTGGCGGTCCGATTGGGACGGACCGCTCAAGCGGCTCTACCGTCGTCTCCCCGAGATTCTCCCCGCGACGCCTGAGCCGTCGGTGCTGCACGGCGACCTCTGGAAGGGGAACTACATGGTGACGGCCGTCGGCGATCCGGCGCTCATCGACCCCGCCACGTACTACGGCCACCGCGAAGCGGACCTGGCCATGACGGAGCTCTTCGGGGGGTACGACGATCGCTTCTACGAGGCATATCGGGGAACCTGGTCGCTGGAGCCGGGCTACGACACCCGCCGCGACGTCTACAACCTCTACCACCTCATCAATCACCTCAATCTCTTTGGAGGCGGCTACGCTGGGCAGGTGGCGCAAGTCCTTCGCCCTTTCGAGTAGTCGGAGGGGAGGTGTTCACAACTGGACGGTCATGTCGCGATCGACCGTCACGAGGCAGGAAAGGCGCCCCACGCCCATGCCGCTGAGCGTACGGTCCAGGGCCTGGGTTGACGGAGGCGCACCCTCCAAGATCTCGACCACGCACAAGCCGCAGTGCCCCCGTCCGCCACAGTTTACCACGTCCGTGACGGGGTCGTGTGGCGAGAGGTCGTGGCGACGTAGCGCCTGGCGCAGCGGAATGCCGTCGTCGACCGTCAGTTCGTAGCGGTCCTGGTCGGTGTGCACGGTAATCGTGTGCGTCGTGGGATTGGGCATGGACGGTGGGGCGGCTGGGCCAAAGAATGAGGGTGCGCGGCGGCCTGCGGTCGAACACTACGCTGTAGTCTCGCTCGTCGTCGAGGCGAGCCGTCGCTGCGTGCGGCGGTAGAGCAGCCGTGCAGCGATGCCCCAGAGCCCCGCCGCAATTGGCGCAGCGACCCACCAGGAGAGCCCGATGACGAGATGCAGCGCGTCGGCCACCCCGGCGGCCACGAACAACAGGCCGACCGCAAAAATAATGGTATCTCGAACAATGATCTGATCCGAATCCATGAGAGTAGTGCTTGTCTGAAAGAGTTTGCGTCGGGGAGTCAGGGCAGCTACGGTGCGCCGGCGATGCCCTCGGCGGTGCCTTTAGGGCACATGCCAGATGCCCCGTGCCCGATCCAGCCACTCGCCCACGACGATGTGGGGGAGGGCCAGGATGCAGACGAACACGGTGTAGAACGCCACGGCCCCGCCGAGGAGCGACGCCCCACCCAGCGGGTTCGGCACGAGGACGTAGAGGCCCGCCATGAGACTGAACGTCACGAGCGCCCCAAGGACCATCGCGGCCCAGGTGAGCGGCAGCGACCGTGGATTCGGGGCCGGCTCGGCGTCCGAGATGGCCGTCGTGCGGGCCGTCTGACGGAGGGTGTACCAGAGGGGAAAATAGAGACCCACCGCCAGCATCATCGGCACGAACGTGAAGTAGGTCACCAGGAGGATCGTCTCGGCGAAGTCCGTGAGCCAGGACGTGGAGAGGCCGTCCACGTAAAGGCCGCCGCCGACATGGACCGTCAGGGAGAGGCCGTACACCGTGCCCACAGTCGTCTGCACGGCGGGCAGGTGGGTCGCCAGGGGAAGCGGGCCCGTCGCGCCGAAGATGTTCGCCATGTAGGTGGAGAAGGAGATGTAGACGCCCGGCCACGCGAGCAGGGGCACGAGCATGATGGCGCCGCCCCGCACGAACGCCGCGAGGCCACGCTGCCAGGTCATCTGTATGTGAGCGGTGCCGCACAGCGCGTCCATCACCTTCAGTCCCCCGTGCCCGCCCTTCACTACGGCCGTCGAGAACGCAAGCGCGAGCGCCGCCACCGGGGCGACGAAGAAGAAGCCCACGAAGGCCGCGAGGAAGCCGAGGTACAGCACGATGTAGCGCAGGCTGAAGGCAGTCCGGCGGTGGCGCAGGTTCTCGAAGTGCTCGTAGCCGCCGTGTGGCAGGTTGAGGGCCACCATGCCGATGAGGTAGCCCACCATCTGCGCGGTCATCGACAGGGATACATCCAGCAGGGCGGTCCCGATGCCCCCGAGCGCCAGCACCCCGAGGGTGATGCGCGAGCCCCAGACGGCCACGGACGCCGGGAATTGCGCTGAGGCCTGGCGCATAGGAGCCTGGGGGGAGGAAGCGGTCGACAGCGTGGCCATGAGCACAGGCGGTTGGTTCAACAGGGGAGGCGAAACTGGAGATCAGGCCGCCGCGTCGGCGGCGACGGCCCCGGCGGTCTGTTCGCCACTAATCAGGCAGATGGGGACGCCGACGCCGGGCTTCGTGTCGGCGCCCGTGTAGTAGAGTCCCGGGGCGTTCTTCGCGCGGCGGGACGGGCGGAGCGGTCCTGTTTGCGGGAGGGTGTGGGCGAGGCCGAGCGCATTTCCCTTCGGCTGTCCGAAGTACTCCGCGAACTCCGACACACAGGCGTCGTGCTCCGTCACGATGCGCCCACGGAGGTCCACCCCGGCATGCTGAGCGAGGTCGTCGAGCACTTGTTCGCGCATCCAGGCGCGGCGGGCCGGGCCGTCGCGCAGGCCCGGAGCGATGGGCACCAGCACAAAAACGGAGTGGTGTCCGTCCGGGGCAAACGACGGGTCGGTCTTCGACGGGACGTGCAGGTAGTAGGCGGGATTCGTCGGCCACGCCGGATCGTCGAAGATCGCTTCAAAGTGGCGGTCCCAGCCAGGCGGGAAGACTAGGGTGTGGTGGCGGAGCGGATCCACCTCGCCTTCTACGCCCAGGTACAGCAGGTAGGCAGACGGTCCGTAGGTGCGATTGCCCCAGTACTCAGCGTCGTGGTCGCGCTGGTCGGGAGGGAGCAGCGTCTGCTCCACGTGCGCCGGCGACGCATTGGCGACCACGCGGCGGGCGGTGTGCGTCTCGTCGCCGGTCGTCACCCGGACGTGTCCGTTCTGGGCGCGGAGAGCGGTCACCTCGGTTCCAGTCCGGAACGTGACGCCAAGGTCGATGGCCAGGTCCGCGAGCGCATCGACCACCGACTGCATGCCGCCCACGGGGTGGTAGACCCCCTGGTTGAAATCGACGTGCCCCATCAGCGTGTAGAGGGCAGGCGTGTTGTAGGGCGAGCCGCCCAGGAAGACGAGCTTGTACTCCAGCAGCTGGCGCAGCTTCGGATGCTCCACGTACTCCTGGACGTAGCGGTCCATGGAGCGCAGGAGGGGAAGGGCCCGCACAGACCGGAGCACGTCGGGGTCCAGCCAGTCGAGCAGTCCCGATCGTCGCGGGTACACGAAGCGATCCATCGCCAGCTCGTAGACCTCCTCGGCGTGGTCGAGATAGCGCCGGAACGCGTCGGCCGCGCCGTCCTCGTAGGCCTCCAGCTTCGGGGCCAGGGCCGCCGGGTCGGCCGGCACGTCGAGCCGATCGCCGTCTTTCCAGAGGATCCGGTAGCTGGGATCGAGCTGCTTTAGCTCGTACGCGTCCTCAACCGACCGGTCGAACGCTCCGAAGAACCGCTCGAAGACGTCCGGCATCAGGTACCAGGAGGGGCCGGAGTCGAAGCGGAAGCCGTTGGAGGAAAACGTCCCGGCGACGCCGCCGAGGTCGTCGTGCTGCTCTAGTACCGTCACGTCGGCCCCGTCGTCCGCAAGGTGACACGCCGCCGACAGCCCGGCGATTCCGCTTCCAACGATGGTGGTAGGATCGCTCATGGGGACGGGATGGGGGTGAGGGTGCGTGGTCGAAAAATCCCTGGATGCGTAAGATCCCCTCTCGGATTGGCAATGCTTGTTCGCGGAGGCGGTCGACTCGTTCGCCTATTTCAGATAAAAACGTGATCTTTTCTGATTAGTAACCTTTCTTGGTGTCGAGGGGCGGTGAAATCTCTTATGCTGTTCAGTGCACACTCGCACTGAGGCGGGATCCCCGCTCCGAAGATTCCGCCCTCCCTTCGGCCACACGTACAGGTTCTTCCGCGAGCATCCGAAACCGCATACTCCCTTTTCGCCATGGACGCTGATCTTGACCTGCTCCGCCGATACAATCAGTCGCTCCCTCGCTACACCAGCTACCCTACGGCTCCCCACTTTACCGAAGACGTGGGCCGTAAGGCATTCCGGCAAACGGTGCAGCGCTCGAACGTGACCTCGCCCCAGGCGCCGCTGTCGCTGTATCTCCACCTGCCGTTCTGTCGGCAGCTCTGCTACTACTGCGGATGTCACATGAAGGTGACGCACGATCCGGCGCGGATCGAAAAGTACCTGCGCTACCTGAAGCGTGAGATCGACCTGCTCGCCCCCTGTCTGTCGTCGCGACGACCGGTGACACAGGTTCACTGGGGCGGCGGCACCCCGACATTGCTCACGCCCGACCAAATTCGGGACCTCGGCGCGCATCTCCGGGAGCAGTTTCAGGTCGCGCCGGACGCTGAGATCAGCCTCGAAGCCGACCCCCGGGGCCTCACCGAGGACCACCTCGCTGCAGCGCGGGCGGTGGGGTTCACCCGACTCAGTCTGGGTGTTCAGACCTTCGACGAGCAGGTGCAGGAGGCCATCAACCGCGTCCAGCCGGAGCGTCTGACCCGCACGGCCGTCCGGTGGGCTCGGGCGCACGACTTCGACAGCGTCAACGTCGACCTCGTCTATGGCCTCCCCCACCAGACCCCCGAAACGTTCGCCGACACGCTGGCGGGGGTTCTCGACCTCGCGCCGGACCGAATTGCCCTTTACAGCTACGCCCACGTCCCCTCGGTGCTGGAGCATCAGCGCCTGATTCCCGAGGATGCGTTGCCGGAGCCGGCCGAGCGGCTGCGGCTCTTTGCGCAGGCGCTGGAGACGCTGACGGGGCCTGGCGGCTACCGCTTCATCGGGATGGACCATTTTGCGAAGCCCGACGATGAGCTCGCGGTGGCACAACAGAAGGGCACGCTTCGCCGCAACTTTCAGGGCTATTCCACCCGCGCCGGGGCCGATGTCTATGCCTTCGGCATCTCCGGCATCCACCAGCTCTCGGGCCTCTACGCTCAGAATACCAAGGCCCTGCGGTCCTACTACAACGCGATCGACCGCTCGGAGCTGACGGTGTACCGCGGGTGTCGTCCCACGCCAGAAGACCGGCTTCGCCGCCACGTCATCATGGAGCTCATGTGCAACATGGAGCTACGCAAAGCGGCGGTCGAGGCCCGGTTTGGAATCGACTTCGACACGCATTTCGAGGCCGCCCTCGCCCGTCTGCGTCCCCTGGAAACGGACGGGTTGGTGTCCCTCCGCCAGGACGCGATCACGGTGCGTCCTCCAGGCCGACTTCTCGTGCGCAACATTGCCTCGGCGTTCGACGCCTACCTGCACGACGAGGCCCCCGATAAGCAGCCGGCCTACTCCGAAAGTGTGTGAGTCTGCCTCTCGGGGATGACCCTTCGCGAGGCTTGCATCCATCCCAACGGTCCCATGTCCCGTACCAGCCAGTGCGTTCTCGCCACTGGCGTCGGCGTCCTCGGACTCTCCATTGACTGGGAGCCGGCGCGGACCGGGGCCCCTCCCGGGCTGGATCGACCACTTTCAGCCGGCGCGCTTCGACACCGTCTCACCTAATTTCGCACAAACGTAGCACAGCACATGTCCCACTCGACGGCTTCTGTCCTCCCCCGCCTGTCCGCCCCCAACATCATTCAGGGCGGCATGGGCATCGGCGTTTCCACCTGGCGCCTGGCCCGACGCGTGGCCCAGCGCGGAGAGATTGGCGTCGTGTCCGGAACCGGGATTGACTCGGTGGTCGTGCGGGAGCTGCAAGACGGCGATCCACACGATCGGCGTCGTGTTCTGGCGGACTACCCTGACGCGGCGGCTGCCGACGATCTGATCGACCGCTTCTACCGGCCCGAGGGGCGCGCGCCGGACGAGTCCTACGACCTGCTCAAGATGCACGGCTTCGAGCCATCGATCCGGTCGCAGCGCATCCTCGCGGCGGCCACGTATACGGAGGTGCGCCTGGCGAAGGAGGGACACGATGGGCTCGTGGGCCTCAACCTGCTGGCCAAGCTCAAGCGCTACACGCTGCCCTGCATCTACGGAGCCCTGCTGGCTGGGATTGACATTGTCTCAATCGGGGCGGGCATCCCGATGGAGGAAGCACGCCAGATTCCGAAGCTGGCGGCGGGGGAGCCTGCTGAACTGGGTCTGGACGTGGACACGAGCCAAGCGCCGGACCCCGGCGAGACGTTTGCCTACCGGTTCGATCCGGCCGACCTCCTCGACGATCCGCCCACGCTCGACCGCCCGTTGTTTTTGCCCATCGTGTCGTCGGACGTGCTGGCCCGCATCCTGAACACCAAACTGCCCGACGACCACGTAGACGGATGGGTGGTGGAGACGCCCGTGGCGGGCGGCCACAACGCCCCGCCGCGCAATAAAAAGTACGCGGAGGACCACACGCCGATCTACGACGAACGTGACGAAGCCGACCTGGAGGCCATCCGGTCGCTCGGCAAACCATTCTACCTCGCCGGCGGGTACGGCTCACCGCGCGGCCTGCGATTCGCCCAAAGCGTCGGGGCCGCAGGCATTCAGGTCGGGTCGCTCTTCTCCCTCACCGACGAGTCGGGCTACCCCGAGGACACGACGCGCCGCCTTATCCGTCGCCTCCACCGCGGGGACATATCGGTGAGCACCGACGGGCGCGTCTCCTCCACCGGTTTTCCCTTCAAGGTCCTGACCGCCGAAGGCACGCTGGCCGACGAATCGGTCTATGAAGAGCGTCGGCGCGTGTGCGATCTCGGCTACCTGCGCGAACCGTACCTGGACGAAAAGGGGCGCCTCATGGGACGATGCCCGGCGGAGCCGGTGAAGACCTACGAGAGCCGGGGTGGCGACCCGGGGGAGGCAGAGGGGCGAGCGTGCCTCTGCAACGCGCTACTCGCCAACATCGGCCACGCCCAGCGGCGCCCGGACGGCCCGGAGCCCCCGCTCTTTACGGGTGGCGACGCTCTGGAGAACCTGCCGCTCGGCTCGGTGGACGATCCACAGTACGACGCCGACGACGTGATCGACTACCTCTACGGCGAGCTCCAGCCGGTGAGAGGAGAAGACGGGTGGACGCGAGAGCATCCCCGCCCACGCCCGGCCGACTGACACGGGGACCGTGCGGCGGAGCCCCGATAGAACCCCTCGATGCCAGAGTCATAGCGTCTAAAAATAGAATCTCTGATCCGAAATGGCGGAACTTTTGGCCCCGAGCGAGAGATACTCTTTGAGTCACAGTACGCACTCGCTTTGCCTCCCCCCACCGATCCTGTCTCATGCTTTTGTCCAGAAGCTGCGAGTACGGTCTCCGTGCCATGCTGTACCTTGGGTCGCTGGAGGCGGATGCGGAGGAGCCCGACGGAGAGACTGGCGCTGGGGGAAACGAGACGAGGACTCTGTCCCCCTCCCCCGCTCGCGAGTACATCTCGATTCAGACCATCAGCGACGAGCTCGGGATCGGCTTCTCATTCCTGACGAAGGTCTGTCAGCAGCTCAACGACGCGGGGCTGCTCACATCCAAGCGGGGACCGGGGGGCGGAATTGCGCTCACGCGGTCGCCGGATGCCATCAGCCTCTACGAAACCGTGGTGGCCATCGACGGGGACGACCTGTTTCACGAATGCATCCTCGGCCTGCCGGGCTGCGGCGAGGCCGAGCCGTGTCCGCTCCACGAGCACTGGACCGATGAGCGGGAGCGGATGAAGACGACGTTTCAAGAGACGACCCTGGCGGAGGTCCCGGACGTGCGTCTCACGCCGTTTCTGGAAGAAGCCCGAGCTACGTCCGATGACGACGCGTAGCTGCGGGATGCATCACGGCGATTCGCGCGTCCCTGCACTGGACGCGGCGGCCTCGGCTCCCAGAAGCGCATGCCACGGGACATCGCCCCAGCGCTCTGGGGCGTAGGTCCGGATCCACCGGCGGTCGATCCAGTGCTTGAGGCGCAGGAGCCACGGATGCGCCGCCCACAGGGGGCCGGCGGTCCAGAGACCACGCCGCTCGCCCGTGGAGAGAACGAGGGGGGCGAGCGGATACGGGCGGAAGGCCGTCAGGTCGTCTGGGCGCGGCACGGACCCGCCCGCCTCGAGACGCCGGAGCGTGCGGTCCAGATTGTCCCTCAGGTCCGGGCCCTG
>JBDGQM010000052.1:0-10554 GCA_042219065.1 Salinibacter sp. | reverse complement strand
CGGGCCGTTCGGTGCCCGACGCGCCCGGCCCCGGCGATGATGACGTGGAGGTCGCTGGACGCGGGCGTGGGGGCGGCGGTCATGGACAGTGGGGATCTGAATGGGGGATACGCAGAAACGCCCACTCTCGGGACGGAGCGAACGTGATTTCTTGCTTTGACTGTATCGCTCGGTCCCGCGGAAAGTTGCGCTCCCCTGCGCCGACCGCGTCGCAATGGCCACTGGGTCAGGACGGCCCGTCACCGCGGGTAGGCACAGCGCCGCTCCCCCGTCGCTTCGTGACTGCCTGCGCCCTGCCCCCGTCAGGCACTTGCCGAGAGACGCCCGCCGGCACGAGACAGGCCGGGAGTACGGATGTCTGCTCCCAAAACCACATCCACCTTGAGGCCGCCTCCCGCAAGATTCCTGCTCGGGGCCTCGCCTTCACGGCGATCGCATCTTGGCTCAAGGCATGATGTTGCTTCTCCCCGGGGCAGTGTGTCCGTGCTCCCGCGCCCCCTCTCGCCCATTCCTGCGGGGCTGTGTCGTTGATCAGAGGCAGGCGAGCCTCCTTTCCAGAACGGAAACGCTCAACATACGACCGCCCCGGGGCCTCATCCCAAGGCGGTTGCAATCGCCCGCGCTGTCACCGAGGATAAGGTCTGTGGCGCTCAACGGGGACAACGCTCTGGGGCCTCGCTGGAAACGACCAGATCGGCCGCCCCGACTGCCACAACACGGAGGATCATCGTCACCGACGACGCAATCCTCCAAACTGGATTTTGAGCTCGCCTCCGACATGATCCCTTCCTCTTTCCACGTTCCCAGGTGCCATATATGATTCTGGACTTACAACGACCGGGCGTTCTTCTCATGGTTCTGCTGGCCGGTCTCCTCGGCGTGAGCTGCGCGTCTCCAGCCCCCCCGTCTGATGCGACCGAGAAGCACCAGGAGGATGTCGTCTATCAGGTCGCCACGCTCAACTCGCTCCTTCAGGGCAACTACGACGGGACCGGGACCGTCGGCGACCTACTGCGGCACGGCACCCTCGGCCTTGGGACGGTCGACCGACTCGACGGGGAGATGGTGATCGTTGAGGGGACCGCCTACGCCGTCCGTGACGATGGCACCACCGATTCGCTCGGCGCGGGAACCGGCGTGCCGTTCGGGGTCGCCGTTCCGTTCGACCCCGACACGACCGTCACCCTCCGCGACGTATCGGACCTGTCGGCCTTCCAGTCCAAACTCGACCAGCACCTGTCCGCGACGGACCAGATCTACGCGTTTCGGGTCACCGGTGACTTCGATCGGCTCCAGGCCCGCAGCGTGAGCGCGCAGCGGCCCCCGTACCCGGACCTGGAAGCCGTGATCGCCAACCAGACGGAGTTCACGTTCCGGAATGCCGCGGGCACGATGGTCGGCTTCCGAATTCCGGATGCGTTCGACGGCGTCACCACGGCCGGGTACCACGCCCACTTCGTGACGGCGAGCCGGGACGGGGGCGGGCACGTTCTCGATCTCCGTTCCTCAGAGCTCACGGTACAGATTGATCGGGCCTCGTCCCTCCGGGTGGACCTCTGACACGAACTGCCAAGGACGACAATGCCGCTGCGGGCAATCCTCCTCACGCCGCCGGGCCACTTCGGCTTACGCTTCGAGACCGACCAGCCTCCGAGGTTGCGGCTACCGATCCCTCTACGAGCTCTTCGGGGGCCGGCGCCTCCGCTTCCGCGGCGAGGGCGTCCTGGAGGCTTTGGAAGAGCATTTCGGCACAGAGGCTGCGGTACGGGTAGCGCTCTCGGCGTTCCATCGAAAAAGTCCGCGGGGAGAGAGACATGGGCGGAAAAGACGTGGTCTACAAAATCGGCGCGCCTGCTTGCTCCGGCGCGCTTTCGGGCTTGTGCCGTGGATTGAGCTCAACCCCTGTGCCGAGCGAAGACCAACGGCTCGGGGACGGCTCTTCCCTTCCCGATCCGTCACAAGCGCATCGTTTTCCGGACGAGATCAGTTTCCACGAAGCGGAGGAGGACTGCCGGCGGCCCGGCAATCGCCGGGGGGGACACAGGAGGCGATGATGGCTCTTGCCATTTGCGCACGGAAGCGTTCCACATGACCCGATGCGCTGATGCAAAGCGCGCTGATGCGGGAGGCGCCCTGCGGGTCCGGGCAGGCGCGCCCCGTCCTCGTTCAGCCCAATCCGGGCTCGGGTCGTCTGACTGGAGGCAATGTGCTACGCGCTGCCGTGCTGGGGGTCCCCGTTTGTGGTGGGGCGGCCGATCCCGTTCGTCGAGGCGTTTGACGCCGTGACCTCCGCTTCGGAGCCGGAACCGAGCGTAAACTGACCGACGAGGCGGCGCACCTCAACGCTGGTCTCTTCCAGCGTCCCAATTGCCTCTGCAATCTCGCGGGTCGCCTTCTCATTCTGCCGGGAGACCGACGAGATCGACTCGATGTTTCGGGAAATCTGCTCGCTCGTCGCCGACTGCTCTTCGGTCGCCGTCGCGATTTGCTGGATCCGTTCGTCGATTTTTTTCGTGCCATCGACGATCTCCGCAAACGCCTCCCGGGCTTCCTCGGCCAGGTCGATGCCCGCCTCGACCTCTTCCTGGCCCGTTTCCATCGCCCGCACGGCCTCGCCCGTCTGCGCCTGAATCCGCTCAATTTTCTCGGCGATCTCGTCGGTGGCCGTGTCGGCACGGCCCGCCAGTTCGCGCACCTCCTCGGCCACGACGGCAAAGCCCTGCCCGGACTGGCCGGTTCCTCCTTCGCCACCGGCACGGGCGGCCTCGATCGCCGCGTTCAGGGCAAGCAGGTTCGTCTGATTGGCAATGTCCCCGATGACCTCCACGACGTCGCCGATCTCCTCACTCGCGGCGTGCAAAGCCTCGACTTGCTCGGCCGATCGCCCGATGACGTCGCCGAGGTCCTCCAGTTTGCCCACGGCCCGGAGAACGACCTGCCCGTTTTGCTGCGCCGTCTGGCGGTTGTCTTCCGCGAGCGCGCTCGTCTCGGTGGCCGCTTCTGAGTTTTCCGTGATGGTGCGGGACATCTCCTCCATGGCCGCCGCCACTTCCGCGGCCTGGCTCGACTGCTGTTCGGCCCCGGACGTGAGCTGGTCGGCCGAGGCGCTTACCTGCTCGGCGGTCGCGCCCGTGGTGGCCGCTGCGTCCCGCACCCGCCGGATCATCTCGCGCATGTCCGCGACGACCTCGTTGAAACCGTCAAACAGCTTGTCAATCGTGTCCCCTTCCGTGCCGGCCGATCCATCCAGGCTGGTCTCGACCTGCACCGTCAGGTCCCCCTGCGCAAACTGCCGCATGGCCGTCAGCATCCGCTCTGCGTGCTCGGACAACTGCTCGCGGCGACGCTCCGACTGGGCCACCGCCTCCTCGACGCGCTGCTCCACGCTTTCCTTCTCGTCCTCCAGCTCGCCGAGGATCTCTCGAATTCGGTCGATCATTCTGTTGAACGATCGGGCCATGCTGCCGATCTCGTCGCTCCCCTCGTAGTGATACTCCTGACTCAGATCTCCCTCCTCAACGACATCTTTCATGGAACGCTCCAGTCCCCGAATCGGACGGACAATCAGCCTCGACACGTAGAGCGTCAATCCAATTCCCAGGACCACACAGAACAGGGCCAGCCCAATCGCAATCAGAAGATTGGTCTGGAAAATGGAGGCGGACCGCTCATAGTGCATCTGGACCTTTCTGGCCTCCATTCGCACCAGTTGATTGAACACCGATTCCAGCCGCTTCCGGTCCACCATCATCTGGACGACCTTCGTGTTGATCACCTTTGGGTCGAAGTCACTTGGGGCGTCGTCCAGCGTCTCGTAGACGGACTCGACGCGCGTGATGAAGCCGCCCATCTGGTCCTCCAGGGTGCCCTGCAGCTTCGCCTGTCGCTTCCGGGTCGCCTCCGGCAACTGCCCGGTGGCCGTCGATCGGGCCTCCCGGTAGTCCGACCAATCCTCGGACAACGAAACGGACAGCGAGTCCCCTTCGCTGTACCGCCGAAACACGGTCCGGGCCTTCTCCACGCCGATGTCTCCGGCCACCAGGTCCAACCCGGCCTCGACGACACGCTTCGTGCCGTACTGCAGGTTCTTCAGCGACGAGTTCGCCGTGAAGCTGCCCTTGTAGATGTTGTTTACGACCTCACTCTGACGCACGGAACTGTAGACCTGGTACGCGGCCGCGCCCGAGAATATCGCGATGATCAGCCCGCTCAGCAGGAACAGCTTCTTCCGAATGGGGAGGTCTCTTAGATCGATGTCCATGACCCGGCGTCTGCGTCGTTGGGGAAGTGAGTCTTTCGAAGTGTGGGGGCGAGCCGCAGGGCTTCCTTTCAAAACAATGATTGGGGGTCGATCCGGCGACGATCACCGCCCCGGAATCTCCGCCTCGTCCGGGAGCTGGGATTCGTTGGGAAGCTCGGGCGGCGAAATTCCATGCGCCCCCTCCCCGGATAGCGCCTTCATGAAGGCCACCAGGTCCTCGATCTCTCGATCTGTGAGGTGGAGCGGCTCGTTGTCGAGATTGGGGGTCTTCTGTGCTTCCGGGTTCCCGCCGCGGTTGTAGAACTCCATGACGTCGCGGAGCGTCTTCTCGGACCCGTCGTGCAGGTACGGGGCCCTGTGCTCCACGTCGCGCAGGGTCGGCGTCTTGAAGGCAAACTTCATCGTCGGTAGCGGGAGATGCTCGTAGCGGCCCACATCGGTCGTGTCCACGCCAATGTTGTGAAACCCGAAATCGGTAAAGTGCGGGCCGCTGTGGCACTTCGTGCAGTTGGCCTTCCCCCGAAAGAGCTCCATGCCCCGAACCTGCGCCGGCGTCATGGCATCCTTATCGCCCTCCATGTACCGGTCGAACGGCGCATTTTGCGACACCAGCGTGCGCTCGAAGGTCGCAAGCGCTTTCAGGATATGGTCCGCCGTGATCGCAGAGTCTGGGCCGAAGGCTTCCCGGAACGCCGGCCGGTACCCCGCCTTCCTCAATTCCTGCGGGAGCGTGTCGAGGTCCTCTCTCATCTCGTGCTCCGTCTCGATGGGCCCCGCGGCCTGCTCCCGCAGAGACGACGCCCGGCCGTCCCAGTTGAAGACTTCACTCCACGCGAGGTTGATGATCGTCGGTGTCGTGCGGGGTCCCAGTTCTCCATTGTCCCCGTCGGAAAACGCCCGGCCATCGCTGTATCCGTTGGACGGATCGTGACAGGTGGCACAGCTCATCGTGTTCGACTTCGAAAGCCGGGGATCGAAGAAGAGCTTGCGCCCGAGCTTGACCTTCTCGTCTGTGATGGGATTGTCCTCCGGTGCCGGAATGTCCTCCCGCTGTACGTCTGTGCGGGCCCAGTCCGCCATCGGGTGCTCGTCGGATTCCCTGGTGGTGTCAGAGACGCTCGACACGAATGCCCCAATCCTGTCGTCGCTAAGCTCGGGGAGCGGGCTCGACAGGATCGAGGTCCCGATCAGGAGAGTCACGCTCGTAAAGAGATAAGCGACTGTTCGCATGTCTCAGACGTTTCACTTAGGCTCTAGTGCTCTGTCAATCCTCATTCTTGCAGTTCCGGAGCGATCTCAAAATCCCAAGGCAGGTCGCTCCGAGCGAAGTCGAGGAGCCTCCCGGAAGCAGGCGGCTTCGGTCGGGAGATTTACTTCGTCAGTCGCTTCGCTCGTGTCTCGACTCCGCTCGAAGCGTGTCCCGACTACTGTCGGGATGACGTGCCGAATTGGGGGATTTTGAGATCGCGTGACCCATCCACAAAATCATGATTGACAGCGGACCAGCGTACTGAGCTCTGGCTGCTCGGTCGTAATGGACACGATGGCGACACCGAGTCTGCGATGGCCGTTCAGTTCACGACCCATGAGGCGTCTCGAATCTGCTGCTCGGTCGGCACCTGCCCAAACCGACTGACGGACCGCAGGAAGGCAATCACGGCCTCAATTTGCTCGTCCGTAAGTTCATCGCCCCAGGCCGGCATTCGAGGATTTCGCCCCGTAGCCCCTCCCCCCTGCACGATCACCCGCCGAATCGAATCGACCGGCATGCTCGCGTACCGGTCCTGGCGAAAATCCGCGGGCTTGGGCGGCTCCATCGCCCGGGCCATCGGGCCTGAGCCGTCGGCGTTGTCCCCGTGACACACCGCACACCGCCCCGAAAATACGGTCTTCCCCTTTTCGAACAGGGTCCGCTGCACGCGCATCGGCGACTCCTCCGCGGTCTCTGTCGAACGCGAGTCGTCGCCCGACGACGCCTCACAACCGACCGCGATCACGACAAGAAGTACGAGCGTCCCGCGTCTCATCAGTCAATTTGAACGGTCTTGAGCTTGGACACCTCACCGTCTGTGGTCATGACCATGACGTCATACTCGCCTGCGGGAACGCTGGAAAACTCATAGGTCCCGTCCGTGCTGACCGTGTGAAACTGACTCGGGACGGCCACAATATTCCCCTTCATGACCGGGTGGATGGCACAGGAAATCTTGACGACCCCCTTCTCCGATATCTCCTTGGTCAGCAGGTTCGAGCCGTCCGGCTTGGTCTTTTCGGCCGACCCGAGATCAAAGAACCCCAGCGCCCCGCCTTTCGGCCCGTACACGTTGTGCACCGTGTCGTCCCGGTTCGGAAACTCCACAGTGCTCCCGACCGACACCGCTACAAGATTGGGCCGGAAGGACTTGTCCTCTTGGGCCACGGATACGACCTCCGGCTCAGGCGCCACCGCATCGTTCCCGGCCAAATAGTAAGCAGCCGGCTCTTTCGGCCCATCCGTGCCCGTCAGATCTGGGGTTGGGGCCATCCATCCCAGGGCGGCAATCGCAAGAGTGAGCACTCCTCGTAGTGCTAGTTTGTCCTGTCGCATGTTGTGTCTGGAATCGAGTGAAGGATCACTTTGTAAGCGCTCTCGCCCCTCTGTCCGCCGCCCTTCGAACCCGCCTATCGGCGTAAGCTCGCTCTGGGAGATCGGGGGGGGGCGTGGGGACATTCCCCTCCCGTTTGTGGGTCTGTTACTTTTCGTCGGCGCATACTTCACATATTTAAATTTCTTGCGTACCATTCACTAAATGTTAATTTTTCGGGCGTCGGTCAGGGGACGCGGGCCGCCAGAAGTGCATCCGCTCTGCTGTACTTCGGTCTCGTCTCTTCTTCGCACTCCCTAGTGCAGCGTCAAACATCATTGTATGGGTGTAAGCGAACTCAAAATCCCGAAAACTCAGCACGTCATTTCGAGCGGAGTCGAGAAATCTTCCTGTCGAGGCCGATAGCTTCTGGGAGGCTCCTCGACTTCGCTCGGAGCGACCTGCCTGAGGGATTTTGAGTTTGCTGCCATACCTAAAGAATGAGGATTGACAGCCCACTACACGACGAGCGCGTCCCCGGCGTATCGGTCCGCTCGACGCGGGGACGGTATGCCGTTCGAAGCCGTCCCTCCGTTCGACGCCCGCACGACCCTCCCCCTCCGCGACGTAGCAGACCTGTCGGCATTCCAGTCTCAACTCGACAACCATCTGTCCTTGCCGGATCCAATCTGCGCGGCTCAGGCCATGTCGGTCTCCACGAACGTCCACGAGCCCGGCGCCGCGATGACGAGGCGCCGGTCGCGTTACGGCCACCGTCGGCGCGTGAGGGACGGAGTCGGATCGGAGACCGGGCGGCCCTCGTTGCATCTGCACACAAACAACCCTCCCCCGCCCATGCTTTCCCGATTGCTTCGCGCCTTTGTGCCCGCCGTCGTCTGCCTTGCCCTGCTCGCGTGCGGCGGCCCCGACACAGCCCGCACTGCTATGTCCCAGTCGCCCGACCCGGAGCCGTCGCCTCCGTCCCCGACCGACGACCCTCTCGCGCAGGTCGATCGCATGGACGTGCCCGACCAGATCGCACCCACCGACACGCTGCCGGTGCAGCTCTCCGGCACCGTCGGCCCCAACGGCTGCTACTCCCTCGCCCGCATTGAGACGGAGCGCGGCCCCGGCCAGGTAACCCTCCGCCCTGTCGTGCAGCCCCCGACGGACGAGGATCAGATGTGCACCATGGCGCTCGTGCCCCTCGATACCACCCACCGGGTTCCTCCGCCGTTCGAGGTCGGGAGCCTTCGCGTGACGGTTCCGCAGGAGGACGGCCCCGCCGTGACCGACACCGTCGAGGTCACCGACGGGCCGTGAACATCCCCGGGGCCGCGCTACACGGCGAACGGCTACAACTCAGGAAGCCGATGTGTACCTTCCTGCGTTCGCGTGGATGTGCACAAAGCGCCTCTGCGCCGGCGATGCCGAGACTCATCGGATCGCTCCCCAACCAATCGCAAATCAGCTCCGTCGTCCGCCATGCCCCGCACCACGATCATGGGTCGCTGGGCCGCCCTGGCGGCCCCACTCCTCCTTCTGAGCGGCGCCCCTCTCTCGGTCCACGCCCAGGACGACGGCCGCGGGCTGTCGGTGGGCGCCGAATACACATACGTCGGCGAGCCGCAGGCCTCTGGGATCGGCCTCACCGCCACCAAGCCGATTGCCGACCGCTTCGGAATCGGCCTCCAGTCGAATTATTTCTTCGCGAAGCACCGAACAGCCCGGGGGATCCACCACCAGAGCGAGTTTGACCGGCGCCTGTGGACGGTGACCCTGTCGCTCAACGTAGTGGCCCTTCGGTTCCGGGGCGTCGGGCTGTACGGCACGATCGGCCTCCAGCACCTCCTGGAAATCGAGGACGGCACGCTCACGTTTTTCAATGATGTGCCCCCGTACGGGACGACGAGGGTCCCCATCGAGAGGACCCGTAGTACCGGCGGGGTCCAACTGGGCGGAGGCGTCCGGATCGAGGCCGGGGTCACCTTTTTTGCCGAGCCCAGAGTAATGCTCACGGATTCCGCTCACTTTTCCCTGTCCAGCGGCCTCCGCGTTCCGATCTGAGGAGCCGGTGGGGAAATTTCGACGAAGGGAGCGACGCGAGAAGGCCACGGACGTGACGTTATTCCTTCTCGCTCGGAGGCTGCAATTCGGCAAGCGAGAGGGTGTGGTCGAGGCGGGACTCGTTGTTTTTGCCGCGGACCTGCAGGTGGATCCGAACGGGCTCGGCCGTCCAGTCGATCGTGACGAGGCCGTAGTTGAGCGCCGCCACGAGCGATCCGACGCGGTGCCGGTTCGGCTCGTCGCCGGGGGAGGCGTGGTGGGTGAGGCCGCTGGCGGTGAGCTCGTAGAGCGGATAGTCGATCGCCGTGTCGTGCCGCGAAAGCTCGGCGTGGTGGCGGTCGCCGCTGAGCAGGACGACGCCCGGGGCCCCGGACGCCTCAATGACGCGGAAGAGTCGCTTCTGGGCCCGGGGAAAATTGGCCCACTTCTCCCACGGATGCTGACTGGAGACGGCCTGAATGCTGGTGCCGATGAGGTGGATCTGCGCGGTGCTCGTGCGCAGTTCGTTCTTCAACCAGTCCCACTGCGCCTCACCGAGGATGTCTCCGGTCTCGTTGGGGAAGTATCGCTGGCTCGTGAGCGGATCCCGAGTCAGGGGATCGCGGTGGTAGCGCGTGTCGAGGAGGATCACCTTCACACGTTTCCCGGGCGGCCCGTAGACGTGCGCGCTGTACACCCCTTCACGCTCCCGTCGCGGGTGGTCCTCCGGCACGTCCAGGAAGTCGAGGAAGTGCATCTGACTGCGGTTCCGTTTCGGGTAGGAGCGGCCCGCGTCGTTGGCACCGTAGTCGTGGTCGTCCCACGTGCCGATGACGCGCGTCGACGCGCGGAGGGCGCGGTAGCCGGGCCGGCGCTTCTGCCGGGCGTAGATCGAATCGAGGGCCGCCATGTTGGCCGTGTCCGCGTAGACGTTGTCGCCCATCCACACCCAGAGGTCCGGCTTGGCGGCGCGGATGGGTGCCCATAGGGGTTGCGGGGCGGTCTGGTCGTTGCACGAGCCGAAGGCAATGCGCGTGAGCGGCGTGCGGGTCTCCACCTCGGCGGTGGACGAGAGCCCCTCCGGCCCGGTACAGCCGATTCCGGCGAGGCTCAGCATCAGAACGACGACACCCCCGGCGAGGGATCTCCAGCGAAGCGATGCCGCGAGTCCGAGGAGAGGGCTACAGGAAGAAGGGCGAGGCGTCATCCGGAGGAGGAGGGCGTTTGATTCGTATCGGGGTCGTGCTGGGCCACGTAAGTACGGCCAAAGCAGTCGGTGGCCTCTACGCGGACCCGATTGGCATCGGGATTTACAGGAGCGTAGTAGAGGTGCTCGGTGGGCTGAGGTTCTACCCACGTGTGTTTTTTCGGTTGATCGTCGCCCTCGTGGCGGCGCCGGCTCATGGGATCGACGCCCACGCGGCGGGCCATGTGGCCGGTGCGGATGCCGTCCTCGTACCACACCACCGTCCAGTCGTCCGTGGCGCCCCAGACGTTGGCGACAACCTCGTCGGGCGCCGTCGGGTCGGCCCCGGCCGAATACGTCCGCATCTGATGGTCGGCGTCGTGGCCGGTGGACTTGTATCGCCACTCGACGGACTCCCCGTTGACCTCGTAGACCGCGTAGCCCTTCGGCGTCCCGTCGTAGCAGACCGGACCGGTCCACCACGCGCCGCAGACCGT
>JBDGQM010000051.1:0-5030 GCA_042219065.1 Salinibacter sp. | reverse complement strand
GGAGCCGACAGCTAATTCCCGAGATTCCACGAGGTGCGAGGAGGCAACCCCCTCTGTCCGGTCATCCGGTCAGGGGGGTTGCGTGTTTGCCCACTACTGGGAGCGGGGAATCTGGATCTCCGGGGCCGGCCGGGCGCTCACGGACGGGAGCTGCTGCAGCCATCGGACGTAGCCGTAGGACTGATCGTCCGACAGGGTGACCGGCAGGCGGCCGTCCAGCAACTCCGCCCCTGCCGCCATGAGGGTGTCGGTGAGGCCGGGGACGGGACCTTCCGCTTCCAGGCAAAACGTCCACTGGTGGTCCCCATTGGCCTCCGCCTGGGTCAGTTCGGCCTCGATCGTGGCGGAGGGCGCGGTCGGGAGGGCGCCCGAGAGCGACGACTGGTGTTCGGGGGGGATCGAGGTCTGACGACGGGTTTTCTCGACGGGAATCCACAGGTCGGTCGGGTCGCGGTCCCAGAGCGATGCGCGCCCGTCCTGGAGGGGGAAGCTCCACTTGGTCCACTGCTCGCAGCGACCGGCCGCCTGAGAACTGAAGGTTGTGCGCAGGGGGCCGGCCAGTCGGCGCTTGATCTGAAGCTGCTGGTCCCGAAGCTTCAGGTTGAGCGTGGGATCCTCGGCGGGCAGATAGAGATCCCGTCGTGTGGAGGTCTCCACGGGCCCCAGGGTGTCGAACCACTCCTGGAGTGCGTCGGGGAGGGGCGGGGCGCCGAACCAGCGGGCTTCGAGGGTACACGTCATGGGGAAAGGGGGAGAATGCGAAGAATCTTGGCGCAGGTGGACGGCTGGATGTGCATTCCGCCCGATGAGGGAGGACGCCCAAAACACGTGCCGGTCATTCAAGTTGCGCACAGCAGACCATTTCTGTTCGGGGGGCGAATGCGGGCCCCTTAGGGTCCGGCGGACGCCCAGTAAAGAAATTATTACATTTCTGCATGAATGTCCACCTTCAATATCTTCGACTGGCGGTCTGTGGGTGCGGCGCGCTCGTTCTGCTGGGGGTTTGGGCACTCTCTGGACGGGCACAAGGGGTCACACAGCTGAGCTCGGATCTCTACCAGGTGACCTATCGGCCCGCCTCCGCGGAGTATCGGACCGTGCCGGGTCCCCACTTCGACCTCATTTATCAGAAGGGCACCGCCGATGCGGCCCGGCGCGTCCGCCGCGCGCTTCGTCGCAGCCGGGCGGGCACGGACAGCCTCGTCGGGTCCACGCCCCGTTCCATCGAGATGCCGGTCGTGGTGGACGGCTTTTCCGATCGGTCGAACGGGTTCGTCACGCCGTTTCCTTTCAAGCAAGAAATTGAAGCGCCCAGCATCCGGAACGATGCCCTGGTGGCGCGATCCTCGTCGTGGCCCTCCCTAGTCGGCTCGCACGAGCTCGTTCATGCGATGCACGGGGAGGTGGATGCCGGACTGGGGATCGGGAATCTGGTTCGCATCTTCGCCCCGGACGTGGCCCGCGCCTACAATCTCAGCGCCCCGCGGGGCCTCGTGGAGGGCGTCGCGGTGTATCGGGAGAGCCGGTACGAGAAGGGGGCGGGCCGGCTGAATGCGCCCCTCTTTACCATGAAAATGCGGGCGGCCATGTTGTCGGACGATCCGTGGTCGCTCACGCAGATGATGGAGCCGCCCGCGTACACCCAGCCGTTCAATCGCTTTTATATCGGCGGGGCGCACGCGTTCAAGACGTGGACGGAGCGCGGCGACCGCCCCAACGCGGCGTTCTTCCGGGAGGCGACGGCGCTCCACAGCCGGGTTCCCTTTCTGGGGTTCGGAGTCGGACTCTGGGCGGGGCTGGGCCAGTGGCCCGGCGCCCTGGACGACAGCCTCCGCTCGACCTTTCAGGCCCGGTATCAGCGGGACATGGAGCGCCGCGCGCCCTTCACGAAGACGGAGGTGGTGGCGGGGAAAACGGGCCGGAATTACCGGCGGCCCTACTGGGTCAGCGCGGATTCACTGGTCGCCTACCTGCACGGGTACGACGTGCGGCGCGGCTTTTACCGAGTGCACGCGGAAACGGGGGAGCGGTCGCTCGTGCGGGTCCAAACGACCACGGAGGACTATGCCTACACCCTCGGCCGCGATACGAGTGCCCTCTATGCCTCCCGCTACGTGCCGGACCCCTGGGTGCCCACGCAGGCGGTGGCGGAGGTCGAACGTGTGGACTTGTCGGACGGGACGGCGACGCAGTTGACGGAGGGCGGGCGCGCCTTTGCCCCGGTAGAGGCCCCGAACGGAGACCTCTGGGCCGTTCAGAATGATGGCGCCTTTAGTCAGTGGGCGCGTCTCGACGGCCCCGATGTTCAGCCTCTGACGCAGTTCGAAGAAGCACGCTTCAAGCAAATTGCCCCGTCTCCGGACGGGCACACCGTCGCGGTCTTGCTGAACGTGGAGGGAACGCAACGGATCTACCGGGTCGATCCCCAGCGACGAGACAGCGTTCGGCTCCGGCCCTGGCTGGGGCTTCAGGATGCCATCATCTACGATCTGTGCTGGGGGCCGGAGGGGCGGTATCTTCTCTTCTCGGCCGATCTGTCCGACGTGGCGAACGTCTTTGCGTTTGATACGGAAACTGAAGAGGTCCTCCGGCTCACGAACGTTCCGTTCGGGGCGCTCGAGCCCTCGCTGTCGCCCGACCGGTCGTCGGTGGCGTTCATCGAGTATCAGCACGAGCGCCACGAGCTTGTGCGCATGCCCTTTCGCCCGGACGCGGCGGAGGTCGTGGATTCGTCGGCCGTCCTTCTGGGCACCGAGCCGCCGCGGCCCCCGGTCCGCCAGGGGCAGGCGGAGGGAAACGACTCCCCAGGCTTTACCGAGAGTCGTCCCTACCAGGCGTGGCGCCACCTGGCCCCGCGCATGGTGTACCCGACGGTCCGGTACGACCCCGACGAGGCCGACCGCCCCACCGCCCGGCGCATTGAAAAGCTCGGGGTGGGCGTGGGCGTCGGCGTGGAAGGGAACGACCCGCTGGGGCGGTGGCGCTACGAGGGCAACGCGTACCTGCAGGACGGACGGCTGTGGGGCGCGGCCACGGTGCAGTCGGGACGCTGGCGGCTCCGCCCGTCGCTGACGGTATTCAATACGCCCAAGACCGTGCCGGTGGCGCTCGAAGACTCTCCGGAGTCCGCACGTGTCGGGTTCGAAGAGCGAGGGGTATCGCTCGACACACGGCTGCCCATTCGCCTGCAGTCGAACGTGTACCAGAGCGTTGCGGCCCTGTCGCTGGGCGCGGAGTACCGGCAGACTCGGTTTTTCGGGGACGTCGTCGACGGGGGGCAGACCCCGTGGCGCGACCGAATTACGCTGTCGCCCCGGGCGGCGTGGGGCCACCGCGTGCAGCAGAATCCCCGCGACCTCGTGCCCAATCAGGGCCTCATTCTCCGCTCCAGCG
The DNA here is from genome assembly GCA_042219065.1 of Salinibacter sp. Lineage (GTDB taxonomy): Bacteria > Bacteroidota > Rhodothermia > Rhodothermales > Salinibacteraceae > Salinibacter. Next base: position 1,637 of record JBDGQM010000051.1, on the reverse strand, counting down.
CCGAGATCGACGTATGGACCGACAATATTTCGCCCAGCCGGGCCTTCATCGGGAGCGCAGACGTGTATCTTCCGCTCGCGCTTCGGCGTCACACCGGAGTGCGACTCGGGGCGGGCCTGCTTGTCCAGAACCAGGGGTCCGTCGTGGGCACGAGCCAGTTCGTCCCGCGGGGCTACGAGGACGTGGCGCTCGGGGCCGGCTCCTTCCTGCGGGTCGGCGCGGAGGTCACGCACCCGCTCTGGTACGTCGACGACGGGTCCACACTCATTCCCTTTTATGCGAAGGTGCTTTACGGGTACGGCTTCGGGCAAACGATGACGGCGCTCGGGGACGGAGGGGGCCCGTACAGCTCCGTCGGGGCGGGCATCGGCCTCGAGTTTCGGTTCTTCTACGCCCTCAATTTTGACGTCCAGATTGGGGCGGCCGTTCGTCTCGGGCGAGACGACGTCGATCTCGTCTGGCGCTGAGCGTCGGTGGGACAGAAGCGCCTACCGATGCGTGAGGCCCTTCGCAGACGGGGGCGCCGGCCTCGATCGAGAATGCTCTGGCGGGAGCGGGGCTGGGTATGGGAGTCTGGGCGTATGGGCGTTTTTTCTCTGTATAGACCGGGGACATCCTTAACAGGTGTTCCGGGACATCGGTAACATACGATTGCCCGGCGGTTCCGGGGAGTGCTGGATCTCTGTCCGTCCGGCGAAGTGCTCGTGTCGCCCATAGGTAAACTTTCGGCGAGATCCGGGAGGGATCTGCCCGCAGGCGATGAATCGCGCCCGCGTCCACGAACTCTCACGGGGTGGGCACGTTGCTACTCCGAATTGGTTGTTCAACAACCCCTCAGTCCCTCCATATGGAAAAGCTCCGTTGCAAGACCTGTGGTTGTGAGAGCCTGCGTCCGATGCAGGTGGTGTTCGAAGAGGAGGACGAGTTTGACGACCTACTCGGGGAGGAGCAGGAGTCGCGCTTCTACAGCTGTCAGGTTTGTGGCGACAACTGGCTGTCGGTGAAAGAGAAGTCGGCCGACGGGGAATGCACGCTCACCTTTGTCCACCAGATGGGCACCTCGCCTGTTCTGAAGCGCGTCGCCCACATGACGAACTCCGTCGTCATTTCCGACGAAAGCGTCGACGAGTGGCAGTACTTCAAGGGCGACGAGCCGGTTGAAGAGTCGGAATGGGAGGCGACGCTCTCGGACCGGCGCGACACGCTGAAGGCGACCTGCATGAACTAGCAACGTCCGTTCGGTCCGGACGGTCTTTGAGCCCGGGGCCACTGCGGTCCTGGGCTTTTTTATGTGCGGACTCTTGGGTGGGGCGGGGGCGACGGACCATCAGACGGATTCCAGTAGAAAATGTCGGCAGAGCCAGTAGGGTTTACTCTCCTCGGGCGAGTTTGGGATACCAACCGTTGCAACGTTAAAACGGTGAACGTTATGAGTCTACAGGGTAACCGATTGCTCCCAAGCTGCCGACCTCAGTCCATTTTCGTGCCGACACAATGAAATCAAAACGGGATAGGCATCCCCGGAGCAGGGCCGGACGGAGAGACGCGACCCGTAGAGCGCCAACACGACGGAGGGCCGCCTACTACCGTGTCAATCGTGATTGTACAAGCAGTACGCGATCTCAAAACCCAAGGCA
>JBDGQM010000050.1:0-18506 GCA_042219065.1 Salinibacter sp. | reverse complement strand
GACCTCGACGCCGCCCTCAACATCGCCGAGGCGGCCCACAGCCGCAACCGTGAGGCCTACGCGCCCATCCTGCTGGAGATGGCGGGCGTGCCCTGCCTCGGCTCCGACGCCCTCACGCTCTCCGTGACGCTGGACAAGGCCTGGACGAAAGACCTCGTCGCGGCCGCCGACGTGCCCACCCCGCCCCATCGCGTCTACGGCGGCGCCACGGACGTAGACCCGGAGGACCGGCCCCCCTTCCCCCTCTTCGTGAAGCCGCGCCACGAGGGCACCTCGAAGGGCATCACCCCGAAGAGCAAGGTCGACAACGTCGCAAGTCTCCGGCGCGAGGTGGAGCGGGTGACGACCACCTACGAGCAGGACGCGGTGGCCGAAGGCTTCGTGGCGGGCGGCGGCGAGTTTACGGTCGCGGTGGTGGGGCACGCCCCGCCCGAGGCCCTGCCCGTGCTCCAGCGGGGGGTGGAGCCCATGACGGGCCTCGGCCTGCACGCCCTGGAGCACCGCGGCGCCCCCACGGCCCAGCAGGACTGGGACTACGAACTGCCCGGCACCCTCACGCCCGACCTCGAGGACCGCCTGCAGACGCTAGCGCTTCGCGCGTTCGATCGGCTCGACTGCCGCGATTTCGCCCGGGCCGACTTCCGCGTGGACGCCGACGGCCAGCCCTGGTTTTTGGAGATCAATCCGCTCCCGACGTTCGCGCCCGACGATACGTTTGCCATCGTCGCCGAGTTGATGGGGCGCGACTATGTCGACTACCTGGCGGAGGTGTTCGAGCGCGGACTGCGGCGGCTCGACCAAGCGTAAACGCTCAGCTTGCATTTTCGTGCTCGGGCATTACCGAGCCGTGCAGAAATCTCTGAAGACGAAGCCTCTGGGTATGGGCGTTTGGGAGTATGTGGGTATGGAAGAAAAACGCCCACACGCCCGCACTCCCATACTCAACCTCGTTCCGCCAGACCATTCTTGATCGAGGTTGGGACACCTCGTCTACGAAGCTCCTTGCGCATCGGTCAGCGCTGAGGACTACCTACCGGACAATTCTGAATGCAGTCCCGAAAAATCCCATGGCAGGTCATCCCGCACCCCGATGCGGGATCTCTTCGGGGAGGGCACCGCTGTATTCGAGGAGATCCTGAGTCAAGCTCAGGATGACAAGCCTTCGATTGGAATTTTTCGGGACGACAGAGCCACGTTCGCCTCAACCCTTAATTCGCATCTTCGCGCTCAAGCGTCAGGCGCTGAGGACAAATGCCGTGCAGCTCGCGGATTTGGGCAACGAATGGCACGTGGCCCCGTAGGATGGACGCAGATACCATGCTGGAAAGCAACCGTCACCGTTCCCCGCTTTCCGACGAGCGCTCCTTCCGGCCGTATGAGGTCGCCCCCGCCCCCGCCAACACGCAGTCCAGCTTCCGTTTTCACCGACCGCACTCCTGCCATGGCACCATCGGAATCGCGTCCAGGCCCCGATCATCCGAAGTGGACCGACTGGCGCTGGCAGATGCAAAACCGCATCCATGACGCCGAGGCCCTCCGCGAGTGGATCGAGCCGACCGACGACGAGTTGGCCGCCATTGATCGGGCGGGGGACACGTTCCGGTGGAACATCACGCCGTACTATGCGGCCCTGATGGACCCGACCGATCCCTCGTGCCCGGTGCGCCGGCAGGTCGTCCCGACCCTGGATGAGTTCGGGGACGACATCGTAGACGAGATCGATCCGCTGGACGAGACCGGCCATTCACCGGTCAAAAACCTCATCCACAACTACGAAGACCGCGTCGCCTTCTGCGTCACCGCCGAGTGCGCCATCTACTGCCGCTACTGCCTCCGCAAGCGGATGGTGGGCGACGCCGAGTACTTCATGCGCACCGACGAGCACCAGGCGGCCATCGACTACATCGCCGCCCACGACGAGATCCGCGACGTGCTCCTCACCGGCGGCGACCCCCTCACCTTCAACGAGGCCAACCTGGAGTGGCTGCTCAGTCGCCTGCGGGCCATCGACCACGTGGAGGTTATCCGGTTCGGCACGCGCATGCCGGTGAAGCTGCCCTACCGCATTACCGACGACCTGTGTGCCTTGCTGGAGCGGTACAAGCCGATCTGGCTCAACACCCACTTCAATCACCCGAAGGAGTGCACCGACGACGCGGCGGCGGCCATCGACCGGCTCAAGGGCGCCGGGGTGCCGGTGGGCAACCAGACCGTGCTCCTGCACGGCATCAACGACGATCCCGCCACCATGAAAGCCCTCAATGAGAGGCTCGTCCGCATGCGGGTGCGGCCCTACTATCTCTATCAGGCGCAAATTATCGGGGGCACCGGCCACCTGCGCACCCCCATCGAGACCGGCATGCACATCATGCGCCAGTTGCGCGGGCGGACCTCCGGCTTCGCGATTCCCACCTACGTCCTCGACACGCCCCACGGAAAAGTCCCGCTCAACCGCAGCTACGTGAAAGGCCGGGCGGGCGACCACGTCCTCATGGAAAGTTACGACGGTACGCTCTGGGCGGAGCCGAACCCCATTCCGCCGGGCACAACCCCGCCGATGACCCTTCCGTCCGTCTCACTCCCCGACGACATCGATACCATTTCCACAAACGCGGCCGTATCCTCCCCCGAGACGGTCCCCGCCGAGCCGTAGCGGGTCGCCATTTTGTTGACATTACCGCCGAATTGGGGTTACCTTTCAGGGTCCGATGTATTAACACCGAAGCGGGCCTCATCTCCCGTTCCTGCATGCTCCGCACCCTGCTCGCCCTTCTGGCCGTTCTCGTTCCTGGGCTGGCCTTCATGTTTGAGCGTCCGTGGCTGAACGTCGCCGCGGGCCTGATTGTCGTCGGCGGCATCGGCCTGCTGGGATGGTGGCTGTGGACCACGGTCAAGGACGAAGCCCCCGATCCTCCCCCTCGCCCCACGCCCGACTCCGAGGACCCCGAACCGGACCTCGAAGAAATGGGGATTGTCGACATTAAGCCTGAAGACGCAGCGGACGACGCCGAGACGGAATCCCAGCCCGATGCGCCCGAGGACGATGCCTCTGACCCGAAACCGGGGACGACCACATCGCCCCCCGCAGACACTACGCCGTCCGCGACTGAGCCGCCCCCCCCTTCACGAACAGATGCCCGTCAGACGGACGACGCCCCTACTCCCGCGTCCAGCGCGACGACCGCGGAGGGCCCGCCGGTCCTCGGTCCCCTCTTGGAGTCGCTGCGGGCCGCCATCGACGCGCAGACGGTGTGTCTTCTCGTACAGGAGGAAATCGCCCTCACGTATCGCATCGAGGCCATCGCGAGCACCCATTCGTCCGTGCAGTCCAGCGGCACGTTCGACACGCAGACCCCCCTGCTCACGGCCACCATGTCGCGAGAGTCGGTCACCCTCCGGCCCCTCGCCGAAGAGGAAATTGCCATCGAGGACCTCCGATACTACGACGACCCGCCGACCGTCGACCACCTGGCCGCCGCACCGGTGTCTCGTCCCGACACGTCCTCCACGACATTTCTTCTGGCGGACGCTCCCGCCGACACGGACCTCGGCACCTCGGAGGCTCGCTCCCTCCTCAAGCACTTTGCCGAGACGGTCGCCCTTCTTCTCTCGACCCGTCAGGCCCCCTCGCCCCCGCCCGCGCCGGGTTCCTCGGACGAGCAGGTGAACGGACAGCCCTCGGAGCCGGAAGCCGCGCCCGAGTCCCCTGCGTCTGCGGCCCCCGACGATTCGTCCCCGCGCCCCCGCCGCGAGATTGTCGCGGAAGAGATGGAGGCGGCCCAGGCGGCCGACGACGACCTGGCGCTCGCCCTCGTGCACCTCAACCGGGCCGAGTCCATTGCCCGCCGGGGAGACGAGGCCGTCGCCTCGGCCGAGCGCCGCTTCCACGCCCGTCTCGAACAACTCGCCCCGAGCCAGCGGATCGAGCAATTTGGCGAACTCACCTACGGCATTTTCTTCCGGAAGCATCCCGATGCCGTGGAACCGCAAGTGGCCGACCTGGAAACGACCATGGCCCGGGAGGACGGAGAGCTCGAGGGCGGCGTGAGCGTGGGCGTGGCGGTGTGGGGCACCCGCATCGATACCCCGAAGGCACTCCGTGCCGAGGCGACCAAGGCCCTCCGGGAGGCGTACGAGACGGGCGCTCCTACGATCATCACGTGATCGAGACGGGACCGTCCGCTGAACGTTGGCCCGCCCCGTCCCGTTTGGCCTGTGAGAGGATCGATTCGTCAAAACCTGTTTTGCGAGCAGATGCTCAGCCGAGACACAGTGGGCGACGCTGCAAAACGGTGCTCAAACGAGCCCTGTAGCGGCGCTACCGGGCGAGTGCAGAAACCGTTTTGCACGAGATCCACGAAGTCGCAGGCCGCAGATGTTTCGCCAAACAGGTTCTCATCGCTTCTCACAACCCACCCGCGTTTGCCATGCAAGTTGCCGACCCATCGCCGCGCATCACGCATGTCTCCTGGGGCCGCCTCGAAATCGACGATGGCGCCCAGTCCTTCAAAGATGCGAAGCTGTACCCCGGGGGGGCCCGGGCCTGGGACTGGAACGAAACCGGGACGTCCCACAGCCCCGGCATCCAACCGGCCGACGTGGAGGAGCTGCTCGACCACGGCGTCTCGGTGGTGGTTCTGTCGCGGGGCATGAACGAACGCCTGCAGGTGAAGCCCGAGACGCTCGACATGCTCGACGAGGCAGGCATCGACACCCACGTCCTGCAGACCAAGCAGGCCGTTGAGCGCTATAACGAGCTCCAGGCGGCCGACGAGGCCGTGGGCGGTCTCTTCCACTCTACCTGCTGATGCAGCGGGGGACCAATGCAGCGGGGGAGCACCGACGGCGAAGATCTGCCCCTCGGGACGATTGGGGGCGACGGAAATCGACAGGAAGCCCGCCGGACGTGCGGCGCGACATCACAGTTTCAGCGCCCGACGATGGGTGCGACGCGCGGGGACACGGTGATCCAGCCGCCGACGGGATCCAGCCGCCGACGAGGGAGGGACTACAGCGTCCGCCGCGGGACGTCGTTGGCAAGATCGTTTTCCTGAAACACGGGCAGATAGCTGCACCGGCAGTTTCGATTGCTGCACTCTCGTCGCGGGAGGGGCTTCTCGCGGAGCGCCCGCCGGATGCTATAGGCCACCTCGTCGAGCTCCTTGCAGATCTCGCACACGTCGCCATCTTGCTGCGTGGTGACAAGCACCCCCCAGGCGCCCCTCCGCAGGTGCTTCTCGAGCACCTTGGTGTACGAACGACGGGTCAATTCTTCGTCGAGGACCGCTTCGTCCCAGTCCTCCCCCAGTTCGTTGATGGTTTCCCGAACGGCCTGCGTCGAGAGATTCGGGTGACGCTTGCTGTGCCGCTCCACGATCCGCTCCGACCGCGCGTTCCCCGTCCGGCCGGACGGGGCAGTTCCCCCTTGGCCCGACGGGGGATCCGCGGTTCTCCCCGCACGATCCGGGGCGTCCGGGGGCGCTCCCGCGCGATCCTGAGATTCTGGGGTCGTTTCCGTGCGATCCGTGTCCGTGGTCCCGCCCGTACGATCCTGGAGCCGCGTGAGGAAGCGCTTGATCGCCACCGCCCCCTGTTCCGTGAGGAGACGGGAGCGATACGTGGCGTTTTGTCCCACGAGCACGACCACGTGTCCGGCGTCGTCCTCGGCGGCCTCAATCCGCACCTCAATCCTTTGCAGTCCCTGGGCGATCCGGTAGAGTGACGATGCCTCCATCAATGGGTCCCTCCGTGATGATGTGTGACGTGACGCAGCAAATTCCTCAAAAGCCGGGACGTTTCCCCGCCGGCCTCATGCATAGCGACAAGAGGGGTCCGTCCACGCCCTCGGGGGCGCTCGTTCGAGGCGCTCTTTCAAGGATGAGAGAGGCCCGCCTGGAGCCCCCGCGGGTCGACGATCGCCCCAATCAGTACAGGTCCGGAAGCTGACGATTCAGCTCGGCCCGGGCCGCATCCGGCACAACGCTGCCGGACTCGTCCGCCTCCAGGACCCGCGCAAGGAACCATCCGAACAGCTCAGAACGTCCCTCGGCGTAGGCGTCGACCCGGTCGTCGTACCGGGCGAGGACGTTGCGGACGAGGGTCCGGAGGTCCTCGCTGGCCTCGACGGGCTCCTCCGACGACGCCTCCTCCCCGCGGGTCTGAACCCGCAGACTCCGGGGACGCATGTCGGTCCACACGTGCTCGATGTAGTCCAGGCACTCTTCTTTCGGCCCCGTGGGTCCCACAGCCACCCATCCGTCCGGAATGTCCCGGGCATCCGGCCAGATGGAATACTGTTCCTCTTGGTTGGCGACGACCGCGAACGTTTGTACTTGCGTTTCGACCATCGGCGCGCTTTACTTAATGCCAACTGTGTCCGTAATTATAGCACTCCTGAATGCGAAAAATACAAGCCTTGCCCCCTACGCGTCCCTTACCGAGCCGTGCAGAAATTCCTGAAGATAAAGCCTCTGGGTATGGGCGTTTGGGAGTGTGTGGGTGTGGGAGAAAGAACGCCCGTACGCCCACACTCCCACACTCAGCCCCGTTCCGCCAGAGCATTCTCGGTCGAGGTGGGCGCATTCCGTTTAAGAAGTCCCTTACGCATCGGTAGAGGCTTTTTCATGATCACGGCTGGCGTCGACTTTCTCAAAAAGGCGTCCCTTGCCGGATCTTAAAGACAAACGCTTGGACACAGGCACCAACACCCGAAGCGACCGGAGGGGTTTCTTTCCCGCGATCAGTCCGGTACCTTCTTTCCAAACGGAACAAGGCATTCCACAAACTCGGTCTGAAAACGCGGGCTCGTGTGCATCCCCTCTGAAGGCAGGTGGTCCCGATCCGTGATCGCGCGAACGGGGACAGGGCGGCAGATGGCCTCCGGGCGATCGACAGACATCGAGTTGGTTCTCTCTGCGTCTCCGACGCCGGTCTAATCCCAATGACGACACCGCCCACCAAGTGGACACAACCATTTGATGAATTCGGGCCGGACGAATCCTCGCTCCAGATCTGGCGTCTTCGTTTGAGCGAGCTGGGCGAGGATCCCGGAGCGGTCCTTCGGCCCCTCACCGTGCAGTCCGAGCATCGTCGGGCAGAGCAGTATCGGTTCGACGCCGACCGGTACCGACACCTTGCCGGCCGGGCCCTGGTCCGCGCCGTCCTTGCTCACCGATACGACTGCTCCCCCCGGAGCATCTCCATCACCGAGGGACTGCATGGAAAGCCCCGGTTGAACAGCGCCCAGGCGAACGAACCGGCCCTCACGTTCAACATCGCTCACGCCGAGGACGTGGTCGTCGCCGCGTTCAGCCGCACCCACCCGGTGGGCATCGACGTGGAGTCGCAGGACCGCGAGGCCGACATGGAAGGACTCATCCAGCGCGTGTTCACGGAGCCGGAACGACAGCGATGGTGGGACCTTCCCGCAGCCCGTCGGCCCGAGTTTTTCTTCCGGGTCTGGACCTGCAAGGAGGCCTTCCTGAAGGCGACCGGGCACGGCCTGCAGCGCGCCCCGCACACGGTCGAATGCACCTTTGACGCAGACACCGTGATCGGTCTCGACGACGCGGCGGAGCACGCGCCGTCGTCCCCCCACGCCTCTGCCACCCGCTGGGCCCTCCGGTCGTTCTCCGCCGCTGAGGGAATGGTCGGAGCGGTGGTTCGGAAGCACAGCCTCCCCGCCGCCCTGCCCTGTGCCGACGCAAGCCGCTTTGTGAGTGATCTCGCCCCGATGTAGCGCCCCAGATTCGGTCTGAACGCCCCGGCTCCACCGCGTAGCTTCACCCCGCACAAGAGTGCGCTCCGCCCCTGATGAATCGTTCTCCCGACCCCCGGAGCTCCATCGAGCCCCCGGCTGTTCTGGGGGCGAGCGAGAGGTCATCGGTCCCGGTACACGGCCTCGTGGAACGGCACGCCGAATCGAATCCCCAGCAGACGGCGCTCCGGTTCGGGGACGATGCCTGGACGTACGCCGCGCTCAACCGACGGGCCAATCAGGTCGCCCACCGCCTCTGCCAGGAGGGCCTCGGCCCCGAGGACCCGGTGGGCGTGCACGTAGACCGCTCTCCACAGCTGGTGGCGAGCCTGCTGGGCACGCTGAAGGCGGGGGCCGCCTACGTGGCACTTCCGCCCTCCCTCGCCCCGGACCGGCTTCAGTTCATGGCCGAAGATGCGGGCGTCGACGCGGTGCTGACCGCAGACCCGGACGCGGCGCTGCCCGACCCCGAACACAGAACCATCGACGTGACCGCCTCGGGCCTCGCGAGCGAGCCCGAGGACGCCCCGAGCGTCGACGTTCGCGACGAGCACCTGGCCTACATCCTCTACACCTCGGGCACCACGGGCCGTCCGAAAGGGGTGATGCAGTCCCACCGGGCCCTCCGGCATCACGCGCAAGTCTTCGCCGACGAGATTGGCCAGATCGGTGCCGACCGCACCGTCTTGTTCAAGTCCTCCTACACGTTCGACCTCTCCATCTCGGAGCTGTTTTCGGCCCTCATCCGTGGGGCCTGCGTGGCCGTGGCCCCACCGGCGGCCCGCGGCGTGCGGCAGCTGGTACAGACCATTCAGGCGCACGCGGTGACCGACGTCTTCGTGACGCCTACCCGCCTCCGCCTGCTCATGGATCGTGAGGACTTTCGGGCGTGCGGCTCCGTGGAGCGTGTCTACTCGGCGGGCGAGGCGCTGAGCGGCGACGTTCGGGACACGTTCCTGCAGCAGGTCGACGCCGAGCTCTACAACCTCTACGGCACCACGGAGATGTGCTGCGGCCAGACTGGACTGAACTGTGCCGAGGAGGCGGGCTCGGCGGCCGTCACCTCCATCGGGCGCCCGTGGCCGGGCTACGACGCGCATGTGGTGGCTCCGGACGGAACGACGGTGGCGGACGGGACGGCCGGAGAACTCGTGGTGTCGGGCGCGGGTGAGGCTCGGGGCTATCGCGGCAGGCCGCGCGAGACGGCCCTCCGGTTCGTCCCGGATGCTCGCTCGGATCGGCCCGGCCGGCGGGCCTACCGGTCCGGCGACCGTGCCCGGTGGACGGCGGAGGGACGGCTCGAATACCTCGGGCGCGAGGACGACCAGCTCCAAATTCGCGGGGTGCGGATCGAGACGAGCGAGGTGGAGGCCACGCTCGAGGAGGCCGAGGGGGTCGACCTGGCCGCGGTGCGTCCACTCAACGAGCGATCGGGCAAGGCGGACGGCCTCGTGGCCTACATCGTGCCCGCAAACGGCCCCGCGCCCGACGAGACTGCACTGCGGGATTGGGGCGAGACGCACCTGCCGGACCCGGCGGTCCCCCGAACGGTGCGCGTGCTCGACGAGATGCCGCTCCAGCCGAGCGGAAAGATCGACTACGCGGCCCTCCCGGATCCCGAAACGATCACGGACCGGCGCGAGGACCGGGTGCCGCCCCAGACCGAGCTGCAGACCGCCGTGGCGTCGATCTGGACATCGCACCTGGACCTCGACCGGGTGGGCATCCACGAGAATTTCTTTCGGATCGGCGGCCACTCGCTCCTGGCCGTACGCATCCAGCACGACATCGCCGACGAACTGGGGGCGGAGGTGCCCTTGGAAACGTTCCTCAACGCGCCGACGATCGCGGACCTTGCCGACGCGATCGATCCGCAGAGCGACCCGCAGCGGGCCCCGATCGAGCCCCACGAGTACGGAGACGAAGCCCCGCTCCTGGCCAGCCAGCGCCGCATGTGGCTCCTGCAGACCCTGAACCCGGACTCGGTGGCCTACAACGTCCCCGCCACCATCCGGCTGAATCGCCACGTCGACCTCGATGCGTTCCGGCGCGCCCTCACGCGCCTGGTGGAGCGGCACGAAGTGCTCCGCACGACCTTTCCGAAGCAGGGCGACACGCCCGTCCAGAACATTCAGCCCGCCCCCGACCCGGTCCCCTGGACCGTCGAGGACGTGACCGCCGCCCAGGATCCGGAGGCCGAAGCCCAGGCCCTCATCGACCGCCGGCTCCAAACCCCGTTCGACCTGACGGACGAGACGCCGCTCCGGCTGTCGCTGATTAAAGTATCGGAAGACACGTGGCTGTTTTGCCCGCTCTTCCACCACATCGCCATCGACGAGTGGACGTTCGGGGTCCTGCTCGACGACCTGCAGGCCCTCTACGAGGTGGAGCGGGTCCGAAAGAGCGACGCCGAGCCGCTCGTCCTGTCCGAATCCCGCCAGGCCGACGCGTGGCAGGACGCCCACGACGTGCTCCACCGGGAACTCTCCCCCGACACCGTCGACGACCCGACGCTCAACACGATCGGCTGGGTCAGCAGCTACGACGAGGAGCCGTTCTCGGAGGCCGAGATGCGGGACTGGCTTCAGGGCCGGATTGACCGCCTGCAGCAATTGGACCTGGGCCGCACCCTCGAAATTGGGTCCGGCACCGGCATGCTGCTCTTCCGCCTCGCCCCGCAGGCGGACGAATACGTGGGCATGGACTTTTCGAAACAGTCCCTGGAGTACGTGGATGCGGTGCGGGACGCGCTCGACGCCGACTATTCGAACGTCAGTCTGGTGCACGGGCGGGCCGACGAAGCCCAGGGCCTCGACGGGCAGTTCGACACGATTCTCCTGAACTCGGTCGTCCAGTACTTTCCGGATCAGAGCTACCTCGACGCGGTCCTCCACGCCGCCGCCGAGAAGCTGCGCGCCCCCGGCACCCTGTACCTCGGGGACGTGCGCGACCGTCGCCTCGCCTACGCCTTCCACGCCGACGCGCAGCGGGCCCAGATGTCCGCCAATCAGACCCGCTCGGCGCTCCGCGACCGGGCCCAGACGGCATTCACCCAAGACGATGAGCTCCTGGTCGATCCCCAGTCGATTGCCCAGTTTGCCCGGGCGCTGCCCGGAATCACCGGCCTCGACTTTACGCTCCCCCCCGCCGAGCACTGGACCGAGATGTCGGCGTTCCGCTACGGCGCCCTCCTCCACGCCCGGCCCGAGGCCGCCCCCCGCCGTCCCGACGACGTCATCGCCTGGGACGAGGCCGCCAGCCTCTCGGCCCTTCGGGACCGTCTCGCCGAGCATAACGGCTCGGTGCTCGTGACCGGCATCCCGAACGCTCGCGTCTGGGAGCCCCTCCACCTCCAGCACTGGCTCCACGCGGACGCGGAGGCCGCCCCGCTCTCGGCCTTTTCGCCCCCGGCCGGGGACGACGCGCTGGACCCGGATGCCCTGCGTCGGCTCGGCCAACCCACCGACCACCGGGTCACCGTGTCGCCCTCGACGGACCCCGCCGGGCGCACCTTCGACGCGGTGTTTGAGCCGCGCTCCGACGACCTGTCGGCCCAGCGCCCGCTCACGCCCCTCAGCGCCGAGGCCTCGTCCGTCCCGGTGCCCACGCCGGCGTCTCCCCGTTCGGCGGCGGTGCCGGAGGGCCCAACCGTGGCACTCTGGAAGCACGTTCTCGACCAGACCGACCCCGACCATCTGTCGGGGCGCGACCCCGCGGCCGCCGGGCCGGACGCCCTCCCCATCCAGTACGCGGACTATGCCCTCTGGCAGCAGGAACGGCTTCAGGGGCCGGAGTACGAAGACGCCCTCAACGACTGGGTGGACCAGCTCGACGGGGTTTCGAAACGGCTGGACTGGCCCTTCGACGGGTTCGACCGGGAGCGCGAGTTCGGCCCCGCGAAGACCGTCGAGCTGGACCTCGACGACGAGGTCGGGGCCGCCCTCCGGGCCTGTGCCGATCGGCAAAACACGACGCTGTCGGTGGTCTTTCTGGGCCTCTTCGGGCTTCTGCTCTCCCGATACACCCGCCAGCAGGACCTGACGGTGGGCATGCCGGTGACGAACCGGAACCGCCCCGGGCTGGATCAGCTCGTGGGCATGCTCCTCAACACGCTCCCCTTCCCGATTCAGATCGATCGGTCGCTCGGCTTCGATGCCTTCGTCGAGCGGCTCGGGCGGGAATGGCGGGCGGCGATGACCCGCAACTGGGTGCCGTTCGAGGACATCGTGGAGGCCGTCGGGGCCGAGCGCGTCGATCAGCTGCCCCTCTTCGACGTGATGTTCACCTACGTCCCCGCGGGACGGCGAGAGGGCCGCCTGGGCACCCTCGGGGAGGTCGAACGAGACCCCATCGGGTTCAACCTGCCCGAGGCGCTCTGCCCGCTGTTCTTGATCGCGACCGAGCAGGACGAGGGATTTCGGCTTCGCTTCCGGTACGACACGCACCGGTTCGACGAAGCCACGGTGCGCCGCATGACGACCCACTTCGAGCAGCTTCTCACCTCGGCCCTCGCCGATCCCGACGCGCCCCTCCGGACCCTGGACCTGCTGCCCGCCGACGAGCGCGAGCAGCTCTCCGAGGCGTGGGCGAAGGGGGCCCGCATCGACGTGCCGGACCCGCCGGTTCACCGCCTGGTGGAAGAGAAGGCCGCGACGCACACGGACCGAACGGCCATTGTCGGGGACGACGAGACCTGGACGTACGACGACCTCAATCGCCGGGCGAATCGGCTGGCCCATCGGCTCATAGAAGACGGCGTGGAGCCGGGCGACCCGGTCGGCGTGCACATGGACCGCTCCGCGTCCCTCATCGCGGCCCTGCTCGGCGTGCTCAAGGCGGGCGGCGCGTACGTGTCGCTGCCGCCCTCCCTCCCGGACCGGCGCCTCCAGTACATGGCGCAGGACGCGGGCGTCGACCAGACGGTCGTCGACGGTCCCACCCAGACCGACATCGAGGGGACGTCCATCGACCTCAACACCCTGTCTCCCCGCCAGTATCCCGACGCCAATCCGTCCGTCGAGGTCTACCCGCAGCAGCTCGCCTACATCCTCTACACCTCCGGCACCACCGGTCGGCCGAAAGGCGTGATGATCTCCCACGCGGCCATCACGGACCTCCTCATCGTGATGAAGACCCACTTCCCGGTGGGCAAAAACGACGCGATTCTCTTGAAGACGCCCTACAGCTTCGACGTCTCGGTGTCGGAGATTTTCAATCCGCTGGTGGCCGGGGCCCGGCTCGTGATGACCCCAACCGGGGCCGAAAAGAATCCGCAGTACCTGGTCGACCGGATTCAGGACACCGGGGCCTCCGTCCTCCGCATGACGCCCACCGAGCTGTCCAATCTGCTCCAGGCCGACGGCGCCGATGCCTGCGACTCGATCCGCCGCGTCTTTGCGGCCGGCGAGGCCCTCACCCCCGCCGTCCGCGACGCGTTCCACGACGCGTGGGACGACGCCGAGCTCTTCAACCTGTGGGGCCCCACCGAAGCGTGCGTGTACGGCAGCTGGTGGCCGAGCCGGGCCGACAGCGACGCCGACCAGATTCCCATCGGCTGGCCGCTCTCCAATACGTCCCTGTTCAGCCTGGACGAGGCGATGGACCTGGTGCCGACCGGCGCGCAGGGCGAGCTTTACACGGCAGGGCCGGGCCTCGCCCGCGGCTACCGCGGTCGCCCCCGAAAGACGGCCGAGGCGTACCGCCCGAATCCCTACGCGGACACGCCCGGCGCCCGCATGTACAAGACCGGCGACCTGGTCCGGTGGGCCGAGGACGGGCACCTCCACTTCCTGGGGCGGAAGGACAATCAGATCCAGCTCCGGGGCATTCGGATCGAGCTGGGCGAGATCGAGGCCACCCTCGAAGAGGCGCCCGGCATCCAGCACGCCGCCGTCCGGCCGTTTGAGGGCGACGATGGTCGGGTCGAGTCGCTCGTCGCGTACGTCGTCCCCGAGGCCGCTCACGACCTGGACGCGCAGGCCCTCCGCGCCCACCTCGGCGAGTACCTGCCGACCTCCGTCCTGCCGGGACGGTACGTCGAGATCTCCGACATGCCCCGCTCCCCCGCGGGCAAGATCGACCGCGAGGGCCTTCCGGAGCCCGAGAAGCACGTCCGCACCGCCGAGGACGCCGACCTCCAGACGGGGGCCGAACGGCTCATTGCCTCCATCTGGCGGGACGTGCTCGATCTCGAACAGGTGACCCGGCACGGCAATTTCTTCGAGTTCGGGGGCAATTCCCTCGCCGCCGTCAAGGTGCACCGCCGCCTCCAGCGGCAGTTCGACAAGGACATCGACCTTGTGCACCTGTTCGAGCACACCACCATCGCCCAACTCGCCGACTTCCTGGACGAGCCGGACGTGCAGAAGAAGGCGCCCGACAATCCGCAGCGAGAGCGGGGACGGACCCGACGGGAACGCCTGAAGCAGCAGCGGCGGCGGCGCGCCGACCGGGACGACGAGTGACCACTCTCTGTTCTGTTCCCTTGACCGCACAGGCGATCCGACACCATGGACGCACCTGAGACAAAAATTGCAATCATCGGCATGGCGGGCCGCTTTCCGGGGGCCCCGTCCCTCCCGTCGTTTTGGGCGGACGTGGTCCGGGAGGGGCGGGAAGGCATCTCGCACTTCGACGACAGCGGCCCCCCACCAAATGCAGCCCCCGACGAAGATGCCCAGTGGGTCAACGCGTACGGCTATCTGAAGCACAGCGCCTGGTTCGACGCCGACTTCTTCGACCTGTCCCCGGCGGACGCCCGCCGCATGGACCCGCAGCATCGGCTCTTCCTGGAGTGCACGTGGGCGGCCCTCGAAGATGCCGCCACCGACATCACGTCGTTCGACGGATTTGCGTCGGTCTATGCCAGCAGCAGCGAGAACGCGTACGCCCAGTACCTCGAAGAAGACCTCGGCACGCCGAACGCCCTCCAGAAATACGCCGTGGGCCTGGGGAACAGCCGCGATTTTCTAGCGACCCGCATCGGCTACAAGCTTGATCTGCGGGGCGAGTGCCTCACGGTGCAGTCGGCCTGCTCCAGCTCGCTCGGGGCTATCCACCTGGCCTGCCAGAGCATTCTCACCGGGCAGAGCGACCTCGCCATTGCCGGGGGCGTCTCCGTGGGGGCCGACATGACCGCGGACGCCCGCACCGGCTACTGGTCGGAAGAAGGCTTCATCACGTCCCCCGACGGGCACTGCCGCCCCTTCACGGAGGCCGCGAACGGAACCGTCCCGGGAGAAGGGGTGGGCGTGGTGATCCTGAAGCCCCTGCTGGACGCCCTCGACGACCAGGATCGCATCTATGGGGTCGTCTCCGGCTCGGCCCTCAACAACGACGGCGATCGGAAGGTGGGCTACCAGGCGCCGTCCCTGGAGGGCCAGGTCAGCGTCATCCAGGACACCCTCGCGTTCTCGGACGTCGAGCCCCACGAGGTCGGGTACCTCGAATGCCACGGCACGGGGACCGACATTGGGGACGCCATTGAGCTTCGTGCCCTCCGCAACGTCTTTGAGACCGACCGGGCGCGCCTGATGGGGCCGATTCACCTCGGGTCCGTCAAGGCCAACGTGGGGCACCTCGACGCCGCGGCGGGCGTTGCGGGCCTCATCAAAGCCACCCTGGCGCTCCACCACGCCGAGCGCCCCCCGCTCGCGCATGCGGGCGAGTTTGCCCCCCACAGCCAGCTCGACACGTCGGACGTTCTCGTCACCCGGGCCGAGCCCGAGCCCTGGGAGGCCCCGGCCGGCCCGCCCCGCCGGGCGGGCGTCACGAGCCTCGGCATCGGCGGCACCAATGCGCACGTGCTCCTGGAAGAAGCGCCCACCCAGCACTCGGCGCCCTCGGCGCCCGAACGGCCGGCCTCCCTCCTCGTCTGGTCCGCAAAGACGGACTCGGCCCTCGGCGCCATGACCGACCAACTCGGGACCGACCTGGCCGACCGGACCGACGACCTCGATCTTCCGCGCGTCGCGCATACCCTCCAGACCGGACGGGCCGCGTTCGAGCACCGCCGCTACCTCGTGAGCGACGACGTGGCCGACGCCGCCGACGCCCTGCAGGCCCGGCGGTTCGAGACGGCGCCGGAGGCCTTCCTCGACTCGCCCCGCAAGACAGCGTTTCTGTTTCCGGGCTCCGGTGCGTACCAGTCGGGCATGGCCGCCGACCTGCTGGAGGGGTCGCCACGGCTGCGCGACCTCCTGGCCGGCTGTGCGGAACGGCTCCCGCCCCGCGCGGACGCGGATCTGATGGCCATCCTGTCCGGTGCGGACCCCGACGCCGTGCCCGACGAGCTGGGCCTGCAGCACCGGCAGTGCGCCATCGTCTCCTTCGAGTACGCGCTCGGCCGCCTGCTCATGGAGTGGGGCTGCACCCCGGACGCGCTCATCGGCTCGAGCCTCGGCGAGTACACCGCGGCCTGCCTGTCCGGCGCCCTCTCGCTCGACGACATGCTCACCCTGGTGTGGCGGCGAGGCGAACTGCTCAACGAGGTGGCCGGAGGCGGCATGACCCTCGTCGACGCGCCCTGGTCCGCCGTCAAAGATCAGGTCTCGGGGGCCGATCGCCTCCACGAGGCCATTCGCGTCACAGACGCCGACGTGGTCCTCTCCGGGCCCGAGGAGGTGCTCGATACGCTCGAGCGCGAGCTGGACGAGCACGACGTCCGAACGACCCGACTGCCCCCGCGCGTGGCCTACCATTCCGCGGCCATCGATCCGATCCGCGAGGCGTTTACGGCCACGGTCGACACGATCAACCTCAGCGAGCCCGAAATTCCGTACGTCTCGAACAGGACTGGCGACTGGATCGAGCCGGAGCACCTTCGCTCGTCGGACTACTGGTTCGACCAGATGCGACACACCGTCCGGCTCCGCGACGGCTTCCGGACGCTCTACGACGACGGCGTGCGGCTCTTTCAGGAGGTGGGGCCCGGGCACGGCCTGACGAAGTTCGTCGACCTGAACTTTCCGGACCACGAGGAGGTGCTCGCCACGCCCTCCCTGGCCCATCCGCGCAGTGACGACTCCGACTGGGCCGCCCTCTCGGGCGCCGTGGGCACAAACTGGCTCGCCGGCGCGTCGGTCGACTGGGAGGCCTTCGGGCGCCCCGCCCGCTCGGTTCGGCTGCCCACGTATCCGTTCGAGCGGCAGTTCTTTCACGTCCACGACGAACCGCCCGTCGACGAAGGGCCGCCTCCCGGGGCCGTGCAGGAGTCGACCGACGGTCGGGCCAGACCTTCGGAGACTCGCACCGCCCCCCGCACGCCCGTCGAGGAAACCGTGGCCCACATCTGGACGGAGGTCCTGGGCCTCGAGACCATCGGGGTCGAGGAAGACTTCTTCGACGTGGGGGGCGACTCGTTTCTTGCCCTCCAGCTCCGGCAGGAGCTCTCGGACACGTTCGACACCTCCGTGCCCGAACAGACGTTTCTGGAGGAGGGCACCATTGCCGGCATGGCTCAGGCGATCGAACGTCAACTCGACGGCACCGCCTCGACGGAGACTGATCTCCTCGTCCCGATGAACGACGCGGACGACGGCCCGCCCCTGCTCCTGCTCCATCCCGTGGGGGGCGATATCGTTTGCTACCGGGCGCTGGTCGACGCTCTCCGAACCGACCGGCCCGTCTACGGCGTCCGCTCGCCCGGCCTGGCCGGGACCGACGACGGACCGGAACGCATTGAGTCGATGGCCGACACGGTTGTGTCGACAGTGACGGACCATCTGGCCCCCGCCGAGTGCGACGTCGCGGGCTGGTCGTTCGGGGGCCTCCTCGCCTGCGAAGTGGCCGCCCGGCTCACGAACGCGGACGTCTCCGTCTCGCACCTGATGATGATCGACACCGAACATCCGTCGCTCCTGCGGGAGCACGTGGTGGAGGAGCGCTTCCTCGGGTTCGAGGGGTTTGCGCGCGACCTCGTGGGCGTGACGGGCGCCCCGCCCGACGAGCTCGACGGGGTGGGCGACAAACTGGCCGACGCCGACGAGACGGAGCAGCTCGAATGGCTCTCGACGAAGATGAAGGCGTGGCGCGACGACGAGGGGGCCTGGGGACTCGACCTGCTGCGTACGGTGTACGCGGTGTACCGGACCAACGCCACCGCCTACCTTCAGTACCATCCGGACTCGTGTGCCGTCGAGGGACAGACAACCCTCGTCGTCGCAGGCGAGGAATCCCGCGACGCCCCGCCCCACCTCGGCTGGGGCGATCTTCTCGAGGATCCTGAGCGCGTCGCCGTCCCCGCCGACCACTACGGGCTCATCCACCCGCCGTCCGTCGACCACCTCGCCGACCTTCTTTCATCGTAGTGCCCAGCCGCGGGTCGTGAGGCACGCGCCGAGGAAAGCCGGGACACGAATGAGCGGGGTGATTCAGGTTTTTCACCACGGCAATCGCATCAACTACGAAACGTCCTACACCGTCGCTCTGAGCTTGACTCAGAGCCCATCCAACCCTGCGAAGAGGCCACATCGGCCGGATGGATAGGCTCCAAATCAAGTTTGGAGCGACGAAAGTACGTGCATTTTTTTCCTAAATGCCCGAAAACAGGTGATCTGAGGTTCTTTCGAACCAAGCAGCCGTTTGATGCGATTGCCCTGGGTTTTTCACTTTTCATTTTCGGTTCTCAGAGCAACACCATTGTTTTTCCCGCATCGGCGGGGTCAGTTATTTCTCTCGTGGCAGCTCGATGATGACCAATCCTTTTGAAGAGTACTCCTTGCCGGTCGACGACTTCGGCGCTCCGAAGGCC